>NZ_JADPJJ010000100.1:0-261150 GCF_023073375.1 Bradyrhizobium sp. 197 | reverse complement strand
ATCTTCGCCCATTGGGCGTCAGTCAAAACGAATCGGTCCATCCCAAGCTTGAATCACAACCAAGCCCCGATGAGAATCCTGAATCCCAACAGACCCTAGGAAGCTTCGGCGATTATGTCGATCCGAGCGACTTGCAATTCTTCCACGGACGGCGCGCGGAACGACTGAAGGCAGCTGCGGAGGTTGCTGGCTTCGCGCCACAAATCACAATGCTGTCTCGGTCGGAAATGGGCGGTCTAGCTGGCTTCACTAAGCGACAATATGAATTGGCAGAATTTCGTCGTATGCACGGCGATATCTGAACCGACTTGGTTCGGTGTTGAAAGGATAAGTGATCGAGGCCGAAGCGTTCCGCTTACTACGTGGACCTATTAGCGGCATCGAATCCGAACTATCCGCGAGAGCAGGACAGAATGTCTCACCGCACTGCGGTTGTATGAAATAGATCACGCGACCTGACAAAATAATCGCCGTCACAACTCGCGATCCTTCCGGCGCGTCTGGCGACCTGAGAAACTGCGAGTTTGGCCTTTTCACCGTCGACGACGATTTGTTGACGCTAGTCGAAGGCGACGGCATGCCAATTCGCACGAACAACGGCGAGCGCATCACGGCGCGGCTCCGGGGCCGGCGAAAGCGCCAGGACCGTGGCCAGCCGCCTCTTGCTGGCGCGGTGTCGCACGTCGGACGCGGCATCAGACTTCAACCGGCCGCTGCACCAAAGGGCGCCGTGTGGCTGGTGTTAGGCCGAACTAGATGTTCGATTCTATGAAGTCGTACACGCAACGGTGTGCGGTCGAATTGATGTTGAGCCGGCAAGGAGTGCACGCGCCGTCGGTCCAAGAAATTTTCCTGTGCAGAATATTGAAGGGTCGCAATGTCGACGGCTTTTCGTCGAAAATAACCGGATGAACAAGTTTTTGGTGGACGTCCAAGAGATCAAAGGCGAGCGCGCCGTGCTTACGTATGTAGGCACGATCGAGCGCCGGTTGCCAACGATGGCCGGGGAAGTGGCTAGCCTTGAATTGTCTAGCAACTTCCAGGTGACCGTTTCGCTTCAGGGATTAGACCACCTCCTGCAACTGCGGCGACAATGCGCAATCGATCGGGCAAAGGTCGGCCTTTAAGCACCGCGTGGAATGGCGCGCGGGTTGGGTTTTCAAAACTCGAAATTCAATCGCATAAACAGTACCCTTTACTTGACACCCCTTCCGCCAGTCTATCCGACCGGGATTTGTCGGTCAGGCTTTCCCCGGGCAGGTAATCGGTGAATCAGACGTTCAATCCAGCCGCGCTCGACAAGCTGAAGCTCCGCATTCAGGCGTTGCGCGCCAAGACGATCGCCAATGGCTGCACCGAGGATGAGGCGCTGTCTGCCGCCGCCAAGGTCGCTGAACTGCTGGATCGCCACGATTTGTCGCTCTCCGACGTCGAGCTGCGCGCGTCGCCATGCGAACGGAGGGTCTACGAGACCCATCGCAAGAAGCGCATTCCCCTGGACGACTGCATCGGCGCGATCTCGCATTTCTGCGATTGCCGGGTCTGGCGCGAGAAGAACGCGGCCGGCGAGAGCCGCTATGTGTTCTTCGGTCTCGGCGCGGATGTCGAGGTCGCGCATTATCTGGCCGAATTGATCGACGGCGCCGTGCGCGCTGAACTTGGCCGCTTCAAGACCTCGGTCGACTACAGCAGGTTCCGGCACCAGGAGCGGCATCTGGCCAATGCCTCCTTCGCGCTCGGGATGGTGGCATCAATCGCGGACAGGCTGGTGGCGATCAAGGAGAGTCGCGATCAGATCAACGAAAGCACCGGCCGCGGGCTGGTCGTTCTCAAGACCTCGGTGGTCGATGCAGAATTTGACAAGCTCGATCTGAAGATGCGGACTCAGCGCAGCACCAGCCGGATGGTGTCGATGACGGCCTATGAAGCCGGCGGCGCCGCCGGAGCCTCGCTCGCCATCAATCCCGGCCTTGGCGAGTCGCGGTCAAGGACCACTCCCAAAGGAAGCTGAACGCACCGGGGAGGGGCACGGCTTCGGCCGGAGCCGAGACACGGCGGTGTCATTCCGGTTCATCAGCTGCCGTCGGTCGTCTAGGCTGCCCCTGCTAATAAAGTGCAGCGACGAGCATCCGGAACGCGATCGAATTTGAGAAATTAGCCCGGCAGGAGTTTCACACCGGGCAACGCATGTTCTTCATTTTCTCGAACCGACTGGGGTGTCTAGGCTCGCTGCTGATCTCCGGCGTGGTCACTGTCGCGCTGCTTGTCCTGTTCGGGATCGTCCGGTTCTGATCCCGAGGTGAGGTGCGGCTCTCGCCACAGGAACCTGGTCCTTGCTGGCCTGTTGTTCGCACTCTCGTCCAGCCACGGAGCACGCACTTGGAAAGTACGATCATTGGAGAATTCGAAACGCGCCGCGGCGCTGAGCTTGCGGTTGAGCATGTCGTGCAGGAATGCGGCGTGCAGCGAAGCGACGTCTTCGTCCAGTCCGCCGGCGACGCGAACACGGCAGGGACACATCCTGCCGGTGCTGACGTCAAGGCGGCGCCCGCGCCGGAGGGGCACCAACAATTGGGAGGTCTGATCGAAGTCTCCGTGGATTTTCACGGCGACGCCCCTGAGAAGATTGCGGACATCTTGAGGGACGCCGGCGCAAAGACTGTCCGGACCAAATAGCGGCAATGGGCGGCTGTGGCGGAATCTGCACACGCTGGACAGTCGCCTCTGGTCTGAAGTCGTGGAACCCCTTGAGCGTTCAGAGCGTTCAGAGCGTTTAGACGCGAATGCGAATTGCGAGGTCCACCTGCTTCAGAGTTCATCCACCCTGATCCCCGGCGACACCGTCTGGCGGCGGTGCAAGGCGCGGCGCGTGGCGGTTCTGAACGATGCTGCCGCTTATTTCTCGGCCCTGCGGGACGCGCTGCTGGAGGCGCGAGATCTCGTCTACATCATCGGATGGGATATCCATAGCGAGACCAGGCTGGTCGGCGCTTCCGGACAAGCGGATGACGGCCTTCCGGAACGGCTTGGCCCATTCCTGCGCGCGCTGGTTCAACGCCGTCCCGCCTTGCGGATCAACATTCTCGTCTGGGATTTCGTCTCGTTTTACGCTGCGGAAAGGGAGTGGAACTCCGCAGCGAAATTCACCGCCGCAACAGATGGCCGCATCCGATTTCATCTGGATTCCACGCTTCCGTTTGGCTCGGCCCAACACCAGAAGATCGTCTGTGTCGATGGTTCACTGGCGTTCGTCGGCGGGCTCGATCTGACGATCAGGCGCTGGGACACGAGTGACCATCGCGCCAAGCACGCATCGCGCTGTGATCCCCAGGGCAAGCCATACCTGCCATTTCACGATGTTCAATGCATGGTCGACGAGGATGCGGCGGCGTGGCTGTTCGACCTCGCAGAGCAACGCTGGCGAGCGGCAGGTCAACAGCCTGATGATCGGCACGCGCCGAAGGGCATTCGGTGGCCGGCGAATGTGCCGGTGGAGGCCGAGCACTTGCCGGTGGGTATCGCCAGGACCGAGGTCATCGGTCCTGCAGGTCTAGGCATCAATGAGGTCGAACGCTCGTTGATCGCAGCGATCCGGTCGGCGACGAGCTTCGTCTATATCGAAAACCAGTTTACCAGCGCCATCAAGATCGCGCGTGAATTGGCGGAGCAGATGTTGCGCGTGCCTTCGCTTCGGATTCTGGTCGTCGCTCCCAAGCTGCATTCCTCGTGGCTGGAATCCCAGGCCATGCAGAATGGCCGTGGTGCCTTCATCGACTGTTTCAGCGTGGCTGGCGTCGCAGATCGCATCCGCTTCGTCTACCCGGTCTCAAGCAGCGGGGATACGGAAGCAGCCGTGATGGTGCACAGCAAGCTGATGGTCGTGGACGATCGGATCTTGAGAATCGGCTCGGCGAACCTGAACAATCGCTCGATGGGCGCCGACAGCGAATGTGACCTGATCTTCGAATCGGCCTCCGACCAGCACCGGGAGTTCATCGCTTCGGTCCGCCGGCGCCTGATCGCCCATTTTTGCGGTCTCGACGAACAGGCCGTAGCGCAAAACGAAGATCGTCTTTTCGCGCTCCTGGACGACGTATCGAGAGCCGATGGGGCGAAGACGCTGCGAAATGTGGAATCCTCGGTCCTGACCAGCACTCTGGCCACAATGGTTCAGCCCGTGGCGGACCCTGAGCGGCCTCTTCATCTGGAGCGGGCGGCATCTCGCATGTGGAGCACGAAGACGATCATCGGGATCGTGTCGATTGCCGTGGCGCTTTTTGGACTGGCGATGGCCTGGTCGTACACGTCCTTGAGCGGTTTCGCCGATGCGGGGCATATTTCGACGTTCCTGTCTGCCTACGCGCAGTCCATCTGGGGGCCGCCATTCGCGATCGCGGTTTTCGTGGTGGGCGGCTTGGTCGTGTTTCCGGTTCTCGTGCTCATTGCGGCAACCGCTGCCGCACTCGGACCATGGCTAGGCTTCGTCACCGCCATGACGGGCGTCTTGCTCAGCGCCTTTGTCCTTTTTGCGATCGGACGGGCACTCGGCCGCGAGCGCCTCCAGCGTTTGCTCGGACGACGTGCCGCGCGCATCCAGGAACGCGTTGTCGGCAAAGGAATCCTGGCCGTCGTTGTCATCCGCATGATTCCCGTAGCGCCGTTCTCGGTGGTGAACGTCGTGGCCGGTGCGAGCACGCTGCCTCTGCGTGACTTCCTGGTCGGAACCCTGCTCGGCATGACGCCCGGGATTCTTGCCATGGCAGTTCTGGGCGCTCAGATCGCAGATCTGGCCAGAAATGCGTCCTGGGCCAACATATTGCTCCTCGCACTGGCGTTCTTAAGCTGGGTCGCGATCTGCGCAGGCGCGCAATTCGTCGCGACGTGGCTCGCCGGGAGGCGCTGATGGCGCCGATGCGCTTCATGACGTGGAATGTGCATGGCACGTTCAATCTCAATCCGAAGTTCGATCTGGAGGGGATCTGTTCCATCGTTCGCAAATGGGCTCCCGATGTCGTCGCGCTTCAGGAGGTGGATTCGCGATCGCGATCAGACGATCCGTTTGCGAAGTTGGCGAGTGTTGTCGGCGATCACCGTGTTCACGCCAAGTCGATCGTCACGGCGGATGGCGAATACGGCCAGACGCTCCTGAGCCGGTTTCCATTCTCCGGCCCGCCGGAGATCGTCGACGTGTCCTATCGTGAGCGGGAGCCGCGCAGAGCGATTGCGACGGGGCTGCGGACGCCGGTTGGCGATGTACGCGTGGTGGCCACGCATCTCGGCTTGAGTATCCACGAGCGCCATGCGCAAGCTCAGGCGCTGGTGAGCCTGGTGAAACCTGAAAGGACCGTCGTCCTCGGGGATTTCAACGACTGGTTCTGGGTCAAATCGGTGCGGCGCGTGCTCGCGCAGGTCTGCCCAAACCGTACGCGGCTGCGAACTTTCCCGTCGCATTTACCTCTTCTGCGGCTTGACCGGATCTATGCAACGTCCGACAGCCCGATCGGGAAAGTTTGGACCGACGAAGAGGCAAGGGCCTATTCAGACCATTTGCCGGTGATTGCGGACATCGAGATCTCCCCCGCCGACGGGAGATGATCTGGCCATGTTCAGGATTTCCGAAGATGGCAGAATGCCGCTGTTTTGCCCGACGCGTCAAACGGCTCGGCGCCGAGGGTCAAAAACGAGACCAAAAACGAGACATTGGAAAGCGTTGCATTTCAACGGGTTGGCTACTGTGCATGGGGTTGTTTTTCGAGCTTTTATCGGAGCGGCCTTCGGCGGGTGAGGCCGTTCGATAAGGCTCTTGAAAAGTTGCTTTTCCGGAATGGCCGAGGCGCGCGCGGGTTCGATTTGCGGAACTTCTTTCCCGTTTGCGCGTTATCGCGGCATGACTGAAGACCTTTCCTACCGACGCAAACCCTTGACCCCTGAACAGCGCCAAGCGCGCGATGCCACACGCCGGATCGAGGCCGAAAAGGCCATGCGCGATCATGAAGAGGCGCAGAAGGCGTTTTATGCCAACAAGGAACGGCTGAGGGCCGAACGGCTGGCACGTGAACAGACGGGGGCGAAGGGCTGACCGAACGCGGCCGCCACGCCAAAGACGTCTCTGCCCCGAGCGTCGGCCTCAGTGCCGGTGGGGGACGCGCGTCACGCTCAACGCCTGCTTCAGTGCTTGAACGGCGCTTGCGAAAGGTTTCCGTGGCGATTGCGCCTCGATCGCTTCGGCTGCGACGCGACAATCGTCCGCGACCTTGAGCAACCCGCTTCGCGCGAGGTCCATGGTGGAGAGGGCTGCCTGCTCCAGGCAAACCCGTTCAAGCCGTCGAAACTCCCGCAACTCTTTGTTCATGCGTCAGCTCTCGATGTCCCGGGGCCATGCGGCGCTGAGTCTACTTAATGAATGGTTAAAACATCTCTGCCTAGCCGGGTTGGCTGGCGTAGAGCTGGTGCGTGCCGGTGCATGCGCCCGGTCTGCGGCGCGGCCCGGGCGGGCTTGACGGCATTTGTCTTCCGCCGGAAGCTTCAATGATCGGTAACTGACATGAACCACGGAGACGTTCGCTTCCAGCCAGTCCGATCCCATCAGCCAAAGCGAGAATGGAGCTGATCATGACCACGTTCGACAAGCGCGAGCAGGGCTTCGAGACCAAATTCGTCCACGACGAGGAGCTCATGTTCAAGGCCACGGCCCGGTCCAACAAGCTGCTCGGGCTCTGGGCCGCAAGCCAGCTTGGCCTTAGCGGCGATGCCGCGGCCAGCTATGCGACGGCGTTGGTGACGGACCATCTGGAAAGCCAGACGATGGACGAGATCCTCGACAAGGTGTCAGGCGATCTTGCGGCCAGGGGCGTAGTCCGCGAGCAGGTCGCGGCCAGGCTTCAGGAATGCTTGCATCAGGCGTTGCAGCAGCTTGAAGCTGACAAGTGAAAGAAGCCGGCCTTCGAGATTGCCGGCCTCGATGAAGGTGCTCAGCAGCGCGATCGAGGAGATGCGGATGACGGCCATGGCGAGCTTGATCTTGAGGACGCTCGCATTGACGTGGCCGAGCCATTCCGGCTCGCTTCCGGGCACCGTGCCGTTTCGCGCTACCGTGCCGAGCGGGAGGCGGGAAGTGTCTTGGAGCGGCTTCGGCAAGTGGCCCGGCGCGATCGCGCTCGCTGCTGCGATCCTGGTTGGCTGTAGCGGCGCTGAGGCGTCGGCGACGCCGCTGACGCCGTTTCGCTACGAGGCGCAGGCGCAGCGTCATTGCCCGCATGACCAGGTCGTCTGGCTCGATTTCAGCAAAGGCGTCTACTACGGCAGGCGTCAGAAGCAGTACGGCCAGGGTTATGACGGCAGCTTCGTTTGCCTGAACGAGGCCCGCGACAGCCTCTATCGCCGCTCGCTGTTTGGGCTACGCTAAAACGGGAGCAGGGCAATCCAAAACAGATCGCGTGCTGCATCGCGGTGTAGTCGTGGTTATAAAAAGGAAAGTGGTGGTCGTGCTCAGCCGAAGGCCAATGCCACGAGGCTCGAGCAGAGCAGGACCAAACCGCCGGCGGTCAATGCCAGGAAGCTGTCGGATACGAGGTCATGGTTGCGCATGGGACACCTGTCGCTCTTGTCTTCGATGCTCGATCGGATCGATTAAGATTGTCCGAACGGGCCGTCTTGAAAGAGGTGATGCTTGCCGCCCGCGCGAGTGCCTCAGGCCCTCGTGCGGTAACCTTCAAACGCATGGGCCAGGAAGATACCCGCGCTTACCAAACCCATCAGTGCCGAAACCGTCTCGATCATCGTCTAATTCCATTCCGCCCTGCACGCGAGAAAACGCGGGCGGCCTTGCACAGTCAAAAGAATTCCGGTGAGCGGCCCGACAATGGGGGTGGAGTGAGGATTTGGCGCAACAGAATGTCCGGCGGTGGCACAGAGCAGGGTGACCCCGACCCGTAGTTCAGCGGCGAGAAGCAAACGCCCCGTTTACCATCCCGGCGTGAACGCTGTGGGCTCCCCATTTCCGCCGTGTTCGGGTTGCGTTATCGTTACCACTTCCGGCGCGGTGGTGGGCCGCCTCGGATTAAAGGACCGGACAGCGCTTCCCAGTAGCCAAAGCGGGTTGGGTACGCGTCCGGCGAAATGGTATTTGGGGCGAATGGGGATCCGACGGTCAGATTCGGTTTTGCGGGCCGCGCGAGCTGTTGCGGCGGCCGCGACCTGCCTCGCGCTTGCCAATTGCGCCTCCTCCAACAAATTCGCCAGCCGCGTCGATCCGAAATACGGCGTGTCCTCGAGCCCTCGGGTCGTGGCTTTGGGTGACCCGGTCCCGAAGGGCGGTGGCACCTACCGTGTCGGCAAGCCCTATGTGGTGGGCGGCCGGACCTATGTGCCCGAGGAGGACGTCAACTACCGCGCCGAGGGCATGGCGTCCTGGTACGGCGACGATTTCCACGGCCGCCTGACCGCCAATGGCGAGGTATTCGACATGGGCTCGCTGACCGCGGCACATCCGACCCTGCCGATGCCGTCCTATGCGCGGGTCACCAACGTCTCGAACGGCAAGTCGCTGATCGTCCGCGTCAATGACCGCGGGCCCTATCACGGCAACCGGCTCATCGACGTCTCGAACAAAGCCGCTGAACTCCTTGAATTCAAAGGCAATGGCGTCGCCAAAGTCCGTGTCGAATATGTCGGCCGGGCGCCGCTCGAAGGCTCCGATGACCGCCAGCTGATGGCCACCCTGCGGACCGGGATCCCGGCGCCGTCACCCTCGATGGTCCGGGTCGCCTCCGCGAGGCCCTTCGTACCGGAGCTGCCGTCGTCGAACCGCGGCGCCATTCGCGGCGAGGTTCCGACGCCTGAGGGACGACCCTACAATCTCGGCAACACCTCCGCCGACATGGCTTCACTCAGTGCGACCTCGGAAATGTCGGCCTCGAGCCGCAACCGGGGCCGGGCGCTCCAGAACGCGCGCGCCGTGTCCTATGACGGGGACGGCCGCTACGCCACCGAGAGCGCGCCTGACGGTGCCGCCGAGGCGCGCAGCATCCTGAGCGGCCGCGGCCTCTACTAAGCGAAAGAGCATTGCCTAACGCGTCGACACCTCGCGCAAGAACCTGACCAGCGCCGCGTTGACCTCGTCGGGCCGCTCCTGCTGGACCCAATGGCCGGCGCCCTCGATGATCAGCTTTTGCGTCAGATTGGGCAGCACGCGCTCGAGCTCGTTCACGCGCTTGGCTCCGATCAGGCCGGTGATGACGGCATCTTTCGAACCGGCAATGAAGAGCGAGGGCTGGTGGATCTGCGCATTCTGCCACGGCGCCGTCAGCTCCCAATTGCGGTCGAGGTTGCGATACCAGTTCAGCCCGCCGCGAAAGCCGGACTTGCGGAAGGCTTCGGTGAAAAAGGCGAGGTCGGCCTCGCTGAGCCAGTCCGGCAGCGGCTCTTCGGCGGTCGCATGGCCGAGAAAGCCCATACCCTCCTGCACGAACATGGCCCCGGAGGGATCGGCAAGGCCGCGCCCGCCGAGCACGATGCGCATGGTGCGCGCGACGTCGTGCTCGAACTCGGCCTCCGCAACGCCGGGCGTCTGGAAATACTGCCAATAGAAATTGGTGACGCCGCCCTGGCGCAGAAGGTCGAGCGGCTTGCCGCGGCCGCGGAACGGTGGCGGCACGCTCAAGCCTGCGACCGCCGTGAAGATGTCCGGCCGGAACAGCGCCGCGTGCCAGGCCACCGGTGCACCCCAGTCGTGGCCGACCACCATGGCCTTGCTCTCGCCGAGTGCCTGCACGAGACCGACGACGTCGCCGACCGTGTCGAAGATCGAATAGGCCGTCGCATCGGGCGGCGCTGAGCTCTGGCCATAGCCGCGCATGTCGGGAGCGACGACGTGAAACCCGGCCTCCGCCAGTGCCGCGATCTGATGGCGCCAGGAGTAGGAGAGTTCCGGCCAGCCGTGGCACAGCACCACCAGTGGACCCTGACCGGCTTCGCGGATGAACAGGTCTATCCCGTTGGCCTTGATCACGCGGGTGGAGGACATCGCTTTTCCGCCTCGTTTCAGGGGTTTGGTCAGAAAATCTGAGGTGCCACGATAGGGGCGCGACAAGAATCGTGCAATCTCGGGAGACGCGACCGGCCTCGTGTTGTTCGCACCAATTCCAGCTGTTAAAAACGCCGCTCTCAGGGCTTGGCCATGGCATTTCGTCTTTTTTCGTTTGCTCGCACCCGGTTCAGCGCCGGAGCGCTGGCGCGCGGTCTGATCGCTGCGGCTGTGGTGGCGGGCATTGGCTGGGGCGGCGCGCTTTACGCCGCCAATCAGAGCGTCCAGGGCGCCAAGAAGTCGGAAGATTCCGGCTTCGACGGCGACGCCCCGACCGCGATCCTGATCGAAGCCTCCAGCGGCAGCGTGCTGTTCGAGAAGAACGCCGACGAACTGCGCGCGCCCTCCAGCATGATGAAGCTGATGACGGCGGAAGTCGTCTTCAACGCCATCAAGAAGGGCGACGTCAAGCTGACCGATGAGTACCGGATCAGCGAGAATGCCTGGCGCAAGGGTGGGGCGCCCTCCGGCGGCTCGACCATGTTCGCCGCCATCAACAGCAAAGTCTCCGTCGACGACCTCCTGCACGGCGCGATCATCCAGAGCGGCAACGACGCCTGCATCGCGCTGGCCGAAGGCATCGCCGGCAATGAGCGGATCTTTGCCGCCGACTTCATGACCAAGCGCGCCCGCGAGCTTGGCCTGACGAAGTCGACCTTCGGCAATTCCAACGGCTTGCCCGACCCCGGCAACAAGATGACGGTGCGCGAGCTCGGCATCCTCGCCCGGCACATCATTCTCGACTTCCCCGAATTCTACCAACTGTTCGGCGAGAAGGAGTACACTTGGAACAAGATCCGCCAGCCCAACCGCAATCCGCTGCTCAATTCCATGGAAGGCGCTGACGGTCTGAAGACCGGCTACACCAAGGAAGGCGGCTACGGCATGGTCGGCTCGGCAGTGCAGAACGGCACGCGGCTGATCGTTGTCATCAACGGGCTGGAAGACGCTGAAGATCGCGCCACGGAAGCCAAGAAGATGCTGGAATGGGGTTTCCGCAATTTCGAGACCCGCACACTGATGGCGGCCGATCAGCCGGTCGGCTACGCCAAGGTGTTCGGCGGCGAGAGCCGCTCGGTGAAACTGGTCGCCAAGTCGCCCGTGCAAGTGATGGTGCACAAGAACGGCGGCGACAAGCTGATCGCGCGTGTCGTCTATAGCGGTCCGGTGCGCGCGCCGATCGAGGCCGGCCAGAAGGTCGGCGTGATCAGGGTCTGGCGCAGCGGCAATATCGCGGTGGAGACGCCGGTCTATGCCGCTGACGCGATCGGCACCGGCTCGACCATGCGGCGTGCAATCGACGGCGCCAGCGAGCTCGTGATCGGCATGTTCCGCGCGGGCGCCGAGAAGCTCTGATCATGAGTGAAAGCGCGGTAAAGTGGCCGTCCGGACGCGGACGCTTCGTCACCTTTGAAGGCGGCGAGGGGACGGGCAAGTCGACCCAAATCAAGAAGCTCGCCGATCGTCTCAAGGCGGCAAGGATGCGCATCCTCGTCACGCGCGAGCCGGGCGGCTCGCCGGGCGCCGAGATCATGCGCCATCTGGTGCTGTCCGGCATGGGCAAGCTGCTGGGACCCGAGGCCGAGACGCTGCTGTTCGCGGCCGCCCGAGACGACCATGTCCGCACCGTGATCCAGCCCGCGCTCAACCAGGGCACCTGGGTGCTGTGCGACCGCTTCGCCGACTCGACGCGGGCCTATCAAGGCAGCCTCGGCCGCGTGCCGACGGCGCTGATCAACGCGATGCAGCGGGTCACGATCGGCGACCTCAAGCCGGACCTCACCATCATCCTCGACCTGCCGGTCGAGATCGGCTTGCAGCGCGCGGCCGCGCGCCGCGGCAGCGGCACGCCCGACAGGTTCGAGGCCGAGAAACTCGGTTTCCATCAAGGGCTGCGCGAGGCCTATCGCAAGATCGCGGCGGACGATCCCGCGCGCTGCGTGCTGATCGACGCCAATTCCGATCCCGATACGGTTGCCGGACGCGTCTGGACCGCGCTGCGGGATCGTCTGCTTCCGACGCCGGCATCAGTGGTGTCCCTATGAGCCCGCGTCAGACCGAGCGCGAATCCGCCATTCCTCATCCGCGCGAGACGAGTCTTCTGTTCGGCCATCGCGAGGCCGAGACCGCGCTGCTTGCCGCCTATCGCAGCGGGCGCATCCCGCATGCCTGGCTGATCGGCGGGCCACAAGGCATCGGCAAGGCGACGCTGGCGTATCGGATGGCGCGCTTCGTGCTCGCTCACGGCCAGCCGTTCGCGCCTTCCGTGCAACGCGCCGAAGATCTCGCCATCAATCCTGATAACGCCGTGGCGCGGCAGGTTGCGGCGAGCTCGCATGGTGGCTTGCTGACATTGGAGCGCACCGCCAACGACCGCGGCGTGATGCGCACCGTGATCACCGTGGACGAGACTCGCGAGACGATCGGCTTCTTCGGCTCGACCGCGGCGGCCGAAGGCTGGCGCGTCTGCATCGTCGACACCGTCGACGAGCTCAATCCGAATGCCGCCAACGCGCTGCTGAAAATTCTCGAGGAACCGCCGCAGCAATCGCTGTTCCTCCTGGTGAGCCACGCGCCGGCCCGCGTCCTCGCAACGATCCAGTCGCGCTGCCGCAAGCTGCGCCTGCGCCCGCTCGCAACGGACGATGTGATCGGTGCAGCCGCCGCCACCGCCGATCTCGACCCGAACGATCCGGCGTTGCGCGAGGCGGCGGAGGCCTCCGAGGGCAGCGTCGCGCGGGCGCTGACGCTGCTCGGCGGTGATGCCCTGAAGCTCCAGCAACGAACGGCCGCGCTGCTTGCACGACTGCCGCAGGTCGATCCGCGCGAATTGCACACGCTCGGCGATTCGCTTGGCACCAGCGACCGGGTTGCGCTTGCCGCCTTCATCGACGGCATCGATCGCTGGATCGCGGAACGCCTGCACGCCGACGAAGCCAATGCCAACCAGAACCTGCCGCGCCTTGCGCGCCTAGCTGAGGTATGGGAAAAGATCGTCCGCGCCGCGCGTGACACCGAAACCTACAATCTGGAGCGAAAGCCCTTGGTTTTCTCGGTGTTCGGCTGGCTGGCGGACGCAGCGCGCTAGGCGCAGGTTCGTTTCCAAATTTCGAGAAGCCGGTAAAGGAATTCGTCGTGGCAGCGCGAGCTAAGAAAACCGCTAAAGGCAAGAGCAGCAAGAAGAAGACTGCGAAGAAAGCCGCGAAGAAGGTTGTAAAGGCGCTCGCGCGCAAAGCTACCAAGAAGGTCAAGAAAGCCGCTAAGACCAAAAAGACGGTCGCCAAGAAGGGCATGAAGAAGAGCGCTGCGAAGACGGCAAAGAAAGCCGGCAAGAGGGTTGCGAAGAAGCAGGCCGTTGCTAAGAAGGCGGTGAAGAAAGCAGCCAAAAAGCCAGCCAAGACTCCTTCAAGAACCAAGGCTAGTTCGAAAAACAAGATTCCTTCAAAAAACAAGACTCCTGCAAAAAACAAGACTCCTGCAAAAAACAAGGCTCCTTCGAAAAACAAGGCTTCAGCGAAGCAGGTGATGAAGAGCGCGAGGGTGACTGCTTCTCCCGCGATCGCAGCACTGGCTCCCATCGCCACGCCGCCGAAAGTTGCCAAACCCAAGGCGGCGCGCGCACCGAAGCCCATCGCAGCGCCGCAGGCCACCACGCCCGTGGCCGCCCCCGCGCGCGACAACGTCTTCTACATCACGACCGCGATCGCCTATCCCAACGGCCATCCGCATATCGGGCACGCCTATGAGGCGATCGCCACCGACACGCTGGCGCGCTTCGCCCGGCTCGACGGCAAGGATGTGTTTTTCCTGACCGGCACCGACGAGCACGGCCAGAAGATGGTTCAGACAGCGGCCAGTGAAAAAATGTCCGCCTCGGAGCTCGCCACCCGCAATGCCGCCCGTTTCAAGGAGATGGACGAACGTCTGAACGTGTCGTTCGACCGCTTCATCCGCACCACCGAGGCGCAGCATCATCGCTCCAGCCAGGAGATCTGGCGGCGCATGGAAGCGAACGGCGACATCTATGCCGACACCTATGCCGGCTGGTACTCCGTGCGCGACGAAGCCTATTACGCCGAGGACGAGACGCGCCTGAACGATGACGGCGTGCGGCTCGGACCGCAGGGCACGCCGGTCGAATGGGTCGAGGAGAAGAGCTACTTCTTCCGGCTGTCGTCCTATCAGGACAAGCTGCTCAAGCTCTACGCGGATCGTCCCGATTTCATCGGGCCTGACTCCCGCAAGAACGAGGTGGTGAGCTTCGTCAAAGGCGGCCTGCGCGATCTCTCGATCTCGCGCACCACGTTCGACTGGGGCGTCAAGGTGCCCGGTGATGAAGAGCACGTGATGTATGTCTGGGTCGACGCGCTCACCAACTACATCACCGGTGTCGGTTTCCCCGACGAAAGCGACAAGAACTGGCGCTACTGGCCGGCCGACGTGCACATCATCGGCAAGGACATCATCCGCTTCCACGCGGTGTACTGGCCCGCGTTCCTGATGTCGGCCGGCATTCCCGTGCAGAAGCGGGTCTATGCGCATGGCTTCCTGTTCAACAGGGGTGAGAAGATGTCGAAGTCGATCGGCAACGTGGTCGACCCCTTCAACCTCGCCGACCAGTACGGCGTCGACCAGATGCGCTATTTCTTCCTGCGCGAGGTGCCGTTCGGACAGGACGGCAATTACAATCACGAGGCCATCGTCGCGCGCATCAATGCCGATCTCGCCAACGATCTCGGCAACCTCGCGCAGCGCTCGCTGTCGATGATCGCCAAGCAACTCGGCGGCGTGCTGCCGGAACCCGGCGAGTTCAGCGACAACGACAAGGCGATCCTGTCACAAGCCGACGGCATGCTCGCCGCGTCGCGCGAAGCGATGGCGGGTCAGCAGATCCATCACTGGCTCAACGCCGTGTGGGCCGTGGTGGCGGAAGCCAACCGCTATTTCGCGGGCGAAGCCCCGTGGGCGTTGGCCAAGACCGATCCCGTCAGGCAAAGGACGGTACTCTACGTCACCGCCGAAGTCGTGCGCCAGATCGCAATCCTGGCCCAGCCGGCGATGCCGACGGCCTCGGGATTGCTGCTCGACAGCCTCGGTATTCCCGAAGGAGAGCGCGGCTTTGCCGCGCTCGGGGGCGCCAGCCGCATCGCGCCAGGCTCGACGCTGCCTGCGCCGACGCCTGCCTTCCCGCGCTACATCGAGCCGGCAGCCTGAAGGCATTCGCACCATGCTGGTCGACAGCCACTGTCATCTGGATTTCCCGGACTTTGCCGAAGATCTCGACGGGATCGTATCGCGCGCGCGAGCGGCCGGCATCGGCCGCATGGTCACGATCTCGACGCGGGTGCGAAAGCTGAACCAGCTTCTCGCCATCGCCGAGCGCTATGACGACGTCTATTGCTCGGTCGGCACCCATCCGCACAACGCGGATGAGGAAGACGGCATCGCGCCGGACGAGCTCATCGCACTGACGCAGCATCCGAAGGTCGTTGCACTCGGCGAAGCCGGGCTCGACTATTTCTACGACGACGGTTCGCCGGAGGCGCAGGCGAGGGGCTTTCGTGCTCACATCGCCGCCGCCCGCGTCACCGGCTTGCCGCTGGTGATCCACACCCGCGAGGCGGACGAGGATTGCGGCCGCATCCTGGAAGAGGAGGCGGCGAAGGGATCGTTTCGCGCCGTGTTGCATTGTTACACGGGCGGACGCGAGCTGGCGTTGAAAGCCGTGTCGCTCGGACTCTATATCGGTTTCACGGGCATCCTGACCTTCAAGAAGTCGGAGGCGTTGCGCGCGCTCGCAGCCGAACTGCCGTCCGACCGTATTCTGGTTGAAACAGACTCGCCCTACCTTGCGCCCGGCAAGTTCCGGGGCAAACGCAACGAACCGGCCTATGTGGTCGAGGTCGCAAAAGTGCTCGCCGAAACCCGCGGCGTATCGTTTGACGAGATCTCGCGCCAGACAAGCGAAAACTTCTTTCGCCTGTTTTCCAGGGTGAAAGCTTAGAACTGGGAGCCGCATGACGCTGACGTTGACGATTCTGGGCTGCGGCTCCTCCGCCGGCGTGCCGCGCCCGGCGCTCGGCTGGGGCGCCTGCGATCCCAACAATCCCAAGAATCGCCGTCGCCGCTGCTCGCTGCTGGTCGAGCAGACATCGGGCGACGGCACCACGCGCATCGTGATCGACACCTCGCCGGACCTGCGCGAGCAATTACTCTCGACCAATGTCGACCACATCGACGCAGTGTTCCTGACTCACGAGCACGCCGACCAGACCCACGGCATGGACGATCTGCGTTCGGTCGTGATGCATATGCGCCGGCGGATTCCGACCTATCTCAATCAGACGACTGCGAACGACATCATGTCGCGGTTCTCCTATTGCTTCGTCTCGCCGGCGGGCAGCGACTATCCGCCGATCCTGACGGCGCATTCGATCGAGGCCGGTGAAAGCCAGATCATCCTTGGGAAGGGCGGCGCGGTGACGATGACCGCCTTCCTGGTGCAGCACGGCCACATTCCCGCGCTCGGCTATCGCATCGGCGATGCCGCCTACACGCCGGACCTCAACGACATCCCACGCGAGAGCTGGGGCGCACTGGAAAATCTGGACCTCTGGATCGTCGACGGCCTGCGCTACACCAGCCATGTCAGCCATTTCAGCATCAACGACGCGTTGTCCTGGATCGACCGCTTCAAGCCGAAGCGCGCCGTCATTACCAACATGACCGCCGACGTCGACTACGAAGTGATCCGGCAGTCGCTGCCCGCGGGTGTGGTGCCGGCCTATGACGGGCTGCGGCTGGAGACTCGCTGAACCTGCGGTGGAAATTACGGCACAGGCCGGCATGCTCCTTGCTTACGTGGACGCCATCATGTTGATCTAACGTCTGAAAGACAAGCGCTGGGCAGGGGCGATATTCATGCAGGACCGGCACAGGACGTGCGATCGCCGGGACCGTTTGAATCGCCTCGTGTGAGGATGAGGATCGCGTTGGCAGGCAACGATGTAACGAGCCGGGGACCGGTGCGACGCGCGCTGGATCTCCTTTATCTCGCTGCGGGCTACGCCGCCGGCACCTTCATGGTTGCGATCTTTGCAATCATGATGATCATGTCAGTCGGGCGCCAGTTTGCGGTCAACATTCCCGCCGGCGATGATTTCGCCTCCTGGTGCATGGCCGCGATGGCATTCCTCGGCCTCGCACACACCTTCAAGCGCGGAGAGATGATCCGCGTCGGCCTGCTGCTGGAGCGTCTGCACGGGCGCACCAAGCAGGTTGCGGAGGTGGTGGCGCTCGGCATTGCCACCGCCTTCGTTCTCTATTTCACCTGGCATGCCGTGCAGATGACCTACGATTCCTGGCGCTTCAACGACGTGGCGCAGGGCGTCGTCGCGCTTCCGCTCTGGATTCCGCAGCTCGGATTTGCCGGCGGTCTTGTGATCCTGTCGATCGCGCTCATTGATGAAATGGTCGGTGTCGCCGGCGGCAACCGGCCGAGCTACGAGAAGGGCTCGCCGGACGAGACCCCCGACGAATTCATCGAGCGCATCTCGCAGGGCGGCGGAGGTTGACGATGGCCAATCTCGGCATGATCGAGCTGTCGTTCGTCCTGCTCGGCGTCATGATCCTGCTGCTGGGAAGCGGCGTCTGGATCGCGGTCTCGCTCGGCCTCGTCGGATTCGTGGCGATGGCGCTGACGACGAGTCTGCCGCTCGGCGCGGTGCTCGCCACCACGACCTGGAGCGCCAGTTCGTCGTGGACACTGGCCGCGCTGCCGCTGTTCATCTGGATAGGCGAGATCCTCTTCCGCACCAAATTGTCGGAAGAAATGTTCCGAGGCCTGTCGCCCTGGGTTCAGTGGCTGCCCGGGCGCCTGACTCATGTCAACGTGATCGGCTGCGGCATCTTCGCGGCGGTGTCAGGCTCGTCGGCGGCGACCTGTGCGACCATCGGCAAGATCGCGCTGCCCGAGCTCGACAAGCGTGGCTACGACAAGGGCCTCAGTCTCGGCTCGCTGGCGGGCTCCGGCACGCTGGGCCTGCTGATCCCGCCGTCGATCCCGATGGTGGTCTATGCGGTCACGGCGAATGTCTCCGTGCTTCAGGTCTTCCTGGGCGGTTTTCTGCCGGGGGTGCTCGTGATGGTGCTCTATTCCGGCTACATCATCATCTGGTCGCTGCTCAATCCGAAGAAGATTCCGCCGCGCGACCCGCCGATGTCGTTTCGCCAGAAGCTGCGCGAGTCGGCCAGGCTTGCACCCTGCCTATTGCTGATCCTGGCGGTCTTTCTCTCGCTCGTACTCGGCTTTGCGACCGCAACCGAATGTGCCGCCTGGGGCGTTTCCGGCGCGCTGCTGTTGGCTTGGTGGAGCCGCACGCTCACACGCAAGAACTTCCTCGAGAGCATCATGAGCGCGACGCGCCTGACCTGCATGATCATGCTGATCCTGGCAGGCGCTGCCTACACGACCGCAGCGATGGCCTATACGGGCATTCCGGCGGCACTCGCCACCTGGGTCCAGGGCCAACAGCTCACGCCGGGCATGCTCGCGCTGTATCTGAGCATCATGTACATCATCCTGGGATGCCTGATCGATGGCATCTCGATGATCGTTCTGACCGCCGTGATCGTGCTGCCGATGGTCAAGCAGGCCGGCCTCGACCTGGTCTGGTTCGGCGTTTACCTCATCATTCACGTCGAGATGGCTCAGATCACGCCGCCGGTCGGTTTTAACTTGTTCGTGCTCCAGAACATGAGCGGGCGCGATACCTTGACCGTCGCCCGGGCGGCATTCCCTTTCTTTGTCCTGCTGCTCGCCGCCGTGTTCATCATCACGGAATATCCGCAGATCGTGATGTTTTTGCCCAAGCTCGCCTTCCCAGACTGAGCGTACCGCTTTCAAATTGACTGTGAGGAGAAGCCCGATGATCTCTCGTTTATTCCGCGCATCCCTGATCGCCGGCGCGGTGCTGGCTGCGACACCCGCTCTGGCTCAGACCAAATGGAATCTGCCGGCAGCGTATCCCGCCGACAATCCGCATTCGGAGAATCTGATCGCGTTCGCCAAGGACGTCGATGCCGCGACATCCGGCAAGCTCCAGATCACGGTTCATCCCGGCGCCTCGCTGTTCAAGGCACCCGATATCAAGCGCGCGGTGATGACCGGGCAGGCGCAGATGGGTGAAGTATTGCTGTCGATCCACGAGAACGAGGATCCAGTATTCGGGATCGACGTGGTGCCGTTTCTGGCGACCAGCTTCCCGGCTGCGATGAAACTGTATCAGGCGTCGAAGCCGCTGATTGCCAAGAAGCTCGATGCGCAGGGTCTCAAGCTGCTGTTCGTCGTGCCGTGGGCGCCGCAGGGCGTCTATGTCAGCAAGCCGCTGGCGACGATCGAAGACATGAAGGGCCTGAAATGGCGGGCCTATAACGTTGGAACCGCGCGCATTGGCGAACTGGTCGGCGCGCAGTCCGTCACCATCCAGGCCGCCGAGCTGCCGCAGGCACTTGCGACCGGCGTCGTGAACTCCTTCATGTCGTCCGGCGGCACGGGCTACGATGCGAAGGCATGGGAGTCGCTGAAGTACTTCTATGACGTGCAGGCCTGGATCCCGAAGGACTACACCTTCGTCAACAAGGCTGCGTTCGAGGCGCTCGACAAGCCGACCCAGGAGGCCATTCTCAAAGCCGCCGCGACCGCGGAAACGCGCGGCTGGAAGGCCTGGGAGGACAAGAGCACCTGGTACATCGACCAGCTCAAGGCCAAGGGCATGACGGTCGAGCCGCCGAGCCCGGCCCTCAAGGCCGGCTTCCAGAAGATCGGCGAGCAGCTCACCGCCGACTGGCTCAAGAAAGCAGGGCCCGACGGCCAGGCGCTGATTGACGCCTACAAGAAGATGTAGCGACGGAGAGGCCTTTCGCCCGTCGCCATCCGGCGGCGGGCGTCTGAGCCCGAACAGACTTAGGTCGAGATCGCCTTCGCCGATCCGGCTTCGTTGCGCAACAGGAATTTCTGGATCTTTCCCGTCGACGTTTTCGGGATCGGCCCGAACATGACGGCCTTCGGCGTCTTGAAGCCGCTCATATGCGAGCGGCAGAAGGCGATGATATCGGCTTCGCTTGCGCTCGCGCCGTCCTTCAGCTCGACGAAGGCGCAGGGCACTTCGCCCCATTTCGGATCGGGCTTTGCGACCACGGCGGCGAACAGCACGGCCGGGTGCTTGTAGAGGATGTCCTCGACCTCGACGGAGGAAATGTTCTCGCCGCCGGAAATGATGATGTCCTTGGAGCGATCCTTGATGATGACATAGCCATGCGCGTCGAGCACGCCGAGGTCGCCGGTGTGAAACCAGCCGCCTTCGAAGGCGTCCCTGGTCGCCTTCTCGTTCTTGAGGTAGCCCTTCATCACGATGTTGCCGCGGAACATCACCTCGCCGATGGTCTCGCCATCGCGCGGCACTTGCCTCATGGTCTGCGGATCGATGACGGTGACGCCTTCCTCGAGCGGGTAGGGCACGCCCTGCCGCCGTTTCAGGCTGGCGCGCTCGGAGGCGGGGAGTTCGTCCCAGCCGGGCTGCTCGGCGCAGACGGAGGCGGGGCCGTAGACCTCTGTCAGGCCGTAGACATGCGTCAGCTTGATGCCGATGTTTTCCGCGCCTTCGAGCACTGCGACGGGCGGCGCGGCGCCGGCGATCAGACCGACGACATGGCGCGCGGCATTTCCCTTCGGTGCATCGGGTGCGTTGATCAGCGTGTTGTAGACGATCGGCGCGCCGCACATGTGGGTGACGCCGTGCTGCTTGATCAGCTCGAAGATCTTGGTCGGCTCGACCTTGCGCAGGCAGACATTGATGCCGGCGGCGGCCGCAATGGTCCAGGGGAAACACCAGCCGTTGCAGTGGAACATCGGCAGCGTCCAGAGATAGACCGGATGCTGGCCGAGATTGCCCGCGAGGATATTGCTGACGGCATTCAGATATGCGCCGCGATGATGGGTCACGACGCCCTTGGGATTGCCCGTGGTGCCCGACGTGTAGCTTAGCGCGATGGCGTCCCATTCGTCGCCCGGCGGGATCGCCGCGAAGTCAGGATCGCCTTGCGCGACGGCGGACTCATACTCGATCTCGCCGATGCGCCTGCCGCCCGTGAACGCAGCATCGTCGACGTCGATCACGAACGGCTTCGGTCCGGTCATTTGCGCGAGCGCATCGTTGATCACGCCCGAAAACTCCGGATCGACCAGGATGATCCTGGCGCCGCCATGGTCGAGCTGAAACGCGATCGAGGGCGCATCGAGGCGGATGTTCAGCGCGTTGAGCACGGCACCCGTCATGGGCACCGCGAAATGCGCCTCATTCATCGCCGGAATGTTCGGCAGCATTGCCGCCACGGTGTCGCCGGCGCCGAGGCCCTTGTTCGCGAGCCAGGACGCAAAACGCTTGCAGCGCTCATGCGTCTCGCGCCAGGTGAAGCTGCGCCCCTCGTAGACCGTGCTGACGTGATCGGGATAGACCGCGGCGCTGCGCGCGAGGAAGCTCAACGGGCTCAGCGGCACGTAGTTGGCGGGCGTCTTGTCGAGGCCGATATTGTACTGGTTCTGCCGCTCGCTCATCGACACCTCCCTCACGCGCCGGCTTACAGGAATCCGATCGAGATCCACGGAAAGACAGCGACGACGATCAATCCCACCAGCAGCGCCAGCAGATAGCCCCAGATCGGCCGGATGCCTTCGGCCGGATCAACGCGTCCGATAGCGCAGGCGGCATAATAGCCGACGCCGAACGGCGGGGCGAATAGCCCGATACCCATGGCAAGAATGATCACCATCGCATAGTGCACCTCGTGCACGCCGACGGCACGGGCGATCGGAAACAGCAGCGGCCCGAACAGCACGATCGCCGGGATGCCCTCCAGCACGCTGCCGAGGATGGTGAAGGCCAGGATCGAGACGGCGATGAAGGTGCCGGCGCCGCCGGGCAATCCGGTCATGGCCGACGCCAGCGAGCGCGAGAAACCGGACTGGGTCAGGCCCCAGGCCATGCCGGTCGCAGTGCCGATGATCAGCAGGATCGCGCCCGACAGCGCCGCGGTTTCGACCAGCATCGGAAACAGCCGCCGCCAGTCGAAGCGGCGGTAGACGAGGAGGCCGACCAGGGCGCCATAGACGATGCCGATGGTGGAGACTTCGGTGGCGGTGGCGATGCCCTCGACCACGGCGTAGCGGATCACGAAGGGCAGCGCGAGCGCGGGCAGGGCGATGATGAAGGTCTTGCCGATCTCGCCACCCGTGGCGCGGCGGACATGGCTCATGTCCTCGTGGCGGTAGCGCCACCACACCAGCATGCACAGCGTGATCGCGAGCACCACACCGGGCAGGAGGCCGCCGGTGAACAGCGCGGCGATCGAGACGCCCGTGACCGAGCCGATCGTGATCAGCACGAGGCTAGGCGGAATGGTCTCGGTCTGCGCGCCGGTGGCCGCGAGCAGCGCAACGAGATCGCCCGGCTTGGCGCCGCGCTGCTTCATCTCCGGGAACAGCACGGGCGCGACCGCCGCCATGTCGGCGGCCTTGGCGCCGGAGATGCCGGAGACCAGGTACATGGCGCCGACAAGGACGTAATGCAGTCCGCCGCGGACATGCCCGAGCAGGCTCGCCAGGAACGCCACCATGGCCCGTGCCATGCCTGTCATTTCGATCAGGAGTCCCAAAAATACGAACAGCGGCACCGAGAGCAGGATGAGGTGGCTCATGCCCTCGTCCATCCGCCCGACCAGCACCATGACCGGCGTGCGCGTGGTCAACGCCAGATAGCCGAAGATCGCGAGGCCGAATCCGAACGCGATCGGAACGCCGGCAAAGACGCAGAAGCCGGCGACGCCGACGAAGAAGATGACGAGGTTGAGATTGCCGAGCGGCCGTAGATAAGGCTGCGCCAGCCAGAACAGGCCGACAACGACAGCAACGGAGATCGCGGCCGTCAGCACCATTCGGTAATCGGCTGCGCGCAGCAGCCGCAACAGCGCGAACACCGTCATCAGGCAGATGCCGGCCGGCAGCGCCGCGGCGCGCCACATATTGGATATCTGCAGCGCCGGCGTGGTGATGAAGCTTTCCTCGTAGGCGTAGTCCGAGGACGGCCAGACGATCAGCGCCAGGAAGGCCAGCGCCGCGCAGGTCGCCACCAGATCGAGCCAGGCCCGCATCGCAGGCTTGGCGCTGGCGACGATCGCCGTCATGCGCATGTGCTCGGAGCGGCGGAACGCAACCGCCGCGCCCAGCATCGCGAGCCACAGGAACAGGATCGAGGCGAGCTCGTCGGACCAGATCAGCGGCCGGTGCAGGCCGTAGCGCGCGACCACGCCGGCAAACAGGATCGCGATCTCGGCGACGACCAGGATCGCCGCCGGGATTTCGACGAGGAGGCCGAGTGCGCGCTCCGTCGAGGCCAGCAGCGAAGGTCGGCGAGGGGACTGAAAAGTCGCCTCGCCCGCCACGCCGCTCACCCCGACCTCGATATGAGCCATGACGGCCCCAACGCGTTACGACAGCTTGCCGACGGCCTTTTCCAGCAGGTCCCAGGCCTGGTCGCCATATTTGCCCTTCCACTCGGCATAGAAGCCGGCGGACCGCAGCTTGTCGCGGAACGGCGCGACCGCGGGCTGGTTGAAGGTCAGGCCCTTGGCCGCGAGCTCCTGCTGGAGATTGGCATTGAGCTTGGCGGTGTCCTCGCGTTCCTTGACCGCTGCGGCATTGATGTTCTTGGCGACGACGGTGCGCACATCCTCGGGCAAGCTGCTCCAGGCTTTGCGGTTGGCCAGGAACCAGAAGCCGTCCCACATGTGGTTGGTCAGCGAGCAGTATTTCTGCACCTCGTAGAGCTTGGCCGTCGAGATGATCGCCAGCGGGTTCTCCTGGCCCTCGACGATCCGCGTCTGGAGCGCGGAATAGACCTCGGCGAAATTGATCGAGGCGGGCGCCGCATCGAACGCCTTGAACATCGAGGTCCACAGCGGCGATACCGGCACGCGGATCTTGAAGCCCTTGAGGTCGTCAGGACCGGTGATCGGCTTGCTTGACGACGTGGTCTGGCGGAAGCCGTTGTCCCAGATCTTGTCCATGACCTCGAGGCCGGACTTCTTGATTTCGCCGCGGACGAAGGCGCCGAGATCGCCGTCCATGGCCTTCCAGACCGTGTCGTAGTCCGGGAACGCAAAGCCGATGCCGTTGATGGACGCCGCAGGCACCAGGGTCGACAGGATCAGACCCGACAGCGTGAAGAACTCGACGCCGCCGGAGCGGATCTGGCTCAGCATGTCGGTGTCGGACCCGAGTTGGTTGTTCGGGAATATCTGCAGGTCGAACTTGCGCTTGGTCTCGGCCTTGATCGCCGCCGCCATCTCCTTGGCGCGCACGTTCATCGGATGGGTGTCCGGCAGGTTGTTGGCGTATTTGAAGGTGAACTCGGCGCTCTGGGCGCGGACCACATGGGGCGCACCGATGCCGCCCAGGACCGCGGTCGCGGCGGAGGCCTTGAGAAGCGTGCGTCGGGAAAAGCTCATGGGTCTGCTTCCTCGGAAGGTTTGTTGTTGTTCTGAGATGCAAACCATACGGACGTCGGGTCAGAAGGTCATCTGCGATCTCGCGAAGACTCGCTTATTGCAGCCGGACATCGTCACGGCAATATCGGCTTTCGGATGCATAGACCGGAATCTAAACTGCGAAAACAACCCCATGCACAGTAGCTGTCGAAAGCTGGGACGATATGCGACGGCCGGGCCGGAAAAGACGAGGAGCGAAGGTGCAGTGAGAGGAATTCTAGCTAACTGACTGATCTGATTGTATATAAATATATTCCATAATATACCTTATGCGAATTACGGATATGGGTGTGTGCAGATCAGCCCGGCTTAATCGACGGCTACCGAGAACCCTGCTCCCGGCTCAGACTGGCTAGACAGGCAAGACACCGGACGCAGCCAGACAAGCCGCGCCAGACATTGGGAGGTTCGTCATGCAGGAGAACGTCGCCCGCGCAGACCGCTCGCGCGCCATTCCATTCGATGCCGCCAAGCTCGACCGTCTGATGGAGGCCGCCGGCCTCGACGTGCTGGTCGCGACCTCCAAGCACAATGTGCAGTACCTGCTGGGTGCCGAGCGCGCGATCTTCTTCGACTACATGGATGCGCTCGGCACCAGTCGTTATCTGCCGGTCCTGGTCTATCCCAAGGGCGCGCCGGAGCACGCCGTCTATGTCGGGCACAGGCTGGAGACCCATCAGCGCGCCGTTGCGCCGCCATGGGTGGCACAGGTCCGGACCGAGTCCAACGGCTCGATCGATGCGATCACGCGGGCCGCTGGCCTCATCCGCGACGCCGGCGTGCCCTTGAAGCGGGTCGGAGTCGAGATGGCGTTTTTGCCGATGGATGCGGGCCGGGCGCTTGTGGACGCCCTGCCCGGCGCCGAGCTCAAGGACGCGCTGCTGGTGCTGGAGCGGCTGCGCTCGGTCAAGTCTGCCGAGGAACTCGCAAAACTCAAGACCGCGTCCGAGCTCGTCATCGCGTCGATGCTGGAGGTGATCGCCGGGCACGGCCCGGGCACCACCAAGCAGCAATTGTCGGACGCATTGCGGATTGCCGAGGCCAATCGCGGGCTGACCTTCGAATACTGCCTGCTCGCCTGCGGCAACAGCCACAACCGGGCGCCGTCAGCGCAGCGTTGGGAGCAAGGCGAGGTGCTGTCGCTGGACTCCGGCGGCAATTATCACGGCTATATCGGCGATCTCGCGCGCATGGCGGTGCTCGGCGATCCCGATGCCGAGTTGAAAGGCTGCCTGGCCGAGATCGAAGCGGTCCAGCGCGCCGCCTTCGCCGCGGTCCAGCCCGGTGCCATGGGCGGCGACATCTACGTCGCGGCCGAGCGGCAGCTTGCACAGATCAGCCAGCGCGACTGCACGGAGTTTTTGGCCCACGGCATGGGCCTCGTCAGCCACGAGGCCCCTCGCCTGACCGCCAAGGGCCCGATCCCCTACGACGACCCCGACGCCCGCCTGCCGCTCGAAACAGGGATGGTGGTGTCGATCGAGACCACGATGAAACATCCTAAGTGCGGGTTTATCAAGCTTGAGGATACGGTTGCAGTCACGGCGACGGGCTACGAGATTTTTGGAGAAGGCGGCCGCGGCTGGAATCTCGGCGGCAGCAAGAGCTAGCCGCCGACCGAGTCATATCCACACTCCGTTCACACCTAAAACGGGTAACGCGCTGTCGGCACAACGATGCAGCTGACCGGATGTTATAAGGTCGGCTGATTCGATGGACTGATGAGGTGCGTTCATGTCGGCTTTCCGTTTCGTGCATGCAGCCGATATCCACTTGGACTCGCCGCTGCGTTCTCTCGCTTTGCGAAATCCGGGTCTCGCCGAGCTCATCGGCAACGCTAGCCGTCAGGTCTTCGTCCGGATCGTCGACCTCTGTCTCGATGAACGCGTGGATGCGCTCCTACTCGCCGGCGACCTCTACGACGGCGATCAGACCTCGATGAAGACGGCGCGGTTCCTGATCGAGCAGCTGCGCCGCTTGCATGCCGCCGGCGTCCGGGTCTTCATCATCCGTGGAAATCACGATGCCTTGTCGAAGATCACCAAGGAACTCGTGCTTCCGGACAGCGTGACCGTCTTTGGCGGACGGGCCGACACCGTCGAGATGTTGCGGGATCGTGGCGAGCGGCCGATCCTGGTGCATGGGCTCAGCTTCGCGAAACCACAGGCCCCGGAAAGCCTGCTTGGCAAATACAAGCCGCCTGTTGAGGGTGCGATCAACATCGGGCTCATGCACACCAGCCTGGACGGTGCGCCGGGGCACGACGTATACGCGCCGTGCAGCACGGCCCATCTCGCCGCTTCCGGCTTCCAGTACTGGGCACTCGGACATATCCATAAGCGGTCCACGACCGAGGGAGCCTGCGCTATTGTGATGCCAGGCATACCACAAGGCCGTGATGTCGGGGAAAGTGGATCAAAGTCGGTCACGCTGGTAAGCGTCCTGGACGACGGGTCGTTGTCGCTCGCCGAACGCGTCGTCAGCATGGCCCAATTCGAACGGGTGGCCGTCCACGCATCCGGGCTCGTGGATTGGCGCGAGCTCGTCACCCGCATCGAGAGCGCACTCGGCGAAGCCTCCGATCGCTCGGAATCCGATCATCTCGTCGCACGCGTGTTCGTCTCCGGCGCGACGCCGCTGGCCTGGACCATCCGACGCGACGCCGATGTTCTCCACGCCGAAGTCGAGAGCCGCGCGGAAGCCATCGGCAATGTCTGGATCGAGAAACTCGAAAGCGATTGTCGAAAACCAGCCATCGTCGATCCCGCCGACAGCGCCGATCCCGTCGAGGTGCTTCGCCGGACCATGACCAACGAGATTGTCGCGTCCGAGGCGTTCCGCGCGGAAGCGCAAATCATTGTCGACAATCTGCTTGATCAGCTACCTCCGGAATGCCGGCGCGTCCTTGCTCCGGATGAGACCGGTCTCGCGTTGCTCATCGGGCAATTGTCTAAGGAGGGCTCGGAAGAGGTCCTCGCGCGCCTGACGGCGGGCGGTCCGGACAGAGCACGCTAATGCGCATCCGAAAGCTCGGCCTGAGGCGTTACGGCAAATTCACGGATACGGTGCTTGACTTCGGCGCTCGCCTCGCAGTTGGCCCGGACATGCACATCGTGTACGGGCCCAATGAGGCCGGCAAATCGACGGTAATGTCGGCCGTCATGGACCTCCTTTACGGCATCCACACGCAGAGCAAGCTCAACTTCCTGCACCCATACCCGACCATGCGGATCGAGGCCGAGATCGAGCATTCCACTGGGATGCGCAACGTCTCGCGGATCAAGAAGCCTCAAAACAGCCTGCTCGACGAGGCGGACCGGCCCATACCCGAAGCTGTGCTGCTCGGCGAGCTGGGAGGACTCGACCGGAACGCTTATCAGACCATGTTCTGCCTCGACGATGAAACGCTAGAGACCGGCGGCGAGAACATCCTCGCCAGCAAGGGCGATCTCGGCACCCTCCTCTTCTCCGCGACCGCGGGCCTCTCGGATCTGAGCGCCCGGCTCTCGTCCGTACGAGAGGAAGCGGACGGCTTCTTTCGGGCCGGCAAGCGCACGGGCGTGCTGTCCGACTTCAAGAAGGAGCTTGCCATCCTAAAGGACGAGCGCGACAAAATCGACACGCTCGCCTCGGAGTTCTCCCGGCTCGTCACCGACCGGGACGAGGCGGCCGCGGCCTACGACGAAGCAGTCCGCCAGCGCGGACACACGCAGTCCCGGATTGACCAGATCGGGCGGCTCCTGCACGCCCTGCCCCGGCTCCAAGCGGTTCGCAGGCTCCGCGCGGAGCTTGAGCCCCTTGCGGCTCTGCCGGACGCGCCATCGGTGTGGGCGACCGACCTTCCCGACCTGATGACCCGGCAGACGAAGTTGCAGACGCAGGCGCAGGCGAGCGACGACGAGATTGCGCGACTGGAGCGTACGATCGTGGAATCGATCGTCAACGAGGCAGCTTGTAGCCTTCAAGGCCGCATCCAGGGTCTCATGGACGAGCGCGCGCGCTTCGTCACGGCGGAAAAAGACCTGCCTGAACGCAAGCTGGCCTTGGGCCTCGCCGAGCAGACGGTGTCGCGAATCCTGGCCCGCATCAACAGGGACTCGGACCCGGCGCCAAAGCGCTTGATTCTGTCGACCGAAACGACTGGCCCGCTCCACGATCTGATGGAGACGCGATCCGGTATCGAAGCTGCGATCATCGGGGCTGAGACGGAGCTTGCAAAGGCGCGTGACGGGCTGTCCGTCGCCGAGGCCAGGCTCGGGGACGACCGCCGCGCGCTTGATGAATCGGCGGTGCACGCCCTGAGCCTTGCCGTCGGCACGGCTCGCCAGAGCGACGACGTCCCGCGCCTGCGGGCAGCGGATCGAACCTGCCAGGAGCGATCCGAGGAATTTGACGACGCGCTCGCCGGATTGCATCCTTGGACAGGCGGCAGAGACGCGCTTCTCACAGTCCAGGTCGCCCGCCCGGACCAACTGGAGGCGTGGACGTCGACCGACGCGAAGCTCTCCCAGAAAATCGCTCTCCAGCAGAAGGACGTCGATCGCCTCGACGCGGAGGCGCTACAACTCCAGCGCAGGAGCGAGGCGCTCGCCTCCATCGCGGGCGCCATCAGCGACCTGGAGGTCGGTGAAATCAGGTCGGCACGCGAAGCTGCCTGGGCCACCCATAAGGACAGGCTGGATGCGACGACGGCCACGGCCTTCGAAACCGAGATGCGGAAGCTCGATCTCATCTCGGAGCAGCGCCTGAGCCACGTCGGCAGCGTGGCGGAGCTCAATCAGGCGCTGCTGGATTGTGCCAACGTCCGGAGCCAGCGCGAACATGCGGGACGGTTGCTTCAGGCGAGTTCACAGCAGCGGGAAGCGCTCGCCGCGGGCATCGCCGCATCCGCTCGTGCGATCGGCGGGGGGCTCGATGAGACCATCGGTCTTGCAGGACTGAAGCTTTGGCTTCAGAAGCGCGAGCGGGCCATTGAGCTCCGCACGCGCTGGATGGGCGCGGAGCGTGAATCGCGGCAGGCGCGCACCGACGTCGAGACCGCGCGGGAACGGCTCGCGACAGCACTGCATAGAGCGAGCGTCGCCTTTTCGGACGACGCGGACATCCAGGCGTTGTTGGCTGCTGGCCAGGCCGCTCTCGACCGCGAA
The DNA here is from genome assembly GCF_023073375.1 of Bradyrhizobium sp. 197. NCBI lineage: Bacteria > Pseudomonadati > Pseudomonadota > Alphaproteobacteria > Hyphomicrobiales > Nitrobacteraceae > Bradyrhizobium > Bradyrhizobium sp. 197. The sequence goes on along the minus strand of NZ_JADPJJ010000100.1, from coordinate 231,318 downwards.
GCCGTCGCCAAGGCGCTGCGGGCGGCCCTCGATGAGCATCGACGCGACTTGACGTCACGCGAGACGAAACGCGGAGAGGTGCTGGCCGCTGAATCCGCATGGAGCTCCGCGTGGCGGCAGGCCTGCGCCGCATGCTGGTTGGGGGAGAACGAGAGCCGGCCGACCATCGCGACCGTGAGAGAGACGCTGGAAGCGCTGGCCGAGCTGGGGCCCAAGCTGGAGAAAATGGCCGGGCTGACCGATCGGATCGCGAAGATGGAGCGCGACCAGATCCACTTCCGGACGGAGGTCGAAACCCTCGCCGCGAAGATGGGGCTGACAGCAAAGTCGTCCGATGTTCTCGGGCTGTATCAGGCCGTGGTGAGCGGCGTCGCCGATGCGACGAAGACTCTGGAGCGCCGGCAAGATGCCGAGGCGGCTCTCTTGGCCGAACACGACGAAGCTCGCCAGCTTGCCGAGGAATTTGCGCAAGTTCAAGCGCAGGCGAAGCGGATGATGGATGTCTTCAAGGTCGGCTCATTGACGGAGGTCGACACGTGCCTGCGTCGCGTCGCACGCCGGTCCGAACTCATGGCGCACCTGACAGAAGCGCACGATGAGATGCTCAAAGCCATTGGGCTCGAGACTTTCGAGGAAGCCGAGGCCATCCTCGACACGCTGGACCGAACAGAGCTTGAAGCAGAATTGACCGAAAGGAGATCACGTTTCGGCAACGAAGACGAGCGAATCCGCGATCTGTTTGCCGCAAAGACAAAGGCCGACGACAGCATCTCCGCGGTCGGCGGCGACGCCGCCGTCGCGCTCATTGATGCGACACGGCGAACGGTGCTGTTGTCGATCGAGGACAAGGCGCGGACCTACCTCCGGCTCAAGTTCGGAATCGCCGCAGCCGACGGCGCATTGCAGGCTTATCGGGACCGGCATCGCAGTTCGATGATGGCCCGTGCGTCGGAGGCCTTCTCGCTCATCAGCCGCGGCCGGTATCCCGAGCTGGTAACCCAGCCATTGAACGGCAGCGAGCTTCTGATTGCGAAGGGCGTGGACGGAAGCTCGAAGATTGCTTCCGATCTCTCCAAAGGAACTCGGTTTCAGCTCTATCTGGCGCTGCGCGTCGCGGGCTATTACGAGTTCACCCGGGCGCATGCACCGGCCCCCTTCCTCGCGGATGACATCATGGAGACGTTCGACGATTTCCGCGCCGAAGAAGCCTTCCGGCTGCTGGCCGAAATGGCTGCGCAAGGTCAGGTCGTGTACTTTACCCATCATCGCCATCTCTGTGAGATCGCCAAGACGGTCGCGCCGGCCGCGGTCGTTCACGATCTCCGATCGGAGATGCGCATCGCTTCTTAGAGCCTCAACCGCTCTCACGGCGTCATCGTTGCTACCGTCTTCAAAGGAACAGATCAGGCTATTGGAAATGCGGGCAATTCGACGATCCAAGCCGTCACGCCGCGCGCTCCTTCATTCCGGGGATACGTCCCTTGGCGCGAGCCCGGAAGCCATCGGGCGGATGAACCAGCGGAGCAACGGTACAGTAGTTATCGCAGCGGCAGCAGATCCAACTGGCTCTGCGCTTTCTTGACGGCCGCCGCGAACCAGCTCTGGCTTGGCGCCGCTTTGGCGAAGCACATCGTGTACGCGGTCATCGCATTGTCTTCGCGGGTGATGTCGCCGCGCGGATCCTTCTTGTCGATGAGCCTGGCCATCATCTGCTTCCAGACTTTCTCGCAGGCCGGGATCTCAGCCGTCTTCACCGCATCGCTTGCAGCGATGAAGAAGACCTTCTCGCCCTGAATCGCGACCACGTCGATTTCATGCGGCGGTCCCTTCAGGTCGCCATTGCCACGTACGCCCAGCACGGTGACCGCCGCGCTCACTCCCGCGGGCTTCGTGATCGGCAGCTCGGCATATACGGCCTGCATCCTGTCGCCTTCGGAGGCGAAGCCGAGCCCGTCGAGATGGCCGAAGCCGGAGTCGCCCTTGAAGAGCGTGTCCGCGTTCGTCTTGCCGTCGGCCGGCAGTCCCTTGATCGCGACGGGGCCCACCAGGCTGCGCAGCACAGTTGTCAGCTCCCTGAGCGCCGCATCGTGTTGCTTGCTGGTCTCGTCGTTTTCCGGAGCCTTCGAGAACTTTGCGATGTAGCGATCGTGCAGGTCGAGATAATGCTGCTCGGGCGTCGCCGCATAAGCGGGCGTGGCCAAGGCGAGCAGGCAGAGCAAGGCGAGCGATCTCATTGCAAGTTCCGGCTGGGTGCGATCTCCAGTCTTTGTGCCGGTGCCGGCCGGGAAGGTTCATCCTGCGAGGTGCGCTGCGCCCTACTCCGCCGGCGTGAGCTGCCAGTCGAGGCGCATCGCAGCCGTCTCGCGCACGCGGATGCGGGCGCGGCGCTTGCGCGCTTGGTCTTGCGCGCCTGGCCCTGGGTGAAAAGCCACAATCCGACCGGTCGAAAAACGCACCACCCTTGTGCGTAGTTCCGCACTGAACGGCTGACACGAACCGATCTAGTTGAGGTTCTCCGGACGAGCCGGGAACGCAAGCCAAGGGACGTGTCATGTCGAGATTGGAAGGCAAGGTCGCAGTGATCAGCGGCGGCAACAGCGGGATCGGGCTTGCCATCGCCCAGCGGTTCGTGAAGGAAGGCGCGCACGCGTTCATCTTCGGCCGTCGCCGGGAAGCGCTCGACATGGCGGTGAAGCTCATCGGCGGCAACGTCACCGCGATCCAGGCCGACGCATCCAGCCTTCCGGATCTCGACCGCGTTGCGGACATCGTCCGAAGCACGAAGGGCAAGGTGGACGTGGTCGTGTCCAATGCCGGCATCACCGAGCAGGTGCCGCTGCGCGACATCACGGAGGAGCACTACGACCGCACGTTCAACCTGATGGCCAAGGGTCCTCTGTTCCTGGTGCAGAAGATGCTGCCGATGATGGGCGGCGGAGGATCGATCATCCTGGTGTCCTCGGCCATGCACTCCATGGGCCTGGCGAACCACTCGACCTATGCGGCCACCAAGGCGGCGGTGCGTTCGTATGTGCGGACCTGGGCGGCCGAGTTCAAAGACAGCGGCATCCGCGCGAACCTGCTGAGCCCCGGCCCCGTCGACACGCCCATCATGGACTCCCAGGCGTCGACGCCCGAGGAGGCCGCCGCCATTCGCAAGATGTACGCCAACTACGTTCCGATGCTGAGACTCGGGCGTCCCGAGGAGCTGGCGGCGGCGGCGGTCTTCCTCGCCTCGGACGAGAGCGCGTTCATGACAGGCTCCGACATGCTCGTCGACGGCGGCGTCAGCAACGTTTGAATTGAGCAAAGACAGGTAAGGAGAACAATATTCAGAACCACATCAAATACCCGATGTGAGGGCCGCCCCCAACCGATGTCAGCGATGCCGCAGCCGGCGGTTGACCCGGCGCGCGAGATAATCGCCGGCGCTCTGGACGAGCTGCACCAGCGCGATCAGCACCACGACGACGGCCAGCATCATCTCCGGCATGAAGCGCTGATAGCCGTAGCGGATGCCGAGATCGCCGAGCCCGCCACCTCCGACGGCGCCGACCATGGCGGAATAGCCGAGCAGGCTGACTACCGCGAGCGTCAGCGCCAGCAGAAGACCCGGCAGCGCTTCGGGGATCAGCACCTTGAGCACGATCTGGATCGGCGAGGCCCCGAACGAGGACGCCGTTTCAATGAGGCCGCCATCGACCTCGCGGATCGCGGCCTCGACCAGGCGCGCGATGAACGGCGCCGATGCGATCGTCAACGGCACGATCGCGGCCGTCGATCCGATCGAGGTGCCGGCAACGAGGCGCGTGAACGGGATGATGGCCACGACCAGGATGATGAAGGGCGTGGACCGCGTCGCATTGACGACGATGCCGAGCACGCGATTGACGACGGGCGCCGCGAACAGCTCCCCTTTCCGGCTGGTCGCGAGAAAGACGCCGAGCGGCAGGCCTATGACGGTGCCGATCAGCGCCGCGAGCCCGACCATGTACAGGCTCTCGCCGGTGGCCTGGATGATCAGGTTGATGAGTTCAGGCGACATAGCCGAGACGCTCCGCGGGGAATTGATATTGTGAGAGCCAGGCCAGCGTCCGCGTCGTCGCGTCGTCGCTGCAAGAAGTGCCGAGCGGAATACCCAACGTCAGCGAGCCCACATGCTGGCCGCCGATCTCGTCGATGCGGGCCGACAGCAGCGAGACGTCGAGGCCGAGCTCGCGCGCGAGACGCGCCACCAGCGTGTCGCCGGCTCCTGCCCCACGCACCTGGATGCGGATCACGGCCTGTCCACCCGCAGGCAGCTCCGAAACGATCCGGCTCGCCAGCGACACCGGCAAGCTGTCGCCGATGACTTCAGCCAGGAAGGATTGCGTGATCGGATGTTTGGGATGGGTGAAGATATCCGCGACATGGCCGCTCTCGACGACGTGGCCGGCGTCGAGCACCACGACGTCCCTGGCGAGCTGACGCACCACGGACATTTCATGGGTGATCAGCACGATGGTCACCCCGAGCTCGCGATTGATGTTGGCGAGCAGATCGAGGATCGCCCGCGTGGTCTGCGGATCGAGCGCCGAGGTCGCCTCGTCCGAGAGCAGCACGCTCGGCCGCGTTGCCAAGGCCCGCGCGATGCCGACGCGCTGCTTCTGGCCGCCGGAGAGTTCTGACGGGTAGCGGTCGTGCTTATCGGCGATGCCCACCAGCGCAAGCAACTCGGCCACGCGTGCGATGATGTCGGCCTTGGCCCAGCCGGCGATCTCCAGCGGCAGCGCGATGTTGGCGGCTGCGGTGCGCGATGACAGCAGATTGAAGTGCTGGAAGATCATGCCGATCGAGCGCTGCGCCAGCCGCAAATCGCGGCCCGCAAGCACCGAGATGTCACGGCCGTCAACGACGACGCGGCCGGTGGTCGGCCTCTCCAGTCCGTTGATGAGCCGGACCAGGCTCGATTTGCCGGCGCCAGAGCGGCCGATGACGCCTGTGATCGAGCCGCGTAGGATCGCGAAATCGATATTTTGCAGAGCATCGACGCCGGGCTTGCCGCGATAGGCCGGATAGGTCTTGGAGATGCCCTCGAGACGGACCATCGCGTCAGGCGCAGTCGCGGCAGGTGAGACCGCGTCACGTGAGATCGCGTCAAGCTTTTCGATCGGCCGTCCGATCGCGAGCGATGGGTGGGCGTTCATGGAGGCGCCTTCATGCACAATTGTTCCGCTTGCCTCTGGGGCATCCGGGAACCGGGTCGCATCAAGCGACGGAGAATGAAAGATGAGGGCTCGCGTGGAGCGCGCTGCATCGCAGCACGCACATCGCCCTTTCAGGTCTCTCTTGCAATGTCACATATTTGCGAGGAGTTGGACGAAGTTTTCCAAATCCCGTCCCGCCGAAGAAAATTCATCTGCCGGGGTATCGGCCTCCGGCCTGGCTCAATGGACCTGCAACCAGGGCAGGACGATCAGCAGGAGCCCCGCGAAATAGAGCGCTCCGAAGATCAGCCCAAAGCCCCAGAACTGGCCCTTCCCGATATAGCCGCTGCCGAAATATATCGGCGCCGGTCCCGTCGCGTAAGGCGAGTCAAGCGCGGTCCGAGATTGAGATGCCGCCGCAGCGCGCCGAGGTCCATGTCCTTGCGCGAGCGCCCTTCGACATCCTTGAGGTCGAACCCGGCGCTGAACGCGTCCGCGCTGCCTGTCAGCACCACGACAGAGGTTGCGGCGTCAGCCTCAAAACTGCGCGCGGCTGCGGTGAGCTGGCGCAGCGCCTCCGGCGAAAGCGCGTTGATGCCGTCGCCGCGGTCGAACCGCACCACCGCAATCCGCCCCTCCGGCCCGAGGCCCTTCTCGATCTTCACATAGTCAGACAACGCAACCTTCCCTGTTCTTGGTTTTCTTGGTGCTCACAAATGCCCGGTGCGGTGGTGCTCGGGCTCGCTGCCGCGGACCGGAAACCGGACCGTGGTCCCGATGGTGATCCAGTTGCCGCTTTCGCCGGTGATGTTGCGGCCGTAGATCACGTCGACGGAGAATATCTCGTTCGGCCGGTAGCGGACGCCGGTCTGGAAACGCGGCTGGACGACGCTTGCGATCTCGGAAGCGCCAGCTTGCCCGTAAGCTTCGATCGTCCATTGCAACGTGTCGGTGAATTTCCAATCGAAGCCGACGCCGTAGGTCAGGTAATGACGATCGACCGTGCGATCCCACAGCCAGCCGCCATTGACGTTGATGCGCATGGTCTCCGACAGGCGGAAGGTCGCGGGGATGACGACAAAGGCGGACATGGCATCGCCGCTCGCCGCGTCGAATGATCCGCCGCCATACGCTGACAAGCCCCACCGGCCTATTCCGGTCGGGACGAAGTTCGTCTTGGCTTTTGGAGCGACCGTCGTGCTCCAGTCGCCATCGCTCCGGGCCCGGATGGTCTGCAGGCTCAGCTCGATCGGCCTGAAGGGATCGACGACACAGGAGGGATTGGCGACCGCCGAAAAATCCGTGTTGGAAGCAGTCGACATCCAGCTTTCCACTTTGCAGGAGCCGACCTCGGAAATGTCGGCGGCATCGACTGCATAGGCGCCATTCGCGGCGCGCGCATCCTGCGCCGCGAATGCGCCAAAAGCCGCGATTGCGGCGGCTATTCCGGTTCTCACAGCCCAGCCCATGGTGCGATGTTAGCAGAGTCTTCGTCTCGACAACGCCCGGATTCTGGGACTATCTTTGCCCCATGAGCGAACATCATCATCACCACGATCACGACCATTCCGAGCTGTCGGAGACCGAGCTTCGCGTACGCGCGCTCGAAACCATCCTGACCGAAAAAGGCTATGTCGAGCCGGCAGCGCTCGACGCCATCATCCAGGCCTATGAGACCAGGATCGGCCCGCATAACGGCGCGCGCGTCGTCGCCAAGGCCTGGACTGATCCCGCGTTCAAGCAGGCGCTGCTGGAAGACGGCTCCAAGGCGATCGGCACGCTAGGCCATGTCAGCCGCGTCGGCGACCATCTCGTCGTGGTCGAGAACACGCCGCAGCGTCACAACATGGTCGTGTGCACGCTGTGCTCCTGCTACCCCTGGGAAATGCTGGGGCTGCCGCCGGTCTGGTACAAGGCCGCGCCCTACCGCTCTCGCGCAGTCAAGGACCCGCGCGGCGTGCTCGCCGATTTCGACGTCACGCTGCCGAAGGACATGGAAATTCGAGTTTGGGACTCCACCGCGGAGACACGCTTCCTGGTGCTGCCGATGCGCCCCGACGGCACGGACGGCTGGAGCGAGGAACAGCTCGCCGAACTCGTCACGCGTGATTCCATGATCGGCACCGGCTTTCCCAAAACGCCGGGAGCGCCGTCATGAACGGCGTGCACGACATGGGCGGCATGGACGGATTCGGCAAGGTCGAGCCGGAGCCGAACGAGCCGGTGTTCCATGCGGAATGGGAGTCGCGGGTGCTGGCGATGGTGCGCGCGATGGGCGCGGCCGGTGCCTTCAATATCGACACCTCGCGCTTCTATCGCGAGACGCTGCCGCCGCACGTGTACCTGTCGAGCTCCTATTACAAGAAATGGTTCCTCGGGCTCGAGGCGATGCTGATCGAGAAGGGCTACCTCACAAGGGAGGAGGTCGCCGCCGGCCATGCGATGCAACCCGCAAAGGCGCTCAAGCACGGCAGGCTGGAGCGCGACAATGTCGAGCGCACCATGGTGCGCGGCAAGTTCGCCCGCCCTGCTCCGGCGCCGGAGAAATTCAGGATCGGCGACCGCGTGCGCGCGAAAAACATTCATCCGGCCACGCACACGCGGCTGCCGCGCTATGTCCGCGGCCATGTCGGTGTCGTCGAGCTGAACCACGGCTGTCGGGTGTTTCCGGATTCGGCGGCGATGGAGCTCGGCGAAAATCCGCAATGGCTCTACACGGTGGTGTTCGAGGGCCGCGATCTCTGGGGCGCGGACGGTGATCCGGCCTTGAAGGTGTCGATCGACGCCTTCGAGCCCTATCTGGACCCGGCGTGATGAGCAGCACGGCCGCGGCCGCAGCAACTGCGGCCATACCGAGCATTCCCCGCGACGACAACGGCCCGGTGTTCCGCGCCCCCTGGGAGGCGCATGCCTTCGCGATGGCGTTGACGCTGCATGACCGCGGCGTGTTCACCTGGCCCGAATGGGCAGCAGCCCTGGCCTCCGAAATCAAGCGCGCCCAGGTCGCCGGCGATCCTGACACCGGCGAGACCTACTATCTGCACTGGCTCGCCACGCTGGAAGGCCTCGTCGCGCGCAAGGGCGTTGCGTCTGCGGAAACGCTGCACCGCTACCGCGACGCATGGGACTATGCGGCTGATCGCACGCCTCACGGCAAGCCGATCGAGCTAAAGCAGGAAGATTTTGGCTAGCTCGCGCCACGCCGTCATTGCGAGGACTTCGTGTCCCGGACAAGCTGCAACGCCTAAGCGTTGCGGCGCAGAGCCGGGACCCAGATGGCAACACGATAAGCTATGATGGATGGGCCCCGGCTCTGCAGCGCACCGCTGAAGGAGCGCTGCGCTGCGTCCGGGGCGCGAGAGAGGCGAGACGCGCTACCGTCCCGCCACATACTCCCGCCACCCCTTCGCCCGCAGGCTGCACGCCGGGCACTCGCCGCAGCCATAGCCCCAATCGTGCTGCGCGCCGCGTTCGCCGAGATAGCAGGTGTGCGACTGCTCGCGGATGAGGTCAACCAGCCCCTCGCCGCCGAGATCGTGCGCGAGCTGCCACGTCGCCGCCTTGTCGATCCACATCAGCGGCGTATGCAGCTCGAACTTGCGGGCCATGCCCAGCGACAACGCGGCCTGCATGGCGCGGATGGTGTCGTCGCGGCAATCGGGATAGCCGGAATAGTCGGTCTCGCACATGCCGCCGACGATGTGGGTGATGCCGCGCCTGTAGGCCAGCGCCGCGGCGAACGTCAGAAACACCAGATTGCGGCCGGGCACGAAGGTGTTGGGCAGGCCGTCGGCACCCATCGCGATCGCGACATCGCGCGTCAGTGCCGTCTCGGACACGTCCGCCAGCGTCGGGATCGACAGCGTGTGGCTCTCGCCGAGTTTTGCGGCCCAATCCGCGCGCAAGCCCCTGATGCCGTCGAACAGCTGGTCGCGGCAGGCCAGCTCGATGGCGTGGCGCTGGCGGTAATCGAACCCCAGCGTTTCCACGCGCGCAAAGCGGTTCAGCGCCCAGGCGAGGCAGGTGGTGGAATCCTGGCCGCCGGAAAACAGCACCAGCGCGGTTTCTGGTGAAAATGCGTCGCTCATGGTCCGCGCTTTAGCATTGCGCACCTCGGCCGCCAATCGGTGGAAATCGGCCTGTTCCGTCGCGCTACGCTGGGAACGGCGGCCCGCTTTTGGCATAAGGCTTGAGAGCCTGGAGACTGCCCCGCAATGACCCCCTCCCGCGACATTTCACGCCTGATCGAGATCATGGCGGCGCTGCGCACGCCGGTGACCGGCTGCCCCTGGGACCTCGAGCAGAATTTTGCGACCATCGCGCCCTACACGATCGAGGAAGCCTATGAGGTGGTCGAGGCCATCGGCCGCGGCGATCTCGACGATCTCTGCGAAGAGCTCGGCGACCTCCTGTTGCAGGTGGTGTTCCACGCCCGGATGGCCGAGGAGCAGAATGCGTTCGCTTTTGGAGATGTCGTCGAGGCCATCACCCGCAAGATGATCCGGCGCCATCCTCACGTTTTCGTAGACAAGGACGGTAACCTCGCCTCCTCCCACGTCAAGGAAGTCTGGGACCGCATCAAGGCCGAGGAGAAGGCCGAGCGCGCCGCACGCCGGCCACCGGAAGAGATTTCGCACAAATCGCTGATGTCAGGCGTGAAGGCCGGCCAACCGGCGCTGACGCGCGCCATGGAGCTTCAGCGCAAGGCCTCGACCGTCGGCTTCGACTGGAACGACCCGCGCGCGGTGCTGGCAAAAATCCGCGAGGAAGCCGACGAAATCGAGGCCGCCCTCGACCGCAACGACAAGCATGAGATCGCGGAGGAAACCGGCGACCTGATGTTTGCGCTGGTCAACCTCGCCCGCCATGTCGATGCCGACCCGGAGGCCGCGCTGCGCGCGACCAACGCGAAGTTCGAGCGGCGCTTTGCCTATATCGAACGGGCGCTGGAAGCGCAGGGGCGAGCGCTGGAGCAGGCGTCGCTGGAAGAGATGGACGCGCTGTGGAATGCGGCGAAGGCCGAGGAGACGCCGGCGTCAGAGGGACGCAAGGAAGCCAGCCGCTAAGTCCAATGTCGTGTTTGGGATCGCACCTGGTTCGAGATACGACGCGACTAATGCCGCGCACCAAATTGCTTCCTGTGGATAAGGGCCGCGGATCTGCGCGCGCTTGGGGCGCCCTTGTCCGGGACGACGTGGGAGAGATCACGCCACGCGCGGCACGGCGTCGAACCGGTTCACCACGATGTCCCGCTTGGTCTCGTCCACCCGCACCGTCATGTCGAAGCGGCCGTCGTGCAGTTCCTTCACCAACACCTCGGCATTGCGGTGCAGCCAGCTGATGCCGGCGCCATCGGCCGCGTCGATCGAAAGGTCGAGCGTGGTGCGTTTTGAGGCGAGCCGTTCCTCGATAGCGGCAAGAAGTGCGTCGACGCCCTCGCCTGACACCGCCGAGACCAGCATCGCCGGGTGGTCTTCCGGCCTGCGCGCAGCGATGTTCAAAAGCTCTTCGCGCTGCTCGGCGTCGTAACGGTCGATCTTGTTCCAGACTTCAATGATGCGGCCTGAGTCATCAGGATTGATGCCAAGCTGGCGCAGCACGGCGTCGACGTCGCTCTGCTGCGCCTCGGCGTCGTCGTGCGAGATGTCACGCACATGCAGGATGACGTCGGCCTCCAGCACCTCTTCCAGCGTGGCGCGGAAGGCGGCGACGAGTTGCGTCGGCAGGTTGGAGATGAAGCCGACGGTATCGGACAGCATCGCCTTGCCGCCGTGCGGCAGGGTGAGCGCGCGCAGGGTCGGGTCGAGCGTGGCGAACAGCATGTCGGCCGCCTGCACATCGGCGCGGGTCAGGCGGTTGAACAGCGTCGACTTGCCGGCATTGGTGTAGCCGACCAGCGCGACCACGCGATACGGCACACGCTGGCGTCCTGCACGATGCAGACGCCGCGTCGCCTGCACCTTCTTCAGTTCGCCCTCGAGCTTGGAAATGCGCTCCTGGATCAGGCGGCGGTCGGCTTCGATCTGCGTCTCGCCGGGACCGCCCATGAATCCAAAGCCGCCGCGCTGGCGCTCGAGATGGGTCCAGGAGCGGACGAGGCGCGAGCGCTGGTAGTTGAGATGCGCGAGCTCGACCTGGAGCGAACCTTCCTTGGTCTTGGCGCGGCGACCGAAGATCTCCAGAATGAGGCCCGTGCGGTCGAGCACCTTGGCCTGCAATTCCTTCTCGAGATTGCGCTGCTGGATCGGTGCCAGCGCGCAATCCATCACCACGAGCTCGACATCAAGGCTCTTGATCAGCCCGGCCATCTCCTCGACCTTGCCCTTGCCGATGTAAGTCGCGGGCCTGATCTGGTTGATCGGCGTGATGATGGCGTCGGCAACGACGAGATCGATCGCGCGCGCGAGGCCGGCGGCTTCATCGAGCCGGGCCTGGGCGTCACGCAGGATATGGCTTTCCGATTGCGCGTCGGCACCACCCGCGCGCACCCGCAAGTAGGGGCCGATGACAAGCACCCGCCCCGTTTGCTTGGCCCCTGCCGACCGCGGACGGTCGGCATCCCCGTCGAAATTCCGGGGTTCCAATCAGATCACTCTCAAGCCGGCTCCTCGCCGCCTTCGAACAACTGGATCGGAGCGCCCGGCATGATGGTCGAGATCGCGTGCTTGTAGACGAGCTGCGAGTGACCGTCGCGCCGAAGCAGCAAACAGAAATTGTCGAACCAGGTCACGATGCCCTGGAGCTTCACTCCGTTGACCAGAAAGATCGTCAGTGGCGTTTTAGTTTTGCGAACGTGATTAAGGAAGGTGTCCTGCAGGTTTTGTGCGCGGTCTGCCGCCATTGTTTTTTTCTCGCTTTGAGTTTCTTTTTATTGCGCCGGTTGCGGCCCTCTTTCTGAAATTCGGCGCCTCTCCCGGTTGCCGTCCCTCATGAGATCCCCCTCGGAAGGAACAGCGGTGCGATTAGAGGACAGGTGGGCTTATTAGGCAAGCCGCTTCACGCGCCAGCCCACGCCGTATGGCTCCGAAAAACTACGGAAATCGATGATTTTCCTCGCCTATCTCCGCCACGTCGCGGCGTCAGCCGACACCGAGCGCCTTCAATTTCCGGTGCAACGCCGAGCGTTCCATGCCAACAAACTCGGCCGTGCGAGAAATATTTCCTGAAAAACGGCTGATCTGTGCAATCAAATAGTCGCGCTCGAACACTTCGCGCGCTTCGCGCAGCGGCAGGCCCATGATGTGCTCGCCATTGTTGCTGGTCGGCATCGCCGGAACCATGGAGCCGACGTCCTGCGGCAGCATGTCGGCGGTGATGATGATCTCCGGGCCGCCCGCCGCCAGAATCATGACTCTCTCAACGTTGTTGCGGAGCTGACGCACATTGCCGGGCCAGACATGCGACTGCAGCACCGCCATCGCGTCTTGCCCGATCTGGCGCTTGGGGAGGCCGCTGCCCGCCGAAATCTGCTCCATGAAGTAATCGATCAATTCCGGAATGTCCTCACGACGCTCCGACAGCGCGGGCACGCGGATCGGCACCACCGAGAGCCGATGATAGAGGTCCTCGCGGAAATGGCCGCCCGCGATCTCCTCTTCCAGATTGCGCGCGGTGGAGGAGATGATGCGGACGTCGACCTGCACCTTGCCGTTGCCGCCGACGCGCTGAAACGACTGCTCGACCAGCACGCGCAAGATCTTGTTCTGGGTTTCTCGCGGCATGTCCGCGATCTCGTCGATAAACAGCGTGCCGCCATGGGCCTCTTCGAGCGCGCCGGACTTGCGCGCGTGCTCGCCGTTGGACTGCTCGATGCCGAACAGCTCGTGCTCCATCCGTTCGGGCGTGATCGCCGCGGCGTTGATGACGACGAAGGGGCCTTCGGCACGGCCCGAGGCCGTGTGCAGCGTGCGTGCGGTCAGCTCCTTGCCGGCACCGGCGGGGCCGACGATCAGGATGCGGCTGTTGGCCTTGGCCGCACGCTCGATAGTCTGGCGCAGCTGGTTCATGCTGGGCGAGCGGCCGACGAGCGAGCTTGCACTCGGCGCGAGCTGCTTCAGCTCCTTGACCTCGCGCTTGAGCCGCGAGTTCTCCAGCGCTCTGGTGGCGACCAGGATCAGCCGGTCGGTCTTGAACGGCTTCTCGATGAAATCGTAGGCGCCGCGCTTGATCGCGGCGACCGCGGTTTCGATGTTGCCGTGGCCGGAGATCATCACGACCGGCAGATCGGGGTTGTCCTTCTTGACCTGCTCCAGCAGCTGCAAGCCGTCGAGCTTGGAGCCCTGCAGCCAGATGTCGAGAAACACCAGATGCGGCCTGCGGTTGGCGATCTCGGCGAGCGCCGTATCGCTGTCGCGCGCGGTCCGGGTCACGAACCCCTCGTCTTCGAGGATGCCCGCAACGAGATCCCGAATATCGGCCTCATCATCGACAATCAGAATTTCACTTGCCATGGGTCGCGCCTGTTTTCTCAGCTGCCTGTTGAGGCTTCGGTTTTCGTTGAATCATTGGTCTTTTCAGCCGGCTCTTTGGTTTCAGTGGCCGGCTCTTTTGTTTCCATATCCTTGACGGATTCCGTGACCGTTTCCCTGATGTCCGGCTTGGTCGTTGCCGCGGTCACCGGTTCGGCCCCCTCGCTTTTCGCGGGAGTGCCGGAGACCGCAAAACGCATCCGCATCCAGGCGCCGCGCTGGCCCTCGCGGAAGTCGGAGGCGTCCTTCAGTTCGATGCGCCCGCCATGGTCTTCCAGCACGCGGCCGACGATCGCGAGCCCAAGGCCGGTGCCCTTGGCGCGTGTTGTCACATAGGGCTCGAGGAGGCGCGAGCGCGCCACCTTGGGCAGGCCGATGCCGTTGTCGACGACGTCGATCAGCACGTCCTCGCCCTCGCGCGACGCCACGACGTCGATCCGGCCTTTGCCGAGCTCCTCCAGGGGGACCTGCTCGATCGCCTCGGTGGCGTTCTTGACGATGTTGGTGACCGCCTGCGAGATCAGCCGCCGGTCGAACTGGGCGCGCAGCGGGTCTTCCTTGAACTCGGCCTCGATATCGATCTCCGGATGGGCGACCTTCATCAGGAACACCGCCTGCCGCACGGTGTCCACGACGTCCTCGCCCTCCATCACCGGCTTCGGCATCCGCGCAAAGCGCGAGAACTCGTCGACCATGCGGCGGATATCGTCGACCTGGCGCACGATGGTGTCGGTGCACTGTTCGAAGATCTGCTTGTCCTTGCCCTCGGTGATGTCCTTGCCGAATTTGCGGCGGATGCGCTCGGCGGAGAGCTGGATCGGCGTCAGCGGGTTCTTGATCTCGTGGGCGATGCGGCGCGCGACGTCGCCCCAGGCCGAGGTGCGCTGCGCCGAGACTAGATCGGTGATGTCGTCGAGCGTGATGATGTAGCTGTCGTGCGGCTGGCTGGTCTTCTCGGCGCTGACGCGGACCGACAGATTGCGTTCCTGCCCGTCACGCGTAATCGTGATCTGGCCCTGCACCAGGCGCTGGGTCCCTTCCCGCGCCGTCTTCATCATCTCTTCGAGCTCGGGCAGCACGTCGGAGAGCGGATGGCCGAGCGTCTCGGCTTCGGAGTGCCCGATCAGCTTTTCCGCGGACCGGTTGAGGATGCCAACGCTGCCTGAGGTATCGACGCCGATAATGCCGGCGCTTGCGGAGGACAGCACGGCTTCGATGAAGCGGCGGCGGCTGTCGATGAGGTCGCTGGCGTTGACGAGCTCGTCGCGCTGGCTGCGCAATTCCTGCGTCATCTTGTTGAAAGTCTCACCCAACTGGGCGAGATCGCCTTCCGATTGGTGCACCGGCACTTTCACATGGAGATCGCCGGTCGAGACCGTCTGGGCCGCGTTCATCAACCGCCGGATCGGCGAGACCAGCGAGTTGGCGAAGTTGAGGCCGATGATCACCGAGGCCATGAGGATTGTCAGCGCGATCACCGCGAACATCAGTGCGAAGGCGACCTGGATGCCGAGCCGGCGCGACTCGATCTGGGCGTATTCGGCGACGCTGAGCTCGGTCTGCTTGAGCTGGTTGACGACGTTCGGATCGAGCGGCCGCGCGACATAGAGGAAGGTGTCGCTGAAGGCACGCAAGCGAACCACCGCGGCGACGAAGCTCGCATCGGGCAGCACCGCGATCTCGGGCTCGGATTCGTTGACGTTGCTGAGGAAGTCCGGCGCCGGCGGCGAATAGGCCAGCCGCATGCCGGTGTCGGCGGATTCGAGAATGTTGGTGTTCTTGTCGATGATCATCGCGCCCGGCAGGTTGCGCGAGGCGGCGCTGGACGTCAGCAGCTCGCGAAACGAGCGGCGATCCTGATCGTAGAGCGGCCGGGCGTGGGCGATGTCGTTGGCCATGCCGAGGATGTCGCCGCGGATCAGCTGCGCATGGTCCTGCATGTAGGCCCGCGCGATCGTCAGCGAGTTCTGGATCACCTCCTTGGTCGGTCCGGAGAACAGGCGGTCGAGGCCGCGCTCGATGGTGACGTTGGCGACGACGGCGACCAGCACCGCCGGCAGCACCGCCACGATCGAGAACAGGCTGACGATCTGGACATGGAGTCGCGCCGCCGCCCTGCCCCGCCGCCGCGCCAGGATCAGCTGCCAGAGCTCGCGGATGATGATGCCGACCAGCAGCAGGATCGTGCCCGCATTGATCAGATAGAACGAGCGGACAACCGCCGGCGTTGGCTCGATTGAAGTGAGGCCGGTCAGGACCATGAAGGTCAGGAACGCCGACAGCAGCGCCAGCGCCACGGCGAACGGCGCCAGCCAGCGTCGCGCCGACCAACGCCGGGGCTCTTCCGCTGGGGCCGTGTCAAAGGATGCGGCCGAGGTCTCTGCGCTGGTCATTCCGGCAATGGGTGCTGAAAACGGGATCCGCGGCGGGCGGATACTGATGTATTCGTACCACATTGTTGCCGAATTGCGACAATTCCGCGGCGTCCAGGCAGCGACCGACCGGCGCATCCACAGGCCGCTGTCGCAAGACCTCGCTTGCGGGAACGGTTTTCCGGCCCAGCGGCTTAACCGGGCATGGACAAGTTCTATCTCGCAATGATGGTGTCGGCCGTGCTGCTGCTGATTGTGGCCGCTGACCTCCTGGTCAACGGCCCCGGCTTGCAGGTGCCGCCGGCGAATGTCGCCAGCATGATGCCGATGACAGGCCGGCTTGTCAGATAGTGTGTGAGGCCGCATCCCGCGGCTGAATGACCATTTTCAATGTTCCAGCGGAACATTTCGGTCCAATCAGGACTTCTGCCCACCGCGTCAGCCATAACGGCCAGCGCGATCCGGACAGGCTCAGCTCTCTTTGGTAGGGGGAGCTGAGCCACCGTCCGTTCCGGGAAAGCTAGCCCCCGCTTCGATAAACCTGGATATCGAGATCCCGGATCTTCTTCCGCAGCGTGTTGCGGTTGAGGCCGAGCAGATCGGCGGCGCGTATCTGGTTGCCGCGGGTGGCGGCGAGCGCGGCCGTGAGCAGCGGCACCTCGATCTCCTTGAGGATGCGGTGATAGAGGCCCGGCGGCGGCACGCCGTTCGGGAAGCCCTGGAAGTGCGAGGAGAGATACGCCTCCACCGCGCCGCCGAGATTGTCGACGCCATGCTGGACTGCGGCACCCGGGCTGACCGTGGGTGGCGCCAACTCGCCGTCGATGACGGAGCCGGTGATCACGTCCTGCGGATAGAGCGCCGCGAGGCGCCGCGCCAGGTTTTCGAGCTCGCGCACGTTGCCCGGCCAGCGGTGCTGCTTCATCCGCTCCAGCGCCAGCGTGTCGAGCTTTTTCGGCGGCAGGCCGTCCTTCTCGGCGAGCGCGAAGAAATGGCGGATGAGATCCGGCAGGTCCTCGATGCGCTCGCGCAAGGGCGGCAGCCGCAGCGGCACGACGTTGAGGCGGAAGAACAGATCTTCGCGGAACAGGCCCTGCTGGATCAGGACGCGCAAATCCTTGTTGGAGGCAGCGACAATGCGCACGTCGGTCTTGATCGGGGTGCGGCCGCCGACGGTGGTGTATTCGCCCTGCTGGAGCACGCGCAGCAGGCGGGTCTGCGCCTCCATCGGCATGTCGCCGATCTCGTCGAGGAACAGCGTGCCGCCTTCGGCCTGCTCGAACCGGCCGGAGGCGCGGGTGTTGGCGCCGGTGAAGGCGCCGCGCTCATGGCCGAACAGTTCGGACTCGATGAGGTCGCGCGGGATCGCCGCCATGTTGACCGCGACGAACGGGCCGTTGCGGCGCTTGCCGTAATCATGCAGCGCGCGCGCCACCAGCTCCTTGCCGGTGCCGGACTCGCCCGTGATCATCACGGTGAGGTCGGTCTGCATCAGGCGCGCCAGCACGCGATAGATTTCCTGCATCGCCGGCGAGCGGCCGACCAGCGGGATCGCCTCCATCTCGGCGTCCTCGTTCGGCGTCGAGACCCGTTCCTTCGGCTCGGCCAACGCACGGCCGACGATGGCGATCAGCTCCTTCAGGTCGAAGGGCTTTGGCAGATATTCATAGGCGCCGCGCTCGGAGGCGCGGATCGCCGTCATGAAGGTGTTCTGTGCGCTCATGACGATAACAGGCAAATTCGGCCGCATCTTCTTGATCCGCGGCAACAGGTCGAATGCGTTCTCGTCGGGCATCACTACGTCGGTGATGACGAGATCACCCTCTCCCTGGCTGACCCAGCGCCACAGCGTCGCGGCATTGCCGGTGAGCCTGACTTCGTATCCGGCCCGCGACAGGGCCTGATTAAGAACCGTGCGGATGGCGGTGTCGTCATCAGCTACGAGAATGCTACCTGCGGGCATCGTTGATCCTCATTTTGCCCCCTGAGATGCAGACGACGACTTCCCGGCAGAGCCGTCGCGACTGCTGTGATCGGCATGTTTCACCGATGTGGAATATATCGGCATCAGCACGCGGAACGTGGTCTTGCGCGGCTGAGATTCGCATTCGATGATGCCCCCGTGATCGCCGATGATCTTTGCGACCAGCGCGAGGCCGAGGCCCGAGCCGGTCTGCTTGGTGGTCACGAAGGGATCGAACAGGTTGGTCAGGAGATCGTCCGGCACGCCTGGCCCGTTGTCCTTCACGCAAAATTCCAGCGGCAGGGATACACGGGATTTTTGACCGGGGACTGACAGGCGCACGCCGGGGCGGAACGCGGTGGTGAGCTGGATCTCGCCGTCGGGAACGTCGATCAGCGCTTCGGCGGCGTTCTTGACGAGGTTGAGGAACACCTGGATGAGCTGGTCCTGGTTCGCCAGCACCGGCGGCAGCGACGGATCGTAATCCTCGACGAAGCGGATGTTGCGGGCAAAGCCGGATTGCGCCAGCCGTTTGACGTGATCGAGCACCGAATGGATGTTGACGGGACCGCGCACCACGGGACGTTCATCGCCGAACACCTCCATGCGATCGACCAGCGTCACGATGCGGTCGGCCTCGTCGCAGATCAGCCGCGTCAGCATGCGGTCTTCGGAAGAGGCCTGCTGCTCAAGAAGCTGCGCGGCGCCGCGGATGCCCGAGAGCGGGTTCTTGATCTCGTGCGCCAGCATCGCGGCGAGCGCGATCACCGAGCGCGCGGCGCTGCGATGGGTGAGCTGGCGGTCCATCTTGTCGGCGATGGAGCGCTCTTGCAGCATCACCACGATATGGCCGGGCCGTTCCGTGAGCGGAGCAACGTGCAGATCGACCTGGCGGTCTCCGCCCATGCGCGGCGTGCCCAGATCGACCTTGTATTCGTTGACCGCCGCGTTCGACGAGCGCACCTGATCGATCAGCGCCAGCAAGGGACTGCCAAACGGCACCAGCTCTTTCAGCGACTGCCGCTTCAGAAACTGCGTCGAGATATCGAAGAAGGCTTCCGTTGCGATGTTGGCGGCAACGATCTTGCCGTCCGGCCCGATCATGAGCACGGGATTGGGCAAGGCATCCAAAATCGCGTCGTTGTCGGACGGAACAGGCCGACGATGTTCAGCAGCTGAGCTCATGCAGCAGCGCTCCATGCGAAGTCGTCGAAGGCATCTTGCAGTGACTGATGGACGAGCCGGGGATCCTCCGAGGTGAGGATCTTCTGGCGCCAGGATTTCAGCTTCTCGGCCGGCGCACGGCTCACATCGGCCGCGACGTCGAGCGCCCAGCCGAGATGTTTTCGCGCGTGCCGCAGACCAACGCGCAGCCCATAGAGCGCGCAGACGCCTTCATAGAGCGTGCGGACATAATGCAGCTGCGTCTCGAGCGACGGCGTGGCTTCCGCCGCCCCGCCTTTCAGGCGTCGGCCGATCTCACCGGGCAGCCAGGGCTGGCCCTGCGCGCCGCGGCCGATCATCACGGCGTCGGCGCCGGAGGCTTCGAGCGCCGCGAGCGCCTTCTCGAAAGTGGTGATGTCGCCATTGACGACGAGCGGAATGGAGATGGCATCGCGCACGGCGCGGATCGCGTCCCAATCGGCCTCGCCCTTGTAGAACTGGCAGCGGGTGCGGCCGTGCACGGTGACCAGCTTGATGCCTGATGCCTGCGCCCGCCGCGCCAGTTCCGGCGCGTTGCGGGTGCGGTCGTCCCAGCCGAGCCGCATCTTCAGCGTCACCGGCACCTTCACCGCCGCGATCGTCGCCTCGATCAGGCTGACGGCATGGTCGAGGTCGCGCATCAGGGCCGAGCCGGACTGGCCGCCGGTGACGTGGCGGGCCGGACAGCCCATGTTGATGTCGATGATGTCGGCGCCTTCGGCTTCGGCAATCCGGGCGCCCTCCGCCATCCAATGCGTCTCGCAACCGGCGAGCTGGACCACGTGCGGACCGATCCCGGTGGCTTCGCAGCGCAACCGGGACATCCGATGGCCGTTGGCGAGCTCATCGCTGGCGGTCATTTCGGACACGACCAAACCGGCTCCCAGCTCGGCGGCGAGCCGGCGGACGGGCGAGTCAGTCACCCCCGACATCGGTGCCAGGAAGACCGGGGTGGCGACTTCAATATCGCCTATTTTCAACAGCTTAGAGTCTGATACTGCTGAGCCGGTCACAGGAGTTCCGTTCCGTTGGCAGGGGCCTCATCGCGCCTGCCATGACCCATCTTGCGCACAATTCTTGTGCAGTCAAGCGTCATGCCTACAGTTTAGACAGTTCTGCAGAACTTTCAAGTGCAGTGCAGCAAAATGCTGAATCCCACAATCCGGGGAAACCCCTTTTTTTGCGGGCCTGCCGTGCTAGAGGCATGCGGCATCTCCCCTCTCCCCGACTCTCGTGATCACCAACTGAGTATTTGAGTCCTATGGCGAAATCACAGCGCACCGCAGTCGTTCTCGTCGCGGCCGGACGCGGCCTGCGCGCGGGCGCCGGTGGTCCCAAGCAATATCGCGAGATCGGCGGTGTGCCCGTGATCTATCGCGCCATGGAAGCCTTCAGCCGCCACGCGGACGTGTTTGCGGTGCAGCCGGTGGTGAACCTCGACGACAGCGCCATCTTCATCGCGGCGGTCGCAGGGTTAAAGCACGAGGCGCCGACGAATGGCGGGGCCACGCGGCAGGCCTCGGTGCTCGCCGGTCTCGAAGCGCTCGCCAAGCACAAGCCGGACATCGTCCTGATCCACGACGCCGCGCGGCCCTTCGTCTCGGAAGGCGTGATCTCGCGCGCGATCGATGCGGCCAGCCGCACTGGCGCTGCGATCCCCGTTGTTCCCGTCACGGATACCATCAAGGTCACCGGCGAGAACGGCAATGTCGAGGACACGCCGGACCGCGCGCGGTTGCGAATTGCGCAGACGCCGCAGTCCTTTCGTTTTGACGGCATCCTCGAGGCGCATCGTCGCGCGGCCAAGGACGGGCGCAGCGATTTCACCGACGATGCCGCGATTGCCGAATGGGCGGGATTGACGGTCGCAACCTTTGAAGGCGATGTTGCCAATATGAAGCTCACTACCCCCGAGGATTTCGTGCGCGAGGAAGCGCGGCTGGCCAGCCTGCTCGGCGACATCAGGACCGGCACGGGCTACGACGTGCACGCTTTCGGTGACGGCGACCATCTCATGATTTGCGGCGTGCGCGTGCCGCACACCAGAGGCTTCCTCGCCCATTCCGACGGTGATGTCGGCCTGCATGCGCTGGTCGACGCCATCCTCGGCGCGCTCGCCGACGGCGACATCGGCTCGCACTTTCCGCCCAGCGACGCAAAGTGGAAGGGCGCCTCCTCCGACCAGTTTCTGAAATACGCTATCGAGCGCCTTACCCAGCGCGGCGGCCGCATCGCCAATCTCGAGGTCACGATGATCTGCGAGCGGCCGAAGATCGGCCCGTTGCGCGACACCATGCGCGCGCGTATCTCCGAAATTTCCGGCGTCGACATCTCGCGCGTCGCGGTGAAGGCGACCACCAGCGAGCGGCTCGGCTTTACCGGCCGCGAAGAAGGCATCGCGGCCACCGCGAGCGCCACCATCCGCCTGCCCTGGAGCGTGTAAGGTCATGGGCAGCAGCGACGCACGCGCCCTCTCCCGCTCGCTGCTCGATCTATGCCGGATGCGCAAGCTGACGATCGCGACGGCCGAGTCCTGCACCGGCGGCTTGGTCGCCGGCGCACTGACCGATATCCCCGGCTCGTCCGACGTCATCGATCGCGGCTTCGTCACCTATTCCAACGACGCCAAGCGCGCGATGCTGGGGGTCGAGGCGAGTACGCTCACCAATTTCGGCGCCGTCAGCAAGGAGACCGCGACCGCAATGGCAGTCGGTGCGCTGGAACGCGCCGACGTCGATCTCGCGGTGGCCATCACCGGCATTGCCGGCCCCGGCGGCGCCACGCCCGGCAAGCCGGTCGGCCTCGTCCATTTCGCCGTCGCCGCGCGCGACGGCCGTATTGTCCACCGCGAGCATCGCTTCGGTGCGATAGGCCGCACCGCAGTGCGCCAGCGCTCGGTGGTCGAGGCGCTGCGCATGCTGATGGACCTCGCCCGCGGCCCAGTTCAAGCCAAGCCGCGCCGCGAAGCCGCGGTAACCCGCCTGCGACCCCGCGTGACACGCTCGCCGCGCCGGCACGCCGCGAAGCGCAGGACTCCGCGGTCGCCGCGGGGGTGAGACCCCTCACGCAGCCGCGAGCAGCGCACTCGCATGGTCGAGCACGCACTGCTTGACCGCATCGGCCTCGGACGGCTTCGCTCTTGCGCTGACCGTCAATTCCAGGATCGGCGCTGCCGGATTGGCGACGTCGACGACCTTGGAGACGCGGACGGCAGGCTCTGCCTGATCGTCGATGCGGGAGTCGTTGCGCAACTCCTTCAGGATCCGGTCCGCTAGCGCATTGGCGGCGCCTGCCGGGACCGGAAACGCCACCTTGACCTCGCCGGTGCCGGGATAGGCGCTGTGGTTGACGATGGCTGCGCCCCACACCTGCCCGTTCGGCAACAGGATCTGCGTGTTGTCAGGCGCAACCAGTTCCGTCATGAACAGCGACAGCGACTTCACCTTTCCAGCCTTGCCGGCGACCTCGACGTCATCACCGATGTGGAAGGGCCGGAACAACAGCAGCATCACGCCGGCGGCGAGATTGGAGAGCGTGCCCTGTAACGCGAGACCAATGGCGAGTGATGTCGCGCCCAATACGGCAACGAGGCTCGCGGTCTGGATGCCGAACAGCTGAAGCACGGCGATGCCGACCACAGCCAGCACGCCGTAGCGCGTGACGCTCGAGACGAACAAGGTCACGAGCGGATCGACCCGATGCGCAACGTTGAGGGCGCGCGTGACGAAGCGCTGCATCGCGCCGGACAGATACCAGCCCACAGCGAGCAGCAGGATCGCGTAGATCGCATTCAGCCCGTACAGAACCAGCGATGCTTTCAGCGTGTCGAAATTGATGGTCATGAGCTCTCACCCGGGGCAATCCGAAGAGAACTCGTGGCGGCGCGAAATGATCCCCTTGCCGCAGAGGGAACACAAATCCCTTAGCGCGGACGGAGCGAAGCGCAATCCCCGGGCCACGATCCCGTTGTGTTGCCCGACGGGCAAAACACACAAACAGCGGGTCAATCGGCTCACCTCAAAATATTCGTCTTTACAGAAATTCTGATTTGTCGCATCGTCCCGCCACCTCATCCCTGTCAGAGGGGCGTATCGCGATCGTCACGAACGCGGGATGAGTTGTGGTGGACGCAGGCAGCATCGGCGCGTAGGGCCTCCTGGGCGGGAAACCGTGAGCGAGGGCGTCGCGCACACGACCGGTGCGGTCTGCGTACGGCAAAACCGTGTCGTCCTGACGCCCGGGGTCTGCGCGTCAAGTCTTGTGGTGATGTGGGTTGCCCGACCGGGCACGCGCATCAGCCATCCGCAAGGCGACGGGGGCAATAGTGCATCGCTCCCCGGGGAGAGCTCGGCATAAGCCGTAAAACCACTGCGCAGGGAAGGCCGGTTGTTTGGCTTCACCTGTATGCCGCTGTGCAGATTCGTGTAGCCACGTTCGCACAGTGGACCGTGGGTGCCAGCCGGCACCCGGTCTTCCCTGTGCCCTCCGATACCTGAGGGCCACGGCAAAAAGCAAACCTCGGGCGAGAAACGTCGCGAGACTGCAAACCTGTGTTTGCTTGTCAAAATGCACGCAGATTTTGTCGAAACCGATCGGGATCGCAAATCTGCATCCGCCACCAAACGTCATCGCTCCCTGCCATCTTGGCGGCGGAGCTACGACGATGCCAGCTTCCGCCGTCCGTAGATCGCGTCCGCACGCTTCTCGAACGCGAGGGAGAACCGCGCGAACGCGGCGTCGAACATCGAGCCCATCAGCAGCGCCAGCATGCGGCTCCTGAATTCGTAGGCGAGGAAGAAACCGACATCGCAGACGCCCTCACCTTTGGGCTCGAACGTCCAGCGGTTTTCCAGATTGCTGAAAGGACCTTGCAGATATTCGACCAGGATCTTCAAATTGGCGCGGTCGAGCGTCACGCGGCTGGTGAAGGTCTCCTTGACCAGCTTGAACGACACCGTCATGTCGGCGACCAGCACCTCGGTGCCGTCGGGTTTCGCCATGCGCTGACGGACCTTCAGCGCGCTGCACAGCGGCACGAATTCCGGGTAGCGCTCGACGTCGGCGACCAGATCAAACATCTCGGACGCGCTGTGATCGACACGGCGCTTGCTCGAAAATTTGGGCATGGCGGTTCAGCGGGCGCTTGCTGCCCGCGCGGCCTTCAGTTTTGTAAAATCCTCGCCGGCATGATGCGACGAACGGGTGAGCGGGCTCGCCGAAACCATCAGGAAGCCCTTGGTGTAGGCGACCTTCTCGTAGGACGAAAACTCGTCCGGCGGCACGTAGCGCATCACGGCGTGATGCTTGCGGGTCGGCTGGAGATATTGCCCGATGGTCAGGAAATCGACGTCGGCGGAACGCAGATCGTCCATCACCTGCTGCACCTCGTGGCGCTCTTCCCCGAGGCCGACCATGATGCCGGACTTGGTGAAGATGGTGGGATCGAGCTCCTTGACCCGCTGCAGCAGCCGGATCGAATGGAAATAGCGCGCGCCGGGCCGTACCGTGAGATAGCACGACGGCACGGTCTCGAGATTGTGGTTGAACACATCGGGCTTCGCCGCGACGACGACCTCCAGCGCCCCCTCCTTGCGCAGGAAATCGGGCGTCAGGATCTCGATCGTGGTCGAGGGGCACGCGGCGCGGATCGCGCGGATGGTCTGGGCAAAATGCTCGGCGCCGCCATCAGTGAGATCGTCGCGGTCGACGGAGGTGATGACGACATGGGCAAGGCCGAGCTTGGCCACGGCCTCGCCGACGTTCTGCGGCTCGGTCGCGTCGAGCGCGTTCGGCATGCCGGTCTTGACGTTGCAGAAGGCGCACGCGCGGGTGCAGGTGTCACCCATGATCATGAAGGTCGCGTGCTTCTTGTCCCAGCACTCGCCGATATTCGGGCAGCCCGCTTCCTCGCACACCGTATGCAGGCCG
This sequence comes from Bradyrhizobium sp. 197, assembly GCF_023073375.1. Lineage (NCBI taxonomy): Bacteria > Pseudomonadati > Pseudomonadota > Alphaproteobacteria > Hyphomicrobiales > Nitrobacteraceae > Bradyrhizobium > Bradyrhizobium sp. 197. The sequence goes on along the minus strand of NZ_JADPJJ010000100.1, from coordinate 206,198 downwards.
TTGGCGCGTACGATGTTGCGGGTGTCGGCATAGCCACGGGTATTGGGCGCGCGCACGCGGATCCAGTCCGGCTTCGGCGGCGAAGCGGAATCGGGCCGGTTCACCTTTTCGGGGTGACGCGGGCGCAGCGGGTTCGAGATGGTATCGACAATAACGACCATGGGGTGTCCGGTCTGTTCAGGTCCTACCTAGTCGGTCTCGCCGGGCATCGCAACCCGGCTCGCCCTGCTTCAGGGAACATGGCAGATATGGGCATTATCCTGCTCTGTTCTCAGGCGATTCTCACCTCGAATGGCTCCAACCTCAAAAGCCTCTACACCTCGGCTCGGCAAGCCGCTGAAGCGCGCCTTCTTCGGCCGCAACGTCCGCGAGGTCGCGCACGACCTGATCGGTGCGACCATGCTGGTCGACGGCGTCGGCGGGATCATCATCGAGGTCGAGGCCTATCATCATACCGAGCCGGCGGCGCATTCCTACAGCGGACCGACGCCGCGGAACCAGGTGATGTTCGGCCCGCCCGGTTTTGCCTATGTCTACCGCTCCTACGGCATCCATTGGTGCGTGAACTTCGTCTGCGAGGACGAAGGCTCGGCCGCTGCCGTGCTGATCCGCGCGCTGGAGCCCACGCACGGCTTGGCGACGATGCGCCGCCGCCGCCATGCGGTCGATGTGCACGCGCTGTGCTCGGGCCCGGGCAAGCTGACCGAAGCGCTCGGCATCACCATCGCGCACAACGCCCTGCCGCTGGACCGTCCCCCGATCGCGTTGCATGCGCGGACGGAGGATTTGGAGGTGGTGGCCGGAATCCGGATCGGCATCACCAAGGCCGTCGAGCTGCCCTGGCGCTATGGCGTCAGGGGATCGAAGTTTCTGAGCAAGCCGTTCCCGAAATAGGGCTACGAGGCCAGCTTCAGCCGCTCCAGCGCCTCCAGCAGCTTGGCCCTGCGAGCGAGCGCGGCCTCACGCTTCTCGCGCTCTTCCTCGACGACTTCCTCGGCCGCGTTGGCGACGAACTTCTCGTTGGCCAGCTTGGACTCGGCGCGCTTGATGTCGGCGTCGGCTTTCGCGATCTCCTTGTCGAGGCGCGTACGCTCGGCGGCGACGTCGATCACGCCCTTGAGCGGCAGCGCGGCCACCTCGCCGCGCACCAGCAGCTGAACCGCGCCGTCGGGCGCGTGGTCGGCGAAGGAGATGTCGGACAGCCGCGCCATGCGCTTGATGACGTCGCTCCAGCGAGGCGCGCGATCCTTCGTCTCGGTCGAGGCGCCTGCGAGCACCAGTGCCGTCAGAGTCGCCGGCGCGATGTTCATCTCGGCGCGCACCGAACGGATCTGGGTGACGAGGTCGATCACCCAGCCGATCTCGGCCTCGGCCGCGGGATCGGTGAAGTCGGCATGGTCGAAGATCGGCAGCACCCAGGCCGGAGAGACGAGCGCATCGGTCGGCCCCGTCGTTGCCGCAAGCATCGCAAGCTGCTCCGGCGTCGGCGCGGACGGCTTCAGCGGCCATGGTGCCAGCGCGAGCAGACCGTCGCGCTTGGCCGTCACCTCCCACAACTCCTCGGTGATGAAGGGCATGAAGGGGTGCAGCAGTTTCAGGATCTCGTCGCGCGCCCATGCCACCATGGCGCGGGTCTCGGCCTTGGCAGGGCTGTCGGGACCGAGCAGCACGGGTTTTGCGAGCTCGACATACCAGTCGCAATAGACGTTCCAGACGAAGCGGTAGATGCTGCCTGCGGCATCGTTGAAGCGATAGGCCTCGATCGCCTCGGTCACCTCGCGCGTGGTGTGCGCGCTCTCATGCGCGATCCAGCGGTTCAGCGTCTCCTTGACCTTCGCCGGTTCGAAACCCTCGGGCACGGCGCAGTGGTTCATCTCCGCGAAGCGGGACGCATTCCAGAGCTTTGTCGCGAAATTGCGGTAGCCCTCGACACGGCTGGTGGCGAGCTTGATGTCGCGTCCCTGCGCGGCCATCGCGGCCAGCGTGAAGCGAAGCGCGTCCGCGCCATATTCGTCGATCAAATTGAGCGGATCGATGACGTTGCCCTTCGACTTCGACATCTTGGCGCCCTTCTCATCGCGGACGAGGGCGTGGATGTAGATCGTCGAGAACGGCACCTCCTTCATGAAGTGCAGGCCCATCATCATCATGCGGGCGACCCAGAAGAAGATGATGTCGAAGCCGGTCACCAGCACGTTGGTGGGATAGTAGCGCTGTACTTCCGGCGCGTCTTCGGGCCAGCCGAGCGTCGAGAACGGCCACAGCGCCGAGGAGAACCAGGTGTCGAGCACGTCCTCGTCGCGCGTGATGAAGCCGTCCCGCTTGTTGCGGTCGAGCGCCATCTCGCGGCCCTGCTCGACCGTGATGACTTCCTGCTCGACGTAATAGCCCAGCGCGTGGCTGACGGCCTCTTCCTCGGTCTCGGCGACAAACACCTTGCCGTCAGGGCCGTACCAGGCCGGGATCTGATGGCCCCACCACAACTGGCGCGAGATGCACCAGGGCTGGATGTTCTCCATCCATTCGAAATAGGTCTTTTCCCAGTTCTTCGGCACGAAGGTGGTTTCGCCCGAACGCACCGCCGCCATCGCGGGTTTTGCGAGTGTCTTGGCGTCGACGTACCATTGGTCGGTCAAGTACGGCTCGATCACGGTGCCGGAGCGATCGCCATGCGGCACCATGTTGGTGTGCGGCTCGATCCGCTCGACGAAGCCGAACGAGTCCAGCCGCTCGACGATGCGCTTGCGCGCAGCGAAGCGATCGACCTTGTGAAACTCTTCGGCGAAATGCGCGGCGCCTTCCGGCAGGTCGCGCAGATAATCCTCGTTGTCGAGGAGATCGAGGCAGCCTTCCTTGTCGAGCACGCTGATGCGGCGCAGACCGTGTCGATTGCCGACTTCAAAATCGTTGAAGTCATGCGCCGGCGTCACCTTGACCGCGCCCGAGCCCTTCTCCGGATCGGAATAGTCATCGGCTACAATCTGCACCTTGCGGCCGACCAGCGGCAGGACGATGTGCTTGCCGACGAGCTTCTGATAGCGCTCGTCGTCGGGATGCACGGCCACGCCGGTGTCGCCCAGCATGGTCTCCGGGCGCGTGGTGGCAACGACGATGAAGCTCGAGGGATCTTCGGGGCTGAAAATCTTGCCCTCGATCGGATAGCGCAGGTACCAGAGGCTGCCCTTGACCTCGGTCTGCTGCACTTCGAGATCGGAGATCGCGGTGAGCAGCTTGGTGTCCCAGTTCACCAGCCGCTTGTCCTTGTAGATCAGGCCATCGCGGTGCAGCTCGACGAACACCTTGACCACGGCCTTGGACAGGCCCTCGTCCATGGTGAAGCGTTCGCGCGACCAGTCGCAGGAGGCGCCGAGCCGCTTGAGCTGGTTGATGATGGTGTCGCCGCTCTCGGCCTTCCACTGCCAGACCCGCTCCAGAAACTTCTCGCGGCCGATCTCGCGGCGGCTGGGCTGCTGGCGCTCTATCAGCTGCCGTTCGACCACCATCTGGGTGGCGATGCCGGCATGATCGGTGCCGGGCTGCCACAGCACGTCACGGCCGCGCATGCGCTCGAAGCGGCACAGGATGTCCTGGAGCGTGTTGTTGAGGGCGTGGCCCATGTGCAGCGAGCCCGTCACGTTCGGCGGCGGGATCACGATGGTAAAGGGCACGGCGTCGCGGCGGTCGGGGCGGCCGGCCTTGAAGGCAAGGCTGTCCTCCCACACGACGGACATGCGGGCTTCGATATCGGCGGGTTGGTAATTTTTTTCGATCATGGGGCTGCTAGAAAGCCGCGCGCGGGGTCCAAGTCAACGGAAAGCTCAAAGGAAAGCCAGGCGGCAACAGGGCTTTCCGGTGCGGTCGGGAGACCGAATATGACGCACAAGCAGGGCTTTACGAGGGTCCTGCGGCCCGATCTACCTGCCGCCGCGCGATACCCGCTCGATTTCGGCCTTCACGATGCGTTCTACGAGACCGGGCAAATTGTCGTCGAGCCAGGACTTCAGCATCGGACGCAGCATCTCCTTGACCAGGTCCTCCAGCGTTCGCGCATTGCTGCTGAGCACTGTGTGGGCCAGGGAATTGAAGGCGGACTCGACTGCCGAGACCGTCGATTGGGCCAGGATCGGCTGTTGGGGCGGCACTGGCGGCGCATCGTAGTCCACGGGCGCATAGGAGGCCGGCGTTGGACGCGGCGGCGGCGATTCGGCGAATTCGAGGTCGTCGCGCGGCTCGACCTTGCGGAAGCTCGGCGGCGGCGGAGGCGGCGTCGGCTCCATCGCCATCGCCATCGCCATATCGTCGGTCAATTCCAGCACGTCGGGCTCAGGTTCGGGCTCCGGCTCGGGAGCGCGGATTTCTGGCGCAGCCGTGGCCGTGTCGAGGCCCGCCAGCAGCGCGTCGATATCGTCCTGATTGTTGGATGCATCCGCCGCGGCGGCGGCGGGGGGGGGGGCCGGTGCCGGCTTTGCGGCCGGAGGCGGTACGGGCTTCTCGGCCGCCGGTTTGGCCGGCGCGACCTTGGACGGCGGAATGTCGCTGATCGCCTGCGGCTTCGGCGGCGCGGCGGGGGCGGCAGCTTTCTCGGGCTTGGCGGCGTCAGCCGGCGGCGGCTTGGCCTCATCGTCGGCAATGATGCGCCGGATCGAGGCCAGAATCTCCTCCATCGAGGGTTCTGTGACCTTTGCAGGCTGCGTCATCTCCGACTCCACATCATCAACGCCCTCGCATGCGTTGTTTTACACCAAGCACGACAGGATTGGCCGGTTCCGGATGGGTGACCCGCCGTTTTCGACGCGGCAGCCCGACTTGTCCCCAGTTCACGGCTCAACGTGCAGCGGTGCGCCCCTGCCCTTGGCACTCAAGCTTTACGCACGCGACATCAGGTGCGGAGCGAATCGACCCGCATCGTCTTGGCAAGGCTATGTCAGGGGTTTTGATGATTGCAAGCAAAGCACCGGTCGGCCTCGACTGTTTGCGAGGCCGACCGGATGACTACGGGACTTTAGCGTCCGTCAGGCGTACGCACGCCGGCCCAGCTATCGCGAACCTGCTGGTAGTGCACGCTGGGATCGTAGACCGTGGTCGCAAGGCCAAGCACCTGAGGCGCGAGACGACCGACCGCGTTGAGCACCGAATAGGACGCCACCACGCGGTCATGCTGGGCAGTGACGAGCGCAACGCGCGCGTTCACAAGCGCCTGCTGTGCGTTGAGCACGTCGAGCGTGGTGCGCTGGCCGGCCTTGGCTTCCTCGCGCACACCGTTCAGCGCGATCTCGGAGGCCGTGACCTGCGCCTGCGCGGATTGCACCTGCGCCTTGCCCGCTTCCAACTGACCCCAGGCCTGCACAACGTTGGCGCGGGTTTGATCGCGGGTGGTTTCGAGATTCAGGCGCTGCTGCGCCAGGTTCTCTTTCGATTGTCGGATCAGCGAATATTCCGCGCCGCCCTGATAGATCGGGATGGAAGCGGTCGCAATGGCGGACGCGGTATTCGTTCGAAAAACCGACAGTGTCTGCTGGTACGCCGTACTGACACCAGCCTGGACCGTGACCGTCGGCAGCAGCGCACCCTCGTTGATCTTGACCTGGAGATAGTTGACGTCGATGCCGTACATCGCAGCCGTGACGCTGGGGTTCTCCACCAGGCTGAGATTGACCGCGGAGGCGATGCTCGCGGGCAGGAAGCGATCGACCGGCGAGCCCGGGGCAAGGTTCGTCGGATCGTTTCCGATGATCCGGCGGAAATTCGCGCGCGTCGTCGTGAGATTCGATTCGGCAGTCAGGGCTTGGGTCCTGCCGGCGGCCAGCTGCGCTTCGGATTGCGCCACGTCGGTGCGCGTCACCTCGCCGACATTGAAGCGATCGCGCGTCTGCTTGAGCGTCTGTTCGAGCACGCGAACGTTGCTGCGCTGAACCTCGAGAGTTGCCGAGTCACGCAGGAAGTCCATGTAGCTCGTGGCGGCCTGCAGCAGGACCGTCTGCTCGAGCACACGCAACGCCTCGCGGGACCCCGAGACCTGGCTCTCCGCCGCGCGCGTCCTGTTGGCAGTCTGATTGCCGTTGTAGAGCGTCTGGTTGACGGTCAGGCTGGCGCTGTTGGGCTGAAGGACGCCATTGATCGGCGGCACCCTCTGCAACTGTTGGATTTCCTGATATTGATATCCGGTGCCGAGGGTCACATTGACCTTGGGACGGTAACCTGACAGCGCCTGCGGCACGTTCTCGTCGGTCGAGCGCGCCTGGGCGCGCTGTGCGTTCAGCTGCGGATTGTTCTGATAGGCGCGCACCAGCGCAGCCTCGATCGTATCCGCCAAGGCGGGCGCCGGCCCGGCAAGCGCGAGCAACAGGACCGAAATCGCAGCTCCGGTGAAGAGCTTCACCCCATGCATCCAAAAATTCCGTTCATTCTAACGCCAAGCTCGTGCCCGCGAGCGTGGTTACCGTCTACGAGTGGAGTCGTTGCCCCGTCGCAACATAGGACGCGGTCAAGCGCGACGGAACTACCTGAGGGTGGTTCCCGGTGGAAACTCTTCACGTGCAGCATCCCGGCCACACTTCTGATTCAGAACGGGATTTTAACAGGCCAAAGCCTCCAAACGGCCGTCAGAAGACGAAGGCGGCGGCCCGTTCCAGCCCCGGAAGGACCGGGGCAGCGGCATCGAACAGCGCCCGATGGCCAAATTCCCCGTGGGTATGGGTCACGATCATGGCGCGCGGCGGCCTGGATTCGGCAGAGACCCCCAGCAGTCGCCCCCCCTCCTTGAGCTGCCCGAGCAGCCCTGCCGGCGCCACCTCGGTGGCGCCGTTGAGGACGATAACATCATAGGGAGCAGCAGCGGCATCGCCCTCGCTGCAGGCCGCAGCCTTGCAGGCGACGTTGGTAAGCCCGAGGGCGGCGAATGTGTCCTTGGCTTTCGCGGCCAAGGCCGAATCGCATTCCGTCGCGGTGACCTGGCGGGCGAGCTTGGCGGCCAGCGCGGCGAGGTAGCCCGTGGCGCAACCGACGACCAGAACGTTGTCACCCTCGCCGATCTCGGCGGCCTGGAGCAGCTTGCCGGTTAGCTGCGGCTTGATCAGGAAGCGCTTGGCGCCGCCCTCGCTGACGTCGAGATCGAGGTCGAGATAGGACAATGCCTGCCGGGCCACCGGCACGAAGGCCTCGCGCGGAATCATGAGCATGGCGTCGAGAACACGACGGTCGGTGACATCACTGGTGCGCACCTGGCCATCGACCATTTTTAGGCGCGCGGTGGAGAAACCGGACATTTGCGGACCCTGCAAGGCGGACGATGCCGCGGACGAAAGTTGCGGCATCTTTGGAACATGCCCGGCAAAAACGCAACATGGCCGTTGGCCCCGCAGACCGGGGCCTTCCGCAACTCGCAACGTCGAACGCGAGGCTTATTCGATCGTGACCGCGAGCCGGCCGATCAATGCGGCGACTTCGTCCAGCCGCGCCGAATCGTGTGTCTCGACCGCACGCGCCAGGCAGGCGAGGCATTCATCGTCGCTGAGTTCAGGGATGTCCGCCGGCAGAATCGAGGGAGCCATTTGGTAACGGTCGACCTGGATGTCTGGCATGGGAATCAGCTCCGTAAAAATCCGGCACTGGCGAAGCTCGGTTCCAATTGAGTCGATTTGGCGCCGCCCTGATGGCGCGTCCGTGCCATTGCACACATCTGATTGAACGTGATTCCGCGCGGAGATCGAGGAAATGGTGTTCAGAGATCGTCGCAACGCGATCACGAATCGCGCGAAGGCGCGGACATAACCCACTGAATTTGCGATGGAATGGCTCCCCGGGCAGGATTCGAACCTGCGACCATCCGATTAACAGTCGGATGCTCTACCGCTGAGCTACCGAGGAAAAGGGCGAACTCGTCGTTCGCGCGCGGCTGCGTATAACAAAGCCGCTTGCGCTTGCAAAGGACGAATTCGCTATCTTGCGCATTGCGGCGAGGAAGGGCACGCGGCCCCTCCTCGGGCCATGTCAGGTCAAGTTACTCGGCAACGAACGAGGTGGTCTTGGTGCCGGAATCGTAGCGCAGCCGAAGCGCGGTGAACTTGCAGAGGTTGACGTTCTTCCAGAGCACGGTCTCGTCATAGTTCTGCCAGTCGACGCGGACGTTCCAGACACAACCATCGTCGTCATCGTCGAACTCGACGTAGGTGCTCGCCTGGTTCTGCAAAACCTTGTCGAGCTCGTTGTCCCATTCGTCCATGCCATCGTCCGGGGCGTTGAAGCCCAGGAATTTAATGGCATAGCCGGTCTCGTTGACGACGGTGACGTTACGGGCGTCAGCCGCGAATGACGGCGCGGCGGCAATCGATAGACCGATCGCGATCAGTGCAGACAGAAAATACTTCATATAAAATTCCCCCGATCGAAACAGGGCTCCGGCGCCTGACGTCGATCGGCGCAGGCGCCGCGGCAACCAATGGCGTTGCCTTGAGGGATTGGTCCGAGGCGCAATCGAAAGGTTCAGACGCGATCTATCGATCCGCGCTCCGGCTCGTTACGCGACGCGAGACACGCAACGAGCCAGTTCTTATCGATTCGAATTCTCCGCAGCAATGAACCGGCATTCATAGATCGGCGGAGTTTGTTTTCTCCGGCGTGGGCGCCGGCACTGCGGCGCCGTTGCTCGTGACGATCGCGATATGCCCCTCTGGGCTACGCATCCCGCACGGGATGGCGAGACATGCAATTCCGAATTCGGGAGAACCAAATAATCTTGACGGCGGCAGCGATCTGCACGATCGGCGAATTATCCGGTGAGATCGTTTGACAAAGATATGACGAGCTGCAGACGCATCTACGCGCGGCATCTGCGGCACGCCGTTGCTCCACAGCCTATCCGCAGCATATCCACAGGCCGACTATGCTGGATTCGTGAGCGCGCGCGAGCCACTTGCTGCGCACAAACCCACAGGCCGCTCAGCCGCCGGCCTGGCCGAACACGGTGCGGCATGCTTCGCTCAGGCTGGCGCGGTTGCGGCGCAGGCAGGCTGTGATGGCGCGGACGTTGGGGATCTCGCCGGCGCAGAGCCGGTAGACGTCGGGCGTGCAGGCCCCGCCGTTGCTCCTGTGTTCCCTGGGCGTGCGCCGCAGAGGCAAACAGAGTCAGGAACAGGCCGAGCGTCGAGGCGCGATGCGCTCGGCTTTTCACGCCCGCAAACCGCAAGAACCTCGCCTTCATGACCAATCTCCCGTTCTGCCCTGCCCGCCCCGGCCTGAATTGGCCGGTTGCGCAGGGGTAGGAGAATTAAACCGCCGCGGATGTGATCTCCTTCACACTGACGGCGCTCGGCAGGAACCTAAGGTTCGCGCGGGGATTTTCATGAATCGCTAACCAATCGGGACCTGATCGCCGGATCGTTAAAATGCGAACGATCGGCTCAATCGGGAAACAAACCGTCTTTGCGACAGTGCGCCATCCGCGGTCCGGAGGGTGTGATGAGCGAAGCCGAATTCAACTTGCTGCTGGATTCCGTCCAGGACGCCATGGTCCATGAAGATCCGGCGTTCGCGTCGGAGGAGAATTTCGTGCCCCGCTCGTGGACATACGCCGCAACGCCCAAGGCCGCCAACGATAACGAGGGCGCCTGGCCTCTCCTGCCCTTTCCCGAGGGCTGGTACGCGGCCTGCTGAGGCCATCTTCACCGTGAACGGATGCGCCCGCGCTTAGCGGGCGTTTTGCTATGGTCCCTACGCCGACAACCCGGTGCGGCCGCGATTAGGTCTTGACGTGGTCCCCGTTGTCCTGCGGCGTCCGGTCGGCTGCGGCCGACGGAAAGATGCTGTCGTAGATCGCGCGGGCCTCGCGAATGAGGCGAGCCCGGGAAATGCATCACCTCGCTGATGCGAAGACTATGCCAGCGGGGCTGAATGGCGGATTTCCGCCAGGCCCCGGGCAAACCCGGTGTCCGCGGCCAGCGGCAGCGCCTGCGCGCGACCAATGGCGCCCGCGACGCAATCGAATATTTGCTGAAATATCAAGAGGTTGTGATGGAGGCCACGTCGGGACTCGAACCCGAGTAAACGGTTTTGCAGACCGGCGCGTAACCACTCCGCCACGTGGCCCCAACGAGGGCGGATCGTTACCTGAGATCAACGGGTTAGGCAACTGCCGTCGGGCCGCCTTGGAGCACAGTTCTGAAATGCCAATTCCGCAGCAGTTCTGAAATGCATGTGCGCGCTTCGTTCTTGCGCAGCCTGCGGCGGCGTGATTTGGCAGGGCGATGACCGACGATCTCTCCATGCGCCGGAACGTCATTGGCGGCGAAACCGCACCGGACGACTACGACGTAATCTGGGACGAGCTCACGATCGGCCGCATCTTCAAGCAGATCGGTGCCGGCACCGCCTTGATCAGACGGCCCGACGCCACGAAAATGTTTGAGCCTTCCTGAAGCGTCGTCGCAATCAGGGTCCAGACGATCAGGCCGACGGCGAAGGGCGGCAGAAAGCTCGTGACGTCCTGCTTGAACAGTGCCGCATAGACCGTACCGACGCTGGCAATGGTCGCCGCGAGCGTCAGCGTGATCCAGAGCGGGCCGATCACGGTGCGTCGATAGCGCAGCGAAATGTCCATCAGGGCGAGCGTGCCCCAACGATCGAACCGCGCCGCGTGGCCAAGAATCTCCTTCGCTGCAAGCTGAATTCGACGGCCCCTTCCGCTTCCGGCGTTCCGATGGTGCGACAGGATAGCAGGTCTCCTGCTGGCCGATCGTCTCTATCCGTCCGTCCCTCGCGGGGCAATCGACCGTACGAATGATCCAGGCCGAAGTCAGGCTCGCTTGCCTCGCCGGACACCGCGCCGCCGGTCCTTGGCCACCGGCTTTGGCGCCAATTCGGGCATCTCGGTCTGGACCTCGCGGTAGCGTGTTAACATCCGTTCAAAACTGGCATTGAGCGTCTCGGCGATGTCGGGGCGCTTCTCCAGACCGGAGAAGATCGTCGCGGCGGCCTCGATGGTCGACAGTCCGTCCTTCCGCGGCTCCTTGCGCAGGCGCCCGTAGCGCGAGGGGGCGGCCGGATTAAGGATGACACGCTGGCATTTCAGCATCCAGGGGTTGCGCCACCACAGTGCCTTGGCTTGGCTCCAGGTGCCGTCCAGCAGCACCACGCCTTCGAGCTTGCCGAGGAGCGCTCGCTGGTTGTCCGCGACCTCGCCCTTGCGGTTGAGCGCCAGGATTTCGCCCTCGGCCCCGAGATCGGCGGCGTGCGCCGACCCGAGATAGAGCACGGCCCAGTGCGAGGCGTTCTCGATCGGTTGCCCCAGCGCCTTGGACAGGCTCGGCCAGGACAGGCCGACGCGCAAGGTGGCATCGGCGAAATGCTTCGCAAGCAGCCGGGCGGTTCCGAGTGCCCTGTCCTGCTCCTGCGGATGCTGCAGGATCAGGAGCCCAAGGCGGTTCTTAAGCGGCGTGACGCTGTCGCAGATGCACAGCGGCATCGGCTTCTGGCAGTGCGGGCATTCAGGGATCGGATCGGCCGGCGTGGCGGCGGTGAGGTTCGACATGGCCGCCGCTATACGCTTTGCACGGCGGTTCAACAACCTGCCTATTCAGCCGGCGCGGCCAGCGGGCGCGGCTCGGAGCGCCGGCGCAGGCGGTCGATCAGCAGGTAGATCACGGGCGTGGTGTAGAGTGTCAGGATTTGGGAGACGAACAGCCCGCCGATGATGGTGATGCCAAGCGGACGGCGCAGCTCCGTGCCGGGGCCGGTCGCGACCACCAGCGGAATGCCGGCAAACAATGCCGCCATGGTCGTCATCAGGATCGGGCGGAAGCGCGCCTGGCAGGCCTCGAAGATCGCCTCCGCCGAGGACAGGCCGCGCTGGCGCTCGGCGTCGAGCGCGAAATCCACCATCATGATGCCGTTCTTCTTGACGATGCCGATCAACAGGATGATGCCGACGAAAGCGATCACCGTCAGCGGCGTATTCGTGATCTGAAGTGCAAGAAGAGCGCCGAGGCCCGCCGAGGGCAGCGTCGAGATGATCGTGAGCGGATGGGCGAGGCTCTCGTAGAGCACGCCGAGCACGATATACATCGCCACCAGCGCGCCGAGGATCAGGAGCGGCTGGCGGCCGCTGGTCTTGGCGAAATCGCCGGCATTGCCGTCAAAACTGCCGCGGATGCCCTCCGGCATGTGCAATTCCTCGACCGCGCGCTGGATGTTTTGCGTTGCGGCCTGGATCTGCACGTCCGGCAGCAGGTTGAACGACACCGTGGTCGATGGGAACGACTGCGAATGATAGACCGCGAGCGCGGCGAGCCCGCGCGTCGCATGCACCACGGCCGACAGCGGCACCTGCGCATCGCCCGCGCCGGCGACATAGATGCGTTCGAGGTTGGACGGGTCGACCTGGAATTTCGGATCGATCTCCAGCACGGTCATGTACTGGTTGCGCTGGGTGTAGATAATCCCGATCTGCCGCTGCGAGAAGGCGTTGTTGAGCGCGTTGTCGATGTCCTGGACACGGACGCCGAGCGCCGAGGCCTTCTGGCGGTCGATGGACAGGGTCAGTTGAAGTCCACCGGGATCGCGGTCGCTGGAGATATCGGTGATGCCCTCCACGCTCTCCATGCGCTTGGCCACAATGGGAGCCCACTTCTGCAACAGGCCGAGATCGGTGCTGGTCAGCGTGTACTGATAGTCGGAATCGCTCTGTCGGCCGCCGGCGCGCACGTCCTGGGCGGCGAACATGAAGAGGCGGATGCCGGGCACCGGGTACAGGGCGCGTCTGAGACGGTCGATCACCACCTGGGTCGAGACGTGGTCGCGCTCCTCCGGCGGCTTCAGGCTGATGTACATGATGCCGCGATTGGACGTCGCGCCGCCCGGCCCGCCGCCGCTGCCGACGGTCGAGCCGATGCCGGCCACGGCCGGGTCCTGCATCACGATGTCGGCGAGCCGCTGCTGCAGGCTCAGCATCGACTGGAACGAGATGTCTGCCGAGGCGCGCGTCGCGCCGATGACGAAGCCGGAATCATCGGTCGGGAAATAGCCCTTGGGGATCTTGATGTAGAGCGTGATTGTGAGGCCGATGGTGGCGAAGAACACCAGCAGCGTCAGCAGCGGATATTCGAGAACAGTGCGCAGGGTGCGGGTATAGAACGCGACGATGCGCGACAGCGAACCTTCGATGATGCGGTCGAACAGGGTCGCCGTCCCGGACATGGCCTCTCGAATGTAATGCGCGCAGATCATCGGCGTCACCGTGAGCGACACCAGGGTCGAGACCAGGATCGCGAAGGTCAGCGTCAGCGAGAACTCGCGCAGCAGCCGGCCCACGATGCCGTCCATGAAGATCAGCGGCGTGAAGGCTGCGATCAGCGACAGGCTGATCGACACAACGGTGAAGCCGATCTGCCGGGCCCCGTCCAATGCCGCCTGGAGCGGCCGCATGCCGTGCTCGAGATTGCGGTACATGTTCTCGATCATGACGATTGCGTCATCGACCACGAAGCCGACGGAGATCGCCAGCGCCATCAGCGACAGATTGTCGATCGAGAAGCCCGCGACCCACATGCCGGCGCAGGTCCCGGCCAGCGCCAGCGGCACGGAGATTCCAGCCGCGATCGTCGGCGTCAGCCGCCGCAGGAACACGAACACGACGACCATCACCAGGATGGCGGTCGCGAGCAAGGTCCACTGCATGTCGAGCACGCTGGCGCGGATCGTGCTGGTGCGATCGACCAAAGTGGAAATATCGACGCCGGCCGGGATCCATTGCTTCAATTCGGGGATCAGCGCCTTCACCCGGTCGACGGTGTCGATGACGTTGGCATCGCCCTGCTTGGTGATCTGGATCAGCACCGCCGGCTGCTTGTTGAACCAGGCGATCGAGCGGGCGTTGCGGACGCCGTCCTCGATGTCGGCGACGTCGGCCAGCCGGACGAAATTGCCGTTCGAGCTCTTGATGACGATGTCGCGGAACTCTTTCGCCGTCCGCATCTGCTTGTTGAGCGACAGCGTTTCGCTCTGGCGCTCGCCGTTGAAGATGCCGACGGGACCGAGCGGGTTGGCATTGATGATCGCGGTCCGCACGTCGTCGGTGGCGATGCCGGCGTTGGACAGCGCGACGGGGTTGAGCTGCACCCGCACTGCCGGCTGATCGGCGCCGGAAACCGTGACGTCGCCGACGCCCGGCACCTGCGAGATGCGCTGCGCCAGCACCGTATCGGCGACGTCGTAGATCGCGCTCGCCGACAGCGTCTTCGAGGTCAGCGCCAGCACGAACACGGGGGCGCCGGCGGTGTTGGCCTTGCGGAAGCGCGGCAACGTCGGCAAATCGCTCGGCAGATCGACCAGCGATGCGTTGATCGCCGCCTGCACGTCGCGCGCGGCCTTGTCGATGTTGCGGCCGATATCGAACTGGAGCTGGATGTTGGTGGTGCCGAGCGACGACGTCGAAGTGATCTGGTTGATGCCCGCGATCTCGCCTAGCCGGCGCTCAAGCGGCGACGCAACTGTCGCGGCCATCACGGAGGGGTCGGCGCCCGGACGGCTGGCCGAGACGAAGACGGCGGGGAAATCGACATTCGGGACCGAGGCGACGGGAAGGAACTCGTAGGCGACCCCACCCAGCAGGAACAACCCAATCGATAGCAGCGTGGTCGCGACCGGGCGGCGGATGAAGGGCTCCGAGATCGATGCCATCACTGCATCCCCTCGGTCGCGCCCGCGACGGGCGGGCCGCCGGATTCCGCCGGCGGCAGCGCCTGCTCGAGGCGGCGGTTGATGCGGTCGAGCGCGAGGTAGATCACCGGCGTGGTGTAGAGCGTGAGCAACTGGCTCAGCAGCAAACCGCCGATGATGGAGATACCGAGCGGAAAGCGCAGCTCGGCGCCGGTGCCGCTCTCGATCGCCAGCGGCAGCGCGCCGAACAGCGCGGCCAGCGTCGTCATCATGATCGGGCGGAAGCGCAGCAAGCAAGCCTGCACGATCGCCTCATGCGGCGGCATGCCTTGGTTGCGCTCCGCTTCCAGAGCGAAGTCGATCATCATGATCGCGTTCTTCTTGACGATGCCCATCAACAGGATGATGCCGATCAGGCCTATCACCGAGAGGTCCTGCCCGCACAGCATCAGCGCCAGGATCGCGCCGACGCCGGCTGACGGCAGCGTGGACAGGATCGTGATCGGGTGGATGTAGCTCTCATAGAGCACGCCGAGCACGATGTAGATCGTGATCACCGCGGCGAGCAGCAGCCAGGGCTGGCCGGCAAGCGCCTTGGAGAATTCCGCGGCGTCGCCGGCATAGACGCCGACGATGCTGTTGGGCATCTCGATCCGGGTCTCGATGGTCTTCACGGCCTCGACGGCATCGCCGAGCGCCGCGCCCGGCGCGAGGTTGAAGCTGAGCGAGATCGACGGGAATTGCGCCTGGTGCGAGATCGCCAGCGGTGCGGTGGTCCGGGTCAGCGTCGCGACGGCGGACAGCGGCACCTGCGCGTTGGGCGCGCCGGCGGTCGCGCTCGCCCCGCCCGGCAGATAAAGCTTCGATAGGATCGAGGGATCGCGCTGATACATCGGCAGCGCTTCCAATACCACGCGGTACTGGTTGGCCTGGCCGTAGATGGTCGAGATCTGGCGCTGCGCGAAGGCGTCGTTGAGCGTGTCGGTGATGCCCTGCAGGCTGACGCCAAGCTGGCCGGCCCGGGTGCGGTCGACAGTGAGCTGCGCCCGCAATCCGCCTTCCTGCGCCTCCGAGGAGACGTCGCGGAACAGCGGATCGCGCCGCATCTCGGCGACCAGCTTGCGCGCCCATTCCGACACCAGCGCCGCGTCGGTGCCGGTCAGCGTGTACTGGTATTGCGAGCGGCTCGACTGGGTCGAGATCTGCACGTCCTGCACCGGCTGGAAATAGACGGTCATGCCGGGGATGCCTGATACCGTCTCCTTCAGCCGGGCGATAACCGCGCTGACATCGTCGCGCCGCTCGCCACGAGGTTTCAGCGTCATGACAAGTCGCCCGACATTGGTGGTCGGGTTGACCGAGCCGGCGCCAATGACCGAGACCACGCCGGTCACATCAGGGTCGGCCTTGATGGCGTCGGCGGCCTCGCCCTGCCGCTTCTGCATCTCCGCGAACGACACGTCGGCACCGGCTTCCGTCACCGCCGTGATCGAGGCGGTGTCCTGCAGCGGCAAAAAGCCCTTCGGCGCGACGACGTAGAGAACCAGGGTTGCCACCAGCGTAGCAAAAGTCACGACCAGCGTAGCGCGCTGACGTTCCAGCACCCACAGCAGCGTCCGGTGATAACCCTCGACGGCCCGGTCGATGAAGCGGCTGATCGCAGCCAGTCCCGGTACCGCCAGTTCCTCATGAGCGTGCTTGAGCAGCCGCGAGCACATCATCGGCGTCAGCGTCAGCGAGACCACGGCCGAGGTCACGACCGCGATCGTCAGCGTCAGCGCGAATTCGCGGAACATGCGACCCACAAGGCCTGACATGAACAACAGCGGGATGAACACCGCGATCAACGACACCGTCAGCGAGATCACGGTGAAGCCGATTTCGCTGGCGCCCTTGAGCGAAGCCTCCATCGCGCCGTCGCCGTTCTCCATGTGACGGACGATGTTCTCGATCATCACGATGGCATCGTCGACGACGAAGCCGGTGCCGATCGTGAGCGCCATCAGCGACAGATTGTCGAGGCTGAAGCCGGCGAAATACATGATGCCGAAGCTGGTGATCAGCGACAGCGGCAGCGCTACGCCGGCGATCAGCGTGGCGCGTAGCGAGCGCAGGAACAGCAGCACCACCAGCGTCACCAGCACGACGCTCAGGATCAACGTGAACTGCACGTCGCGGACCGAGGCACGGATGGTGACGGTGCGGTCGGAGACGATGGTGAGGTTCACCCCGGCCGGAATAGCGCGCTGGACCTTTGGGATTTCCGCGCGGATCTGGCTGACGACGTCGATCACATTGGCGCCGGGCTGACGCTGGATGTCGATGATGACGGCAGGCGAACCCTGGTACCAGCCGCCGGTGCGGTCGTTTTCCAGCCCGTCGACGATCTGCGCGACGTCGGCGATGGTGACAGGCGAGCCGTTGCGGTACGCGATGATCACAGGCTTGTAGGCGTCGGCGGCGGCGATCTGGTCGTTGGCGGCGATGATGTAGGATTGCTGTGCGCCGTCGAGCGAGCCTTTCGGCCCCGAGACGTTGGCATTGGCGATCGCGGTGCGCAGATCCTCCATGGCGATGCCATAGGCAGCCAACCGCGCCAGATCCGCCTGGATGCGAACCGCCGGCTTCAGCCCGCCGAGCACCGAGACCCGTCCGACGCCGGAGATCTGGCTCAAACGTTGCGCCAAAAGCGTGTCGGCGATGTCGCTCATCGCCCGCATCGAGATCGTGTCGGAGCGAAGCGCCAAAGTCATCACCGGCGCATCGGCCGGATTCACCTTGGCGTAGGTCGGCGGATAAGGCAGCGTTTTTGGCAAGACGCCGGCCGCGGCATTGATCGCGGCCTGGACATCCTGGGTCGCGCCGTCGATGTCGCGGTTGAGATCGAACTGGAGCGATATCTGGCTGACGCCGAACGAACTCGTCGAGTTCATCGCCGACAGCGACGGGATCTGGCCGAGCTGCCGCTCCAGCGGCGCGGTGATCAGCGAGGCAATCACGTCGGGGCTCGCGCCGGGCAATTGCGTCGTCACCTGCACGGTTGGGAAATCGACCTGCGGCAACGCAGAGACCGGCAGCGCGAAATAGCCCAGCAGCCCGCCGATCAGAAGCGCGATGCCGAGCAGCGAGGTCGCGATCGGCCGTCGGATGAAGGGTTCGGAGACGCCCATGGGATACGCCTACCGCTCAGGCGGCTGTTGTCGGGATCATGGCTGCTTGGCTCCACTTCCCGATGCTCCCGGCCCTGGTGCCGGTCCGGTCTGGCCCTTCTGGTCGCCTTCGCTGCTCTTCCGCTTGGCGCGAAACTCGCCGTCCTTGCCTTGTCCGTCCTTCTGGCCGTCTTTTGCACCATCCTTCTTCTGACCATCCGGCCCGCGCGAGCGCTTGCGCGGTGCGAGATCGGCCGACGGGGTCTGGTCGTCGCGGCCGATGACCACCTTGGAGCCGTCGGACAGATTGGCAAAGCCTGTGGTGACGACCTTGTCGGTCGCCGACAGGCCGCTCGCAATGACGGCGTCATGTTCGTTCTGCTGTGTCACCGTCACGGGCTTGGCCGAGACGACATTGTCCTCGCTGATGACATAGCTGAAGGTGCCGATCGGTCCGCGCTGCACGGCCGAGGTCGGCACCACCAGCGCCTGCATCAAGGTCTCGACCTTGAGGCGGACATTGACGAACTGGCCCGGCCAGACCTGGTAATTGGCGTTGGGGAATTCGGCCTTGAGCTTGAGCGTGCCGGTGGTCTGATCGACCTGGTTGTCGATGCCTGTGAGCTTGCCGCTGTCGATTACGGTGATGCCGTCATTGCCGAATACGTCGACCGCAAGCGTGCCCATCGACGCGGCCGCGTTGACCCGCATGATCTGCTGTTGCGGCAGGCTGAACCACACCGCGATCGGCTGCAATTGCGTGATGACGACGAGGCCCGTGATGTCGGAGGCGTGGATGATGTTGCCCTGGTCGACCTGGCGCAGGCCGGCTCGACCCGAGAGCGGCGCCACGATCTTGGTGTAGCTCAGCGTCGCCGCTGCGTTGTCGATCGCGGCCTGGTCGGCCTTCACCAGCGCCTCGGTCTGTGCGACCAGTGCGCGCTGGGTGTCGGCTTGCTGCTTGGAGCCGGCGTTGGACGCAGCCAACTGCTCGTAGCGTGTGAGGTCGATACGCTGGTTGGCGAGCTGGGCCTGGTCCTGCGCCTTCTTGGCAACGACCTGGTCATACGTCGCCTGATAGAGCGCCGGGTCGATCTCGCCAAGCACGTCGCCCTTCTTGACCTCCTGGCCTTCCGTGAAGTTGACCGCGATCAGCTTGCCGTCGACCTGCGAGCGCACGGTCACGGTGTTGAGTGCGCGGATCGCGCCGACGCCGTCGAGATAGACAGGAACGTCCTGGACCCGCGGGCTCGCCGCCAGCACCGGCACCGGCAGATCGGGCCGCTGGTTGCGGTTGTTCGCCTGCGGCTGCTGATGCGTAGCGGTCCAGCCGAGATAGCCAAGCCCGCCGAGGATCGCGAGCGTGATCAGGGTCATGACGAAGCCGCGGCCGCGCGACCTTTTCGCCGTCCCTTCTTTCGCGCCTTGCTTCGTGTCCGGCTTAAAGAGCATTGACCGGTTTCTCCATCCTCGGCTCCCAGCCGCCGCCGAGCGCCTGATACAGGCTGACGATAGCAAGAAGCCGGGCAAGTTGCGCCTGCGACAGCGCGTCTTCCGCCTGAAACAGGGTCAGTTGGGTATTGAGCACGGTCACGATGTCGGCAGTGCCGGCGCGCAATTGCTGCTCGGAGAGATCGAACGCGCGGCGTGAGGCGGTCAGGACATCACGCTGCAATTGCAGCTTGATCGTAGTCTGCTTGATCGAGAACAGCGCATTGTCGACATCGGCAAACGACTGGATGATGGTCTTGCGGTAGGTCTGGAGCAATTCATCCTGCCGCGCCTTGGCAAATTCGAAATTGCCGAGGATCTTGCCGCCGTCGAAGATCGGCTGCGCCGCGCTGCCGACGAGCTGGAAGAACGCTGCATGCGGCTGGAACAGCGACACCAGCGCTGAACTCTGATAGCCGCCATTGCCGGTGAGCTGGATGGTCGGAAAGAACTGCGCACGGGCATTGCCGATGTTCGCGGTGGCCGAGGCAAGCTGCGCCTCCTGACGTCGAATATCCGGCCGCTGCGTCAGCAGCTCCGACGGCAGGCCGGGCGTGACGCGCGGGATCGCGATGTCGTTCAGGGAGCCGCCGAGCACACGCACGCTCTCCGGCGGCCGCGACACCAGCACCGCGAGCGCGTTGACGTTCTGGTCCAGCGTCTGCCGCAGCGGCGGCACCAGCGCCTTCTGGTTGGCGAGCACGCTCTCCTGCTGTGCGACGTCGAGATCGGTGCCGGTGCCGGCCTTGCGGCGCTCACGGATGGCATCGAGGATGCGCTGGGCGCTCGCAATGTTGCGCTGGGCGGTGCGAAGGCGGTCCTGCGAGGCCAGCACCTGGAAATAGGCATTGGCGACACCTGCCAGCGTCGTCAGCGCGACGACGTCGCGGTCGAAGCGGTTGGCGTTGGCGGTCTCTTCGGCCGTTTGCAGCGCATCGCGGTTCTGGCCCCAGAAGTCGAGCTGGTAGCTCGCGCTGAGCGAGGCCGAGTAGTTGACGACCTCGCGGCCGCCATTGGTGAGACCGGAGGACGACGAGCCCGAGGTGCGCGAATAGGTCTCCGACCCGCTCCCTGACAGGCTCGGCAGCAGTGCAGCGCCCGCCTGCCGCGCCTGGGCGTCGGCCTGGACGATGCGCGCGACGGCGGCGGCGATGTCGAGGTTGACGGTGTGCGCCTCCTCCATCAGTTGCGTCAGCTCCGCCGAGCGGAAGCCGCGCCACCAATCCAGCGTGGGCGGCGCATCGGCCTTGCCGGCGTATTTGTACTGCGTGGGAACGTCGAGCGCCGGATCCGGTAGATCCTGCGTCAGCACGCAAGCGCCCGAACCGGCGGCGAGGCAAAGCACTGCAAGCCAGCGCGTCGCGCGCCGCGTCCGGGACGCGGAACCTGGAGACCGCCACACGGCGGTCGCAGGAACATCCTGTGTCACATCCACCCCCCGCCGGGCAGATCGAGCCGCCGCCGCGACGGATTAGCCGATTCGCGGCGGGACAGTCGGGGGTCTCTGGATAACTCGTTCACAGCGGTGATGCTTTCTGCGGAACCGGACACCCATCCTAGCCGGGCGCGGAACAGCGGGACAGTCCCGCAGTTGCGAGATGGCCGCCAAAATGCGACGATTCCAAAACTATGAAAATATAAAAGCCACTGTCCTGCAGGTATTTCTTGAATTCCAAAGCCATTCCGGAGCGCGTTCAAGCTTACCAAGATTTCATGTGATATTGCCGCCACACCGATGCCAATCCCCTCAATCCGCCCGCACCGCTCGCGATGCGGCTTCAGCGCAGTCCAGAAGCCAGGCCGGACCAGTCGACGAAGTCGATTGTCGAAAACGAATAGGCATCCGTCGCGCAGATATGTCTGCCGCCTTCCGCACGTTATCCACGCTCGCAGACATCGGCGCGTCCTGGCCAAAGGCGAGGATGGGTCGTGAGAGTGCTGACGACGACCGTTATTTTCCATGTCCAGGCAGAGACCGGCCATATCCTCCTACCGAAGCCCGCCACGTAGCCCAGCATTCATCCTCGGCGATTGCTTTACGGAAAAATGTTACTGCTTCGGCGGGCACTTCCGCTTGTTTCGCCGCAGCGCAAAAGCCTTCCCCTTTTGCCTCCCAAGCACTAGGTTCTGGCCAACCTGATCAACCCCTTTGCCAGTGATTTCCCCTGACATGACCATCAAAAACGACGTTGTCGAAGCCATCGGCAACACCCCGCTGATCAAGCTCAAGCGTGCTTCCGAACTGACCGGATGCACCATCCTGGGCAAGGCCGAGTTCATGAATCCCGGCCAGTCGGTCAAGGACCGCGCCGGCAAATGGATGATCCTGGAGGCGGAGAAACGCGGCGAGCTCAAGCCGGGCGGCCTCGTGGTGGAAGCGACGGCCGGCAACACGGGCATCGGGCTCGCGGTCGTCGCGAGCGCCCGCGGCTACCGTACGCTGATCGTGATCCCGGAGACGCAGAGCCAGGAGAAGAAGGACTTTTTGAAGCTGTGCGGCGCCGAGCTCCTGGAATCGCCGGCCCTGCCCTATTCCAATCCGAACAACTACCAGCACGTCGGCCGCCGTCTCGCCGACGAACTGCGAAAGACCGAGCCTAATGGCGTGCTGTTCGCCGACCAATGGAACAACCTCGACAATGCGAAGGCGCATTACGAGTCCACCGGCCCCGAGATCTGGGACCAGACCGGCGGCAAGGTCGACGGTTTCGTCTGCTCGGTCGGCAGCGGCGGCACGCTGGCCGGCATCAGCCGCTATCTGAAAGAGAAGAGCAAGGACGTCAGGATCGCCTGCGCTGATCCGCATGGCGCCGGCATGTATGAATATTTCAGAACGGGCGATGCCAAGGCGACGCCGGGCGGCTCGATCACCGAAGGCATCGGCCTCAACCGGGCGACCGCAATCGTCGAAAGCGCGAAGGTCGATGACGCCTATCTCATTCCCGATGCCGAAGCGGTGACGGTGATCTACGAACTACTCCAGCACGAAGGCCTGTGTCTCGGCGGCTCCACCGGCATCAATATTGCCGGCGCGATGCGTCTTGCAAAGCAGCTCGGACCGGGCAAGACGATCGTCACCGTGCTCTGCGATTCCGGCAGCCGTTACCAGTCGAAGCTGTTCAACGCGGACTTCATGCGCGCCAAGAACCTTCCGGTGCCGGAATGGCTGGAGAAGCGCAGCAACATCAAGCTACCTTTCGTCTAGCCCCAGGTCGACCGCGACGATCCCTGCGACACCCGCGCGAGACGCTCGTTCGATAGCGAGGGCCTGACCTCGCGCGTGCGCGGCGGGAGGGGAGCGCCGTAGGAGCCCTCGCTGTCGCCGGTCGGCCAGAACATGAGCGCGAGCATCAGTACGAGGTTGACGAGCGCGCCGACCGCCGTTGCCTGGTGCTCCCGCCCGATCGCCCAGGCCGGAAACCGGCCCGCGACGACATGATCGACGATCATGAGCGCGAACCAGGCCGGCACCACGCAGACCGGATCCCAGCCGATGTCGCGGATGCGCATCGATTGCAGCGTGAAGGTCGCCACTCCGAAGAAGACGATCGCAGCGATGATCGCCCAGCTCCTGGTGAGGTCTTCCGGCCGGATCGCACTGGGCGAGGTGCTGCGCAGCACGGCCATTGCGATCGCAAAACAGATCGCCGTCATCACGATCGCAAGCGCGACCGAGGCGAGGAAGAAATGCAGCCGCCCGAGCCGGGCGTTCAAGCCGAAGACGAAACCGAGCATTGGCGCACCTTTTTGGCGCCATAGGCACAGAAACAGCTTTCGGAGCCATGAACCGGCGCGCCCGTACCCCAGCTCATGGTTTCCGGACGACTAAGCTGGCCTGCGCAATTTAATGCTTCGCCGCGGACGGCAGGGTCAGGCGCCCTCGCCGGCCTTCGAGGCCGAGGCACAATAGTCGTGCCAGAACTTGCGATAACCCGCCTCGACCCTTTGCGTGTAGATTTCGACATTGCCGGCGGGCGAACTCGCGATCCGAGCCGGCAACTCCGCGCGCAACTTCGCCAGATGCGCCGGCTGTGTCGCATATCGGCAGGCGATTGCGGCATAGCCGTCGTCGTCCTCTGCGACCCAGTCGTCGAGACCGACGGCAGCCACGATCGAGCCGCCGGCGCGCGACGAGGCGCCGTTGCCGAGCTTGGCCACGACCGGCACGCCCGCGTAGAGCGACTCCCAGGTGCTGACGCCACCGTTTTGCGGGAACGTGTCGAGCGATATGTCGACATTCGCAAACGCCAGCAGATGCTCATGACGCGGGGTCGAGCCCAGGCAGATGACATTTTCTTCGGCAATGCCCCGTGCCACGAACCGCGCGACCAGGCTGTCGCGCAGCAAGGGATCGTCGAGCAGAGTATGCTTGATGATGATCCTCGATCCGGTCACCGCTCGCATCACTTTCGACCACACGCGGATGGCCTCGTCCGAGATCTTGTAGATGCGGTTGAACACGCCGAAAGTCACATAGCCGTTGCGGAGCATGGGAAGCTCCGAAGGCGGCACGTCCAGGATCGGATCGGTCGTGATCAGACACGGCAGATCATGAACCTTTTCGGCCAGCAGATGGCGCGCCGACGGCGGAATGAAAATCGGATCCGCAAGCAAATAGTCCATGGTCTGAAGCCCGGTCCCGGTCGCATGTCCGAAACCGGTGACCTGGACGGGAGCCGGCTTCCGCGCGAAAACAGGGAGCCTGTTCCCGGTCGAATGCCCCGAGACATCGATCAGGATATCGACCTTGTCGGCTTGAATGCGATCGGCCAGCTCGTCGTCCGAAAGCTGCCAGGCGTCGACCCAGACGTCCGCCGTCGACTTGAATTGGGCGGTCATCTCGTCTCGTAACGGCGAGCACGAGTAGCAGACGATCTCGAACCTGGCGTGATCATGATGGCGCAGCACCGGCAGCAGGCCGAACGCCGCCGAGTGGTACCAGAACTCGGCAGCGACATATCCGATTACGATCCTTCTGTCCGGATCGAGGTGCCGGGGTGAGAGCTTCCTTTGCGGCAATCTGGCGCCGATCGCGTCCCACCAATGTTTTCGCGCGGCCTGCTGGACCGCGAAATCGGCATCGGAGAGAAAGTCCAGAAAGTAGATCTTCCGCGCGATCAGGTCCGCATGATCAGGCGCCATTGCCAGCGCGGCGTCGAGATGTTCGATCGCGGATGCGATCTCACCCTGTTGTGCAAAACAGGCGCTCAGCAGCGTCATTGCGATCGCGGAGCGCGGATTTTCCTCGAGCAAGGTCGTGCAGGCCAGGATCGCCTGCGCCGTATTCCCTGCGTTGAGCGAGACTTTCGCCTTCCCTTCCAAGGCCACCTCGAGCTTGGGCGAAAGCGCAAGTGCTGCATCAAAATCCGTGGCCGCCCGTTCCGACCGCGACAGCTCGAGATTGAGCCGTCCGCGGTGTGCCAGGGCCTTGGCCGAATTGGGCCTGATCGTGAGCGCCGCTGCGAGCGCGGCTTCCGCCTCATCGTAGTGCTTGAGGTCAATGCTGACCGTGCCTTTGCCGACGAGCGCTTCCGCGTGACGGGGCTGAAACAACAAGGCGCGATCGAAACTTTGCTTGGCGCGGTCGAACCGGTGCAGCGCCAGCTCGGCAATGCCACGGTTGCAAAGCGCGTCGGCAAAGTCCGGCTTCAGCGCAATGGCGCGATCGTACAGTTCGATGGCCTGTTCGGGCAGGCTCAAGTGGAGCAAGGTATTGCCAAGGCTGGTGAGGGCCAGCACGAAATTCGGCTTCAGCGCGATCGCCTTCTCCTGACATGCGCGGGCTGCATCAAATTGCCTGAGGTCCAGGTGCACGGTCGCGAGATTGTTATAGGCCTCGTGCGAACGCGGATCGATCGCGATCGCACGCTCGAGCAGCTGTCGCGCCTCCTCGATGCGCCCGCCATGACGCACGCACAGGCCGAGCAGGTGAGTGGCGTCGAAATGATCGGGCATAGCTTGCAGGATCTGACGGCAGAGCGCGTCCGTCTCCGCATATCGGCCCTGGCCATAGGCGTTCGCCGCACCGGCGATGATGGTGTCCGCCTGCTTCTTCAATTTCTTCTGCAATCGCGCGTTCTGGAATGCGCGCGCGCCGGCGCCGCTGCTCTGCAAGGTATCTCTCCGGAGGATGGCCCGGGAAGAGTCTAGCTGATTCGCAAGCGTCACCGGCCGGTCAGCCGGCCCGGCAACATCCGGGATTTCCGGCTATCACGCAGGAACTGGCTCAGGAACAGCTTCGTGCGGGCTGCCTACGCAACGTCGCCGCCTTCGGGAGCGGCGGCACAATAGTCGCGCCAGAACTGGCGATAGCCCGCTTCGACCTCCCGCGTGTAGATTTCGACATTGCCGGCGGGCGAAGCTGCGATCTGGGCCGGCAACTCGGCACGCAGCTTCGCCAGATGAGAGGGCTGCGCCGCGTATCTGCAGGCGATCTCGGCGTAGCCCTCGTCATCCTCGGCGACCCAGTCCCCGAGACCGACGGCAGCCACGATGGAGGCGCCGGCGCGCGAGGAGGCCCCGTTGCCGAGCTTGGCTACGACTGGAA
Source organism: Bradyrhizobium sp. 197 (assembly GCF_023073375.1). Taxonomy (NCBI): domain Bacteria; kingdom Pseudomonadati; phylum Pseudomonadota; class Alphaproteobacteria; order Hyphomicrobiales; family Nitrobacteraceae; genus Bradyrhizobium; species Bradyrhizobium sp. 197. The sequence goes on along the minus strand of NZ_JADPJJ010000100.1, from coordinate 180,362 downwards.
CGCCCTTGTAGAGCGATTCCCAGGTGCTGATGCCGCCATTCTGCGGGAACGTATCGAGGGAAATATCGACCTTGGCAAAGGCCAGCAGATGGTCGTTGCGCGAGGTCGAGCCCATGCAGGTAATATTCTCGTCGGCAATGCCCAGCGCCACGAAACGCGCGATCAGGCTATCGCGCAGCAAGGGATCGTCGAGCAGACCGTGCTTGAGGATGATCTTGGATCCCGGCACCTCTCGCACCACGCGCGACCAGACACGGATCGCAGCATCCGATATCTTGTAGATGCGGTTAAACACACCGAAGGTAACGTAGCCGTTGCGAAGCATCGGAAGCTCGGAGGGCTGCAGATCCGAGACCGGCTCCATCGTGATCAGGCACGGCAGATCGTGGATTTTCTCGGCAAACAAATGCCGAACCGAGGGCGGAATGAAAATGGGATCCGCGAGCACATAATCCATGGTCTGAAGGCCCGTGCCTGTCGCGTGTCCGAAGCCCGTGACCTGGATGGGGGCAGGCTTCCGCGCGAAAACAGGGAGCCTGTTACCGGTCGTGTGCCCCGAAACGTCGATCAGGATATCGACATTGTCCGCCTGAATACGATCGGCCAGTTCGTCGTCCGACAGCTGCCAGGCGTTGACCCAGACGTCCGCCAGTGACTTGAACTTGGCGGTGTACTCATCCTGTGTCGGCCAGCAGTAATAGCAGATGATTTCAAATCGGGCGTGATCATGATGATTCAACACCGGCAGCAAGGTGAGCGCCGCCGAGTGTTGCTGGAATTCAGAGGCAACATAGCCGACCACAATCCGCTTTTCGGGATCGAGCGGCCGCTTCGGCAGTTCCCGTCGCGGCAGCTTGGCGCCGATCAAGTCCCACCAATCTCTTCGCACCGCCTGCTGGACCACGAAATCGGCCTCTGCGCGGTAGTCCTGCAAGAAGATCTTGCCCCTGATCGCTTCCGAATAGTCCGGTCTGATCGCCAGCGCAGCATCGAGATATTCGATCGCGGTGTCGATCTCGCCCTGGTGTGAATAAGCGAATCCCATCAGGGCCACTCCGATCTCGGAGCGCGGATTTTGCTCGATCAAGCTCGTGGCGGCCGCAATGGCCTGCGCGGTCTTTCCCTGCAGGAGGCAGGTCTGTGCCTTGCCCCGGAGGGCCAGTTCGAGCTTGGGCGAAATCGCAAGCGCCGCATCGAAATCCGCGAGCGCCTGGTCCAGGCGCGACAGTTCGAAATGGAGCCGCCCGCGCTGGGCCAGGATTCTCGGCGAACCGGGCTTGATCGCGAGCGCCAGGGCAAACTTGGCCGCCGCCTCGTCGTGGTGCCGAAGCTCCATGCTGACCATGCCCTTGCCGACGATTGCCTCCGCGTGATGCGGCTGAAACAGCAGGGCGCGATCGAAACTGTCCTTGGCGCGCGCGAACTGTCCAATCATCATCTCGACCATGCCGCGATTGCAGAACGCGTCGGCACAGTCCGGCTTGGCTTTGATTGCGCGCTCGTGCAGATCGATCGCTTGTCCGAACAGCCCCAAATGCATCAGCGTGTTGCCGAGATTGGTCAGCGCGACCGCGAAATTCGGTTTCAGCGCGATGGCCCTCTCCTGGCACCGCCGCGCCTCTTCGTAGTTGCCGAGGTCGAAATGCACGGTCGCGAGGTTATTATGGGCATCGTGCAAACGGGGATCGATGGCAATCACGCGCTCAAGCAGCTCTTGCGACTCCTCCAGGCGCCGGCCGTCATGCGCGCACATGCCGAGCAGGTGCGTAGCATCGACATGATCCGGAAGCGCTTTGAGGATCTCACTGCAGAGCGTCTCGGTCTCGGCATATCGGCCCTGGCCATAGGCGGCCGCAGCGGCGGAGAGGACGGCGTCCGCCTGCTTCATCAATTTCTTCTGCAATCGCGCGTTCTGGAATGCGCGCGCGCCGCCGCCGCTGCTCTGCAAGGTGTCTCTCCGGAGGATGGCCCGGGAAGAGTCTAACTGATTCGCAAGCCCGGCCGGCCGGTCGGCTGGCGCGGTGATACCCCCGGGATTTCCCCGGGGGCTCAGCGCAGTATCTGGTTCAGGAACTACAATAGTCGCGCCAGAACTGGCGGTAAGCCGCTTCGACCTCGCGCGTGTAGAGTTCGACATTGCCGGCGGGCGAAGCCGCGATCAGAGCCGGCAACTCGGCGCGCAACTTCGTCAGATGAGCGGGCTGCGCCGCATATTTGCATGCGATCGCCGCATAGCCGTCGTCGTCCTCGGCGACCCAGCCGTCGAGACCGACGGCAGCCACGATCGACCCGCTGGCACGCGACGAGGCCCCGTTGCCGAGCTTGGCGACGACCGGAACGCCCCCATAGAGCGATTCCCAGGTGCTGACGCCGCCGTTTTGCGGGAACGTGTCGAGCGAAATGTCGACCTTCGCATAGGCCAGCAGATGCTCATGGCGCGAGGTCGAGCCCAGGCAGACGATGTTCTCCACGGCAACGCCCCGCGCCACGAAACGCGCGACCAGTCTGCCGCGCAGCAAGGGATCGTCAAGCAGGGTATGCTTGATGATGATCTTCGAACCCGTCACCTCGCCCATCACTGTCGACCACACGCTGATGGCCTCGTCCGAGATCTTGTAGATGCGGTTGAACACGCCGAAGGTTACATAGCCGTTGCGGAGCATCGGAGGCTCCGAAGGCGGCACATCCAGGATGGGATCGATCGTGATCAGGCACGGCAGATCATGAACTTTTTCGGCCAGCAGATGACGCGCCGATTGCGGAATGAAGATGGGATCCGCGAACACATGGTCCATGGTCTGAAGGCCGGTACCGGTGGCGTGTCCGAATCCCGTGACCTGGATGGGGGCCGGCTTGCGGGCGAAGACATGGAGCCTGTTGCCGGTCGAATGCCCGGACACGTCGATCAGAATGTCGATCCCGTCGGCCTGGATGCGATCGGCCAGCTCGTCGTCCGAAAGCTGCCAGGCGTCGACCCATACGTCCGCCATCGATCTGAATTTGTCGGTCATCTCGTCTCGTAACGGCGAGCACGAATAGCAGACGATCTCGAACCTGGCGTGATCATGATGGCGCAGCACCGGTAACAGAGCGAACGCTGCCGAGTGGTTCCTGAATTCGGACGCGACATATCCGATCGAGATCCGCTTGTCCGGATCGAGCTTACGAGGCGACAACGCCCGCTGCGGCAGTTTGGCGCCGATCACGTCCCACCAATGTTTTCGCGCGGCCTGCTGGACCGCAAAATCGGCGTCTGGGAGATAGTCCAGAAGGAAGATCTTGCGCCCGATCAAGTCCGCATAGTCCGGCGCGATTGCCAGCCCAGCGTCGAGATGCTCGAGCGCCGTCGCGATCTCTCCTTGACTCGCATAGCAGGAAGCCAGAAGCGCAATTCCGATGTCGGACCGCGGATTTCCCTCGAGCAATGTCTGGACGGCCGCCATCGCCTCCGCCGTGTTGCCCTTGAGAATGTTGACTTGCGCCTTTCCCTGCAAGGCCACTTCGAGCCTTGGCGAAAGCGCCAGCGCCGCGTCGAAGTCAGCGAGCGCCTGCTCCAGCCGCGACAGATCGAGATTGAGCCGACCGCGCTGCGCGAGAATCTTCGGTGAATCCGGCTTGATCGCGAGCCCTGCTGCGATTGCGGCGGCCGCCTCTTCGTAGTGCCGGAGCTCGATGCACACCATGCCCTTGCCCGCGATCGCCTCCGCATGACGCGGCTGAAACACCAGAGCGCGATCGAAACTCTCCTTGGCGCGCTCGAACTGGCCCTTGATCAGCTCCGCCATGCCGCGATTGCAGAATGCATCGGCATAGTCCGGCTTCAGCCTGATAGCGCGTTCGTGCAGTTCGATCGCCTGCTCGCCGAGGCCGATGTGCAGCAGCGTATTGCCGAGATTGGTCAGAGCGATCGGAGAATTCGGCTTCAGCGCAATGGCCTTCTCCTGGCATGCGCGGGCGTCCTGAAATTTTTGGAGATTGAAATACACGGCCCCGAGATTGCCATGGGCATCGGGCGAACGCGGATCGAGCGCAATCGCGCGCTCGAGCAGCTGTTGCGCCTCGTCGAGCCGCCCGCCATCATACGCGCGCAGGCCGAGCAGGTGTGCGGCGTCGAAATGATCCGGAACCTCCGTCAGAATCTGACGGCAGAGCGTCTCAACCTCCGCATATCTGCCCTGTCCGAGCGCCTGAACCGCGACGGACATGACCGCGTCCGCCTGCTTCTTCAACTTCTTCTGCAATCGCGCGTTCTGGAATGCGCGCGCGCCGGCGCTGCTCTGCAAAGTCTCTCTCCGGAGGATGGCCCGAAAAGAGGCTAGCCGATTCGCATGGTGCCAGGCTGGCGGGGCAGTTAGACCGGCGAGGCCACCGGATCGCAGGTGCTCAGCGCAGGATCTGGCTCAGGAACAGTTTTGTGCGGGCGTGCTGCGGGGCCGCGAAGAACTCGTTGGGCGTGTTGGCTTCGATGATCTGGCCGGCGTCCATGAACACCACGCGGTTGGCGACTTCGCGGGCAAAGCCCATCTCGTGCGTGACGACCAGCATGGTCATGCCCTCCTCGGCGAGGTCGACCATGGTATCGAGCACCTCCTTGACCATTTCGGGGTCCAGCGCCGAGGTCGGCTCGTCGAACAGCATCACCTTTGGGTTCATCGTCAGCGCGCGGGCGATCGCGACGCGTTGCTGCTGACCGCCGGACATCTGCCCCGGAAACTTGTTGGCCTGGTGCGGGATCTTGACCCGCTCCAGAAACTTCATCGCCGCCTCCTCGGCGTCCTTCTTGGGGATGTTGCGCACCCAGATCGGCGCCAGCGTGCAATTGTCCAGCACGGTCAGGTGCGGGAACAGGTTGAAGCTTTGGAACACCATGCCGACTTCGCGCCGCACGGCGTCGACGTGCTTGAGGTTCGGCCCGAGCTCGATACCGTCAACGACGATCTCGCCCTCCTGGAATTCCTCCAGCGCGTTGATACAGCGGATCAGCGTCGACTTACCCGAGCCTGACGGGCCGCAGATCACGATGCGCTCGCCCTTGCGGACCTCGAGGTCGATGTCGCGCAGCACGTGAAACTCGCCGTACCATTTGTTCAGGCCGGAAATCTTGACGATGGAGTCGGACATGGTGAGCTCGATCAGTTGCGGCGGTGAGCGTTGAGGCGGTGTTCGACGAAGAGCGAGTAGCGCGACATTCCGAAGCAGAAGATGAAGTAGATGATCCCGGCGAAGGCAAAGCCGGTGAACGCGGTCGACGGCGACGACCATTTCGGGTCCGAGAACGACGCCCGCAGCGAGCCCAGGAGATCGAACAGCGCCACGATCGAGACCAGCGAAGTGTCCTTGAACAGCGAAATGAAGCTGTTGACGAGGTTCGGAATGACGTGGCGCAGCGCCTGCGGCAGCACGATCAGCGAGCTCGTCTTCCACCAGGACAGCCCCAGCGCCGCAGCCGCCTCGCCCTGCCCGCGCGGGATCGCGGCCAGCCCGCCGCGGACGTTCTCGGCCTGATAGGCGCCTGTGAACAGCGCGATGCCGATCAGCGCGCGGACGAGACCGTCGACCGTGAAATTACCGGGCAGGAACAGCGGCAGCATGTAGGTGGCGAAGAACAGCACGGTGATCAGCGGCACGCCGCGCCAGAACTCGATGAAGGCGATCGAGAATATCCGGATCAGCGGAATGGTCGAGCGTCGCCCAAGCGCCAGCGCAATGCCGATCGGCAGCGAGGTGACGATGCCGGTGACGGAGACCACCAGCGTCACCAGAAGCCCGCCCCACAAATTCGTCGTGACGATCGGCAGTCCGCCGTGATCGAGCCCCATCAGCTCGATGACGATCGCGATGGCGACGAAGATCGCGATGCTGGATGTCAGGGCCCGCACGCCGGTGCGAACGCCGCCGCCGAGAACGAAGGCGATCAGCGAGACGATCGCGGCCGTGATGGCGAAATCGACCCAGACCGACTGGCCTGTCCCCTGGAGCTGGTCGCGCAGCCAGGTCAGCGGAAAGATCAGCCAGTAGATCGCAGTACCAACAAGCACGATGAAATTGCCGACGACCCACAACAGCGGCGCGGCAGCGGATGTCTTGCCGAGACCGAGCAGAGCCTGCCCGGCGCCGATGATGCTGTCGTCGAACAATTGCAGCAGGTCGGCTGTCGAACTCAGGCCAAATCCCTTGATGCCGCCGCCGTGCAGCAGAAAGAATGCAACCACTGGAAACGCGAAGAAGAACAGGCCGGCGTTCAGGCCTTTCGACGGCAGCCGCGGAATGAGCAACGGCAACAACAGGACCACCGCCAGGACGAGCGTGAGGTTGACCCGCCAGCGTTCGGCCTCGGGGTAGAAGCCGTAGATCAGTTGCGGCAGCTTGGCCTGGATATAGGGCCAGCAGGCGCCGACCGCAAAGCCGGCGTTCTCTGCGAGGCAGGCCGTGCGATCCTTGCCGGTCCAGACTGCATCGACCACCAGGAACCTGACGGAAGGAATGATGGTGAACCAGAGCAGCAAGGCGCCGACGATCGTAAGCAGGACGTTGGTCGGCGAGTTGAACAGGCGCGTCCGCACGAGGCCGATGAAGCCCGTGGTCTTCACCGGCGCGGGGCGCTCATCGAGAAGGTCCTGGCGGACGAAGCTGGGCGAGGCGATATCGCTCATGCGCCGAGACTCCGGCTGACGCGCCAACCGTAGACGCTCATGATGGCGCTGGTGATCAGCGAGATCAGGAGATAGACGCCCATCGTCATGGCGATGATCTCGATGGCCTGCCCGGTCTGGCTCAGCGACGTGCCGGCGAACACGGAGACGAGGTCAGGATAGCCGATCGCGACGGCCAGCGACGAATTCTTGGTGAGATTGAGGTACTGGTTGGTCAGCGGCGGAACGATGACGCGCATCGCCTGCGGCACGACGACCAGGCGAAGCGTGGTGCCGCGGCTCAGGCCCAGCGACGATCCCGCTTCCATCTGTCCGCTGTGGACGGAGAGGATGCCCGCGCGCACGATCTCGGCGATGAAGGCGGCGGTATAGGTCGACAAGGCCAATGTCAGCGCCACGAACTCGGGGATGATCCGCGAGCCGCCCGCGAAATTGAAGCCCTTGAGCTGCGGCAACTCGAAGGTGAAGGGCAGACCTGATATCAGCATGGTGACGAGCGGCAGCCCGAACAGCAGGCCCAGCACATAAGGCCAGATCCGGATCATCTGTCCCCGCTGAAACAGCGCCCGGCGCGCATAGACGCGCAACGCCAGCGAAGCCACGATGCCGAATACCAGCACCGCCAGGAACGCCTCGAAGCCGCTCTCGCCGATCGGGCGGGGAATGACGAGGCCGCGATTGCTGACGAAGGCGATGCCGAACAGCGAAATGCTCTGCCGCGGATTGGGCAAGGCCGCGAGCACCGCCAGGTACCAGAACAGGATCTGGAATAGCAGCGGCAGGTTGCGGATCACCTCGACATAGAGCTCGCCGACGCGCGCCACGAGCCAGTTGGGCGACAGCCGGCACAGCGCGACGATGAAGCCGATCAGGGTAGCAAAGACGATGCCCACCACCGAGACCACGAGCGTGTTGAGAAGCCCGACCACGAACACGCGCAGGAACGTGTCCGAGCCGGTATACGAGATCAGTGTCTGATTGACATCGAAACCGGCATTGTTCCCGAGGAAGCCGAAGCCAGCGGCAATGTGCTGGTTCTCGAGGTTGGCGCGGGCGTTGGAGACGATTTCATAGGCAATCCAGCCCAGGACCGCGGCGAAGGCAAACTGGACGGCGATGCCGTTCCAGCCTGTCTTGCCGCCCAGCACGCGCCTGATCTTCAGCGCGATCTGGGGCGGCGGTTTGCGAGCCTCGGTGCTCATCGCCGCTGCCAGTGGGTCAAGCGGGATCAGCGGATCGGCGGCGCGTACTGGAGACCGCCCTTGTTCCAGAGATTGTTGAGACCCCGATTGATGGCGAGCGGCGAGCCCGCGCCGACGTTGCGGTCGAACACTTCGCCGTAATTGCCGACGGCTTTCACGATGCGCACCACCCAGTCCTTGGTCAGGCCGAGCTGCTCACCGAAATTGCCGTCGGTGCCGAGGACGCGCTTCATCTCCGGATTTTCCAGCTTCGCCTTCTCGTCGACGTTCTTCGCGGTCACGCCGAGCTCTTCGGCGGTGATCATGGCAAACAGCGTCCATTTCACGATGTCGAACCATTGGTCGTCGCCGTGGCGCACCATCGGTCCGAGCGGCTCCTTCGAGATGATTTCCGGAAGCACCATGTGATCGCCGGGATTGGCAAGCTTCAGGCGGTTGGCGTACAGGCCCGACTGGTCGGTGGTGAAGACGTCGCAGCGTCCGGCCTCATAGGCCTTGACCGTTTCGTCGTTGGTGCCGAATGCGATCACCTCGTACTTCATGTTGTTGGCCTTGAAGTAGTCGGCGAGATTCTGCTCGGTGGTGGTGCCGGTCTGGACGCAGACCGAGGCGCTGTTGAGCTCGAGCGCAGAATTCACCTTGAGCGACTTCTTCACCATGAAGCCCTGCCCGTCATAATAGGTCACGCCGGTGAAGTTGGCGCCGAGCGAGGTGTCGCGCGAGATGGTCCAGGTGGTGTTGCGCGACAGCACGTCGACTTCGCCGGATTGCAGCGCCGTGAAGCGGTCCTTGGCGGAGAGCGGCACGTACTTGACCTTGGTCGGATCGTTGAAGATCGCCCCGGCGATCGCGCGGCAGACGTCGACGTCAAGCCCGGTCCAGTTGCCCTTGTCGTCGGGCGAGGAGAAGCCGGGCAGACCCTGGCTGACGCCGCAGGACAGCATGCCCCGGTCCTTGATGGTCTTGAGCGTTTGCGCATCGGCGGCTTGGGCAGTCAGGCCGGCGGCGAGAGCAAGAGTGAGAGCCAAGGTTACGCGTTTCATGGGCTTTAGGCCTTTCAAAGTCGTCTCAAGGTCTGGAACGTTGTCTTTGGGATCGTCTCTGCCAGGGCTAGCCGTATCAAGACCAGCCTTGCAAGAGTCATGCTGGAAAACCAAGAATCATGCTGGAAAACCTTGCCGATCACTCGCCGATCCCGGGAGGCCCATACCTTAATCCCCGCCGAAAGGCGCCCGCCGTTATGGCTGTGGCGCAAGGCCCGGTCAGGCGATGGATCGAAGCTCGCGGCAGGCCCCTCAACATGCAGCGACTGAATAGCACGTACGCATCTCAGAACGACTGGCGAGCCGGGTCAAGGGGTTGACGGGACTCTTCTGTGTTCTGTTATTAACGAGGGCGGCCCCCGGCCGTCCCGTCAGGCGCCGAGCGCCGAGCGGAAACGCGGTTTTGAAAGCAGACGCATGGATTCCTCGCACCCCTCCGAACAACACGCCGAGACCCGGCTGGTCACCTCCGGCCGCGACACCAAGGCGCAGAAGGGGTTCGTCAACCCGCCGGTCTTCCACGGCTCGACCGTGCTCTATCCGACCGCCGAGGACCTGCATGCTCATCGCGGCGAGTTCCAGTACGGCCGGCACGGCACGCCGACCACCCGAGCGTTCCAGGAGACCCTGATGGCGCTGGAGGGGCCGCAATGCGCCGGGGTCGGCATCGTGCCGTCCGGGCTGTCGGCGATCTCCACCACCCTGCTCTCGGTGCTGAAGGCCGGCGACCACATTCTGGTCTGCGACAACGTCTATCGGCCCTCGCGCAATTTCTGCAACGGCATGCTCACCCGCTTCGGCATCGAGACCACCTACTTCGATCCGATGATCGGCGCCGGCATCGACAAGCTGTTCAAGCCCAACACAAGCGCGGTGCTGGTCGAGGCGCCCGGCTCGCAATCGTTCGAGATGCCGGACATCCGTGCCATCGCAGAGGTCGCACATGCCCGCGGCGCGCTCGTCATCGACGATAACACCTGGGCGACGCCGCTCTATCACCGCTCGCTCGAGCAGGGCGTCGACATCAGCATGCAGGCCGCCACCAAATATATCGGCGGCCATTCCGACATCATGTTCGGCACCATCTCGGCCAATGCCAAGGCCTGGCCGCAGATCGCCGAAGGCATCCGCCTGCTCGGCGTCTGCGCCGGTCCCGATGACGTCTTCCTGGCGCTGCGCGGCCTGCGCACGCTGTCGGTGCGCCTGGCGCAGCATCATCGCTCCGGGCTCGACATGGCGCGCTGGCTTGCGAGCCGTCCCGAGGTCGCCCGCGTGCTGCATCCGGCGTTAGAGACCGATCCTGGCCATGCGATCTGGAAGCGCGATTTCACCGGCGCGTCTGGCCTGTTCAGCATCGTCTTGAAGCCGGCGCCGCAGAAGGCGGTCGACACCTTGCTCGACACGCTCAAGCTCTTCGGCATGGGCTTCTCCTGGGGCGGCTTCGAGAGCCTGGTGATTCCCTTCGATTGCGACACCTATCGCACTGCCACGAAATGGTCGCCGGGCGGCCCGACGCTGCGTCTGCACATCGGGCTCGAAAGCGTCGACGACCTCAAGGCCGATCTCGATCGCGGCTTCGCTGCCCTCAAGGCAGCAATGTGAGCCTGCTCACAAGGCATCGCGCCTCGGGACGCGGCAATCGCGCGCCGGCGGACGCGTCAACCCGCGCCGGGGGAACGTGCAACCGACGCAAACGTTAACGCTGATGCGCCAACAAGGGGTTTGATCCGCTGGCGTTTGGCGTTAGCCTCACCGATCGACTCTAATCCGGACTCGGAGCATGGGAACGTTGGTTCTGCTCGATCTGATGGGCGGCGTTGCGCTGCTGCTGTGGGGCCTCCACATGGTCCACAGCGGGATTTTGCGCGCCTTCGGCCCCGACCTGCGGCGACTGCTGGGCAAGGCGCTCAGCAACCGCTTCAGCGCGTTTGCCGCCGGTCTCGGCCTCACCGCCCTGCTCCAGAGCAGTACGGCAACCGCGCTGATCACCAGCTCGTTTGCGGCCGAAGGCCTCGTCAGCGTCGCCGCCGCGCTCGCCATCATGTTGGGGGCCAATGTCGGCACGACGCTGATCGTGCAGGTGCTGTCGTTCAATATCGCGGCCGTCGCACCCGTCCTGTTCGTGTTCGGGCTCGTCGCCTTCCGCGCCGGCCCGCGGTCGCGGATCAAGGATATCGGCCGTGTCCTCATCGGCCTCGGACTGATGCTGCTGTCGCTGCACATCCTGCTCGACACGCTGGCGCCCGCGGAGAACGCGCCGGGTGTTCGTGCCATGATGTCGGCGATCACGGGCGATCCCGTGCTTTGCATCGTCATCGCCGCGCTCGTGACCTGGGCGGTACATTCGAGCGTCGCCAGCGTGCTGCTGATCATGTCGCTGGCGTATTCGCAGTTCATCACGCCCTATGCTGCGCTGGCCCTGGTGTTAGGGGCCAATCTTGGCAGCGCCATCAACCCCGTGTTCGAAGGCGCCAGGCGCGACGATGCCGCGAGCTACCGCCTGCCGGTCGGCAATCTCGTCAACCGCGTGATCGGGATTGCACTGGTACTGCCGTTCCTCGGCACGATCGCCGAGCACATGCATGCCTGGCAGCCGGATCTCGCCAAGATGACGGCGGCCTTCCACATCGCCTTCAACGTCGGCACAGCCGTCATCTTCATCGGCCTGCTCGACACCATGTCGCGTCTCCTGACCCGGCTGCTGCCCGATCGCGTCAAGGAAGACGATCCGGCCCGGCCGCGCTATCTCGACGAATCGGCACTGGAGACGCCGTCACTGGCGCTCGCCGACGCGGCGCGTGAGGCCTTGCGCATGGGCGATTTCGTCGAGGTGATGCTGCGCAAGGTGATGGCGGCGATGATGACCGGCGACCGCGCGCTGGTCGACCAGGTCTCTAAGTCGGACAATGTCGTCGACGGCCTCGACGAAGCCATCAAGCTCTACGTGACGAAATTGATGCGGGGCAGCCTCGACGAGAGCGAGGGCCGGCGGGCGATGGAGATCATCTCCTTCGCCATCAATCTGGAACATATCGGCGACATCATCGACAAGAGTCTGAGCGAACTCGCCACCAAGAAGATCAAGCGCCGCTTTCAGTTCTCGCCCGAGGGTGCCGAGGAGCTCGCCGCCTTCCACAAGCGCACGATGGACTCGCTGCGCATCGCCTTCGGCATCTTCATGTCGGGCGACGCCAACGAGGCGCGCAAGCTGCTGGTCGAGAAGACGGCGCTGCGCAACACCGAGCTTGCCGCAGTCGAGCGCCACCTCGACCGCCTGCGCGAGGGCCGCCCCGAGACCCTCGAGACCACGTCGCTGCATCTCGACGTGCTGCGCGATTTGCGCCGCATCCATTCGCACATCTGCTCGGTCGCCTATCCCGTGCTCGACGCGGCGGGCGAGCCTTATCGCAGGCACGAGGCAGATACCGCCGCCCTGCCCGCGTCGGGCGCGGCGTCGGCGTCGGCGTTGCCGCGCTAGCTAATGTTATGTAGCCGCTCGCTATGCCGGGGGCGCGATCACAGACCCGAGGTCAGCTACGCGGAAGAACTCGCGCTAGTAAAATTGTTTATCCGACCTAACTCGTACTCTCGATCCCGAAGTCGTTTCAATGCGACTCCAGCCCGCACTCCGATGAAGTCGCAGCGAGTCCGGATGCGGGTGCTTGTATGTGTTTCCACGCCCGACCGATACAACGCATGTAGAATCGGCTGTTGCAGGGCGAGGTACAGTGTTCAGCGCTCCGGCAAATCTTGCGCCATGATGGGTAACCACTAGACCATCGAACTGTCCGGAAAATGCATTCGGCAAGAATTGATAGTCGGCATCTCCGACCAGCAAGATACAGGCCTTCGATGAGAGCTGGATTTTTAGCGCCAGACCTGAATTGTTCGCGTCGTTCGGCGCAGCTGAACAGTATCCAATCTGTCCACCGCTAAACGAGACGTTAGCGCCCACCCAAGAATGCAACCGCTTCTTAGCGTGCAGCATATGTGCAATGCGTGCCGCCCCAGGGCCCAATTTCTGTACCGGTGCGATCCAATCGCAATCCAAGAGGTGCCTTCCAGCTTTCTTCAAACCAAAACACAGATGATCCCAGTCCCAGTGAGAAATCACGACAGGTGCTCGTCCTAGATCAGGGAAAAATTGCTTTGGCTCTGTTCTGCGATTGAATGGAAGAGGCCACCCCACGTCATAGTAAAGGGCAACGGTCCCTCCCGCAGAACGCAAGCAGGAGTGACTCGCCTGACCAACATCTCGAATACTAACCCGACGGAATTCTAGCGTTGTGGAGAGGATATTCGTGATTGCAGAGCGGCTCTTTATAGCTGACGCGGGGAAAAGCGAGGCAGCCTTTATCCCGTGCGCCCAATTCAGGTTCGATGGTGTAGCGGCGCCAAGTGGCCGAGGTGGCCTATGAGACCCGCGATCATCCGAGAACTTTTCTCCCTGCACTATCCAGATTCGCGCAAGATTGACGAAACCATCTTCTCCGAGCGGAGTCCGCCAGACCGGCAAGCCTTGTTTCGGCTTCTTGTTTACAAACGAAAAGGTAAACCAGTCTCCGACTTCGGGCTCAGTCCCGCATACTGATGCAAATCTGCTGGGTGTCGTTAGTACTCGAAGAGCTTCGATGCCAAGGCCTAGCTTCCCGGAATCAAGATATCGAGCATGATCTCTTATGGAGATATGGCTCCCTAACGCGTCAAATTCGTAAGACGTTCGAGAACGCCCCTCGCCCGAGCCGTCGATTCGACCGAGCCGAGCTACGACCATCTCTGGCAGGCCCAAATCAAGGCCATATGGAATTCGCGCCATTAAAATCTGTCCAAGCGTTGCTAGGGCGCTTATAATCTGCCAGTAATCTTCATTTCAACCTGAAATAGATCAACGCCGCCAACGCTCTCGGGCTCTCCTCAACGCAATCGCCTGTCCGCGGTTGCAACAAACAGCTACCGCTCCAGCGTCCTCGAGCCGCGGCTGCGGTTCTTCACGATCAGCATGATGTTGCGGATATAGATGATGGTCGCGAGCGCCTGGCCGAGGATGATGACCGGCTCGCGCTTGACGACGCCATAAACCAGCGTCATCAGCCCGCCGCCCATCGAGCAGAACCAGAACGCCATCGGCACCACGCTGTTGCCGGCGCGCTCGCTCGCGATCCACTGCACCAGGAAGCGCGCGGTGAAGAACAGCTGCGCGACGAGGCCGAACGCCAGCCAGAAATCGAACTTGGCGACGAAGACGTCGTAGAGATAATTGTTCAACGCCTGACCGTACTGGATGATCATGCTTGCACCTCAGACACATCTGGCGTCGGCTTCTTGCGGCGGATCAGCCACCACACGCCCACGAGATCCATGATGCCGATCCACAGCCGGTCGAAGAAACCGTAATTGGACACGCCGGAATGGCGCGGCCGGTCGATCACGTCGACATAGGCGATCTCAAAACCCTCGCGGCGCACCAGCGCCGGCAGGAAGCGATGCAGCCCGTCGAAATAGGGCATCATCAGGAACACCTCGCGCCGGAACGCCTTCAATCCGCAGCCGGTGTCGCGCGTACCGTCCTTCAGGATCGCGTTGCGAACGCCGTTGGCGACGCGCGACTGGAATTTCTTGAAGCCGGTATCCTTGCGGCCGACGCGTTGTCCCGCGGCCAGTCCGACCTTGCTACCCTTCTCGACCGCCGCGATCAGGTCGGGCAGGAAAGCCGGATTGTTCTGGCCGTCGCCGTCGAGCGTCGCCACGATGGCACCGCGCGCGGCGCGCACGCCGCTGCGCACTGCCGCCGATTGACCGCCCGATTTGGCATGACGAAGCTGCCGCAGATTGTCCCGCCGCTGCATGATGGCAGCGAGCCGGTCGCCGGTCGCATCCGTCGATCCGTCGTTGACGTAGATGATCTCATAGGCCCAGCGGCTATCGAGCGCCGTGCCGATCTCCGCGATCAGCGGTGCGATATTGTCGGCTTCGTTGCGCACGGGGACGACGATGGAAACCGAAGGCTGGAACGACAAATCGAAGCTCGTGGTTGGAATGGGCTTGGCTCGGGAACCGGCGGTCCCGGCAGGCAGCCGCTTTTATGGGGCGGATGCCCTGTGAGCAACCCTTTTGAGGTGGCCCGAGACCGCCCCTGCAAGAGACACAATGGTGCCGTCAGAACGAATGGCAAAGCCGAGCCTGCGGGCCGCGAACCAGTAGCGCACCGCCATGGCGCCGACCATGCCGACCAGGGCGCCGGCCACCACGTCACTCGGGTGATGCGCGAGCAGCACCAGCCGCGTCAGCAGGATCACGATTGCGTAAGTGAACATGAACACGCGCAGGCGCGGCCACAGCGCCGAGACCGCAAACGCCAGCGCGAACGCCGTCACCGCATGACCCGACGGCAGGCTGGCATAGGCCCCCGTCCCCTCGAACGGGATGAAGTTGAACGGATTGGCCTTGCCGCCGACGAACGGACGTCCGCGACCGATGAGATATTTCAGGATCTCGGCGACGAATACGGACAGGGCAACAGAGAGAAACATGAACTGCAGCCGCGTGCCGAGGCCGAGCAGTAACGTGCGGCGGGTCCCGTGCCATCCCGCTGCAACCAGCGCCAGGACCAACAGCGCACCCCCGAGCACCGAGAGCACATACTCGTCCTTGCCGAAATCGGTGAGGATGCGGATCGGCCACAGGCCGGGCGCGCCACGCGCCGGCATCAGCTGGATCTCGGTCTGATCGAACGCGAGCATCAGCACGATGACCAGGGCTGCGCCGGCCGCGCTGAGCCATAGCGAATGCCGCGCCAGCTTTCGTGCGGCCTCGGCGCGGCGCGAATGCGAGGGCGTACGCACGAGTTGCGCCAGGGCGCGCCCCGACACCGCGAGCAATTGCGCGGAATAGGTCGGGCGCGGCGCGATGTCGGTTGGCGCCGGCATCCTACTCGGTGCCTTCCGAGCGGAAGATCGAGATCGAGATCGCGCGCCCTTGCGAGAAATTATAGCCGTCGATGCGCGTGCCAACCTTGTAGCGCAGCCCGATCGCCTCGGCGCGCTGCACGAAGCCGCGCTCAGAACGCTGCTCGACCAGCGCGAAACGGCAGCTCCCCTGCCGCAGGAAATCCGCCGCGCCCGATCCGTCGGTGAGCAGCGTCTGCGTGCCGGTCAGGAAGACGAGGCTCGGCTCGTGATAGCCGGCCGCGGCCGCCTTCGGCCCGACGCAGGTGACGTTGCGAAGTGCGCGTGCGACCTCGATGCTCGGAAACACCGGCGTCAGCGACGGCAGCACGATGCCGTAGACCACGACCGCCAGCATCAGGGCTGCGACCAGCGCGTTGAGCAGTGAGCGTTCGGCGTGGTTGTTGTCGTGAAGCCACCAGGCGAACAGGCCGAAGATCAGCGAGGCCGCGATGAACGGCCAGGCCACGAAAGCAGGCTGCCGCGTCAGCATCACCGCGCCGACGACTGCGATGATCGAGCCGCCAACGGGGATCGCGAACCACCAGGCCGAGCCGCGCATCAACCAGGACCAAGACAGCACACGCCGCTCCAACGCGCCGGCGGTGAGGATCGCGATCGCAGGGTACAGCGGCAGCACGTAATGCGGCAGCTTGGTCAGCACCGCCTCGAACACGATCCAGGACGGGACCAGCCAGGCCAGCAGGAATTGCGCGCCGGGCTCGCGCCGCGCGCGCCAGACTGCGGGCGCCGCCATCGCCGCCAGCGGCGCTCCGGGCCAGAACGTGATCCAGAACAGCACCAGGTACAGTCCAGGCGGCGCGCCGTGGGATTCCTGGGCGCCTAACTTGCTCAGCATGTCGCCACCGACGGAATCGGCGAAGAAGGCATCGCCCGCGCGCCAGAAGATCGCGACGAACCAGGGCAGCACCAGCACCAGCATCCACATCAGGCCCCAGAGCGGACGCAGCTTCCATAGCCAGGAGGCATCGCGGTCCTGGATCGCGAGCGCGACGATGGTCAGGCCTGCGAACATCAGGATCAACGGGCCCTTGATCAGGATGCCGACGGCGAGCGCGGTCCAGAAGATCGCGGGCCAGCTCCAGGGCGGATGCGTCTCGTCCTCGGCGCGCTGCCACGACAGATAGGCCCGTGCCATCGCGCCCATGGCGGCGACCACGCAGAACAGCAGCATCGCGTCGGTTTTCGCGAGCCGTGCCTCGACGCCGAGCAGCACGGAGGCGCTCATCAGGAGCGCGGCAAGCACCGCAGCGCGCCGCGTGACGAAGCCGAGCGCCGTCCAGTAGGTCATGAGCACGGCGCCGATCGCGCCGATCAGCGAGGGGAGCCGATAGACCCAGATGCGCAATTCGGCCCGCGGCAGGCCGAGCGCCGATGCCGTCTCGACCGCGGCCGATTGCAGCCAGTAGATGCCGACCGGCTTCTTGTAGCGGACGTCTTCCTGGAAGCGGATGTCGACATAATCGCCGCTCTCGACCATCTGCTTGGTCGCTTGCGCAAAGCGCGCCTCGTCGCGATCAACCGGTGGAATCGTGAAGAAGCCCGGCAGGAACAGCAGCAACGCGCAAACCAAAAGGAAGCCGACCGCACGCGCATGGCTGGCCGTGGCGATGTCGAACATGGACACGAGCCGGCTACCCGGATTCACCGGGGATTTCGGCTCGCGGGGAGCTCCAAAACGGGGTGTGGGGTAGGTCTCGGCCATTGGTTCCGCTTACGCTGAAACCGTTATTGCCACAACCGCTTGAGGCAGGGTCATTGAATTCGAATGACGACTGTGTCCGCGGCGCCCGTGGCGTCGATGACGGTCAGCCGCGCAAAGCCCGGACCGGGCGGATCGATCAGCCGCTGGCGCCGTCCGTCGATCTCGCCCAGCGCCGTTCCGTTAACCATGACGGTCATGGGCAGGACGCCGCCCGCGACCTTGACCGGCATGGCCGCACCGCCCTCGCCACCCGAGCGATCGACATCGATCCGCGAGCCGTTCAGCGGGAACTGGATGTGCAGAGCCTGTTCGCCCCCAGCCCGTACCAGATCACCGACCGGGCGGAACCGCCGCAACGGCAACGGCAGCTTCGCGTTGCTGGCGACCAGGGTTCCCTTCGGTGGTTTCGGCAACGGGACCAGCGTCTTGCCGGTCCGGGCGAAGGCGTCGAACAGGATCGGCGCGGCGGCAACCCGGCCGATCAGGCCCGGCACCGGCGCGCCGTCGGGCCGGCCCACCCAGACGCCGATGGTCATGCGGCCGTCGAAGCCCATCGACCAGGCGTCGCGGTAGCCGTAGGAGGTGCCGGTCTTGAAGGCGATGCGGTTGTGGGCCGCGTTCTCCGGTGGCGGGGTGCCCAGCAGCACATTGCCCACCTGCCAGGCCGCGACCTGATCGAGCAGCCGCAGCGGCTCCCGGTCGTCCCTGTCAGTCGTGACCTCGCGCAGCGGCTTGGTGGTGCCGAGCCGGGCGAACCCCGCATAAAGCTGGGCGAGGTCCTGCAGCGTCACGCCGACACCGCCAAGGCCCATGGCAAGTCCCGGCGCCTCGTCCTTGGGCAGCACCAGATTGCCGCCGGCCTGGCGCAGCCGCGATGCCAGCCGGCTCGCGCCGACGCGGTCGAGCAGGACGATCGCGGGCACGTTCAGCGACATCTGCAGCGCCTTCTTCACCGGCACTGTGCCCTGGAACGTCATGTCGAAATTTTCCGGCGCGTAGGAGCCGAAGCGCACGGGCCGATCGTCGATCAGACTGTCGGGATGAACAAAACCGTCCTCGAAGGCGAGCCCATAGATGAACGGTTTCAGCGTCGAGCCCGGCGAGCGGATGGCACGGGTCATGTCGACCTGCCCTGCCCGGCGCTCGTCGAAATAGTCCGCCGAGCCGACGCGGGCGAGCACGTCACCGCTCTCGTTATCGACCACGATAATGCCGACCGAGATGTTCGGCCCCAGCGCAATGGCGCGGTCGCGCGCCAGCAACTCCAGCACCTTTTGGAGGTTGGCATCGAGCGTCAGCTTGATGACGGGCGCGTCCTTGACCGTCGCCAGCGCCGCATCGGAGGCATGCGGCGCCAGGATCGGCATCGGCTTGCGTAGCTTGGGCACCGGCACGGCCTTGGCCTGCGTCGCGTCGTCGAGGCTGATCTGATGCTCCTCGACCATACGGTCGAGCACGCGGTCACGCGCTTTGCGCGCCGCATCCGGATAGCGATCGAGCCTGCGGGTCTCCGGCGATTGCGGCAGCGCGACCAGCAGCGCGGCCTCAGCCAGCGACAGCCGCTTCGGCTCCTTGCCGAGATAGGCGATCGAGGCGGCGCGAATGCCTTCGAGGTTGCCGCCATAAGGCGCGAGCGCGAGATAGAGATCGAGGATCTGCTCCTTGCCCAAGCTCCGCTCGATCTCGATCGCACGAACCATCTGCCGCAGCTTTGCGTAGAGCGAGCGCTGCCGCCGCGGCTCCATCAGCCGTGCGAGCTGCATCGAGATGGTCGATCCACCCGAGACGATGCGGCCGCGCGTGGCGAGTTGTAATGCGGCCCGCCCGAGCGCCAGCGGGTCGATGCCGTCATGGGCGTAAAAACGCTGGTCCTCATAGGCAAGCAGCAGCTTTAGATAAGTCGGATCGACGTTCGCCTTCGTCTCGACCGGCAGCCGCCAGCGCCCGTCCGCCATCGCATAGGCTCGCAGCAGCTTGCCGTTGCGGTCGACGATGGTGGTGGAGACCTGGCGGGCTTCGTCGAAGGGCAGCGGGCCGAGGGAGTAGACCCAGGCGACGAAGCCGACGACGGCGAGGATGAGCGTGAGCGCGAGGCCGGAGAGGAGGCGATGGCCCCTGCCCCTTGCTCCGTCATGGCCGGGCTTATCCCGGCCATCCAAATGGTCTCTCACCACATCGCTCATCTCGCCATCACTCACTTCGCCGCCCGCACCTCGACGGTGCCCGTCCCGGTGCGACCGTAGCGCGAGGGATTGTACATGTCCTCGACATAGGCCTGCGGCAGCACGTATTTGCCGGGCGAGACCACACGCACGACATAAGCCACCGTGAAGACCGCCTTGGAATCCGAGGCCCGATCGACGGCCGCCGTGAAGCGGTCGTCGCGGAACTCGGTATCCTCGGGCTCCTGGCCGTCCTCGATCCAGCCCAGCGTGCCGCTGTCGCCCGACGACACCAGTTTTGGATTGTCGATCTCGAGACCGGCCGGCAGATAGTCGGACACCATGATGTGGCCGTACTCGGGCTTCGCCTCGGTGATCTTCAGCACAACAGCGAAGCGGTCGTTCTGCTTGACCTTGCTGATATCGGCCGGCTTGCCGTCGAGCGTGAAGAAGTTGCGCTCGATCTTGAAGCCGTTCGATGCCGCAGGCTCGGGCGTCACCGGCGAGCCCGACACCGAGATCACGGCCTGCACCGGCGCGTCACCGGTGTTGGTAATCTTCAACGGCTTGCCTTCCAGTGTCGTGGCCTTGTAGCTGCGATAGAGCGCGGTCTTGACCGGCTGGCCATCGACCTCCATCGACAGGTTCTCCTTGGCGAGCGCGCGCGCCGCCAGCACCAGCCACGCATTCTCCTGCGTGGAGGTGTAGGGCGTCAGCCCGCGCGCGGTCTCAACCCGCGTCACCGCCTGCGTCAGCGTCGCCTTCGGCGCGTTGCCTTCGCTGGCAAGCGACACCAGCGCTGCTGCATCGCGGAGCTGCGAGCCGTAATCGGTGCGGCCGAATTCCAGCACGGGCTTGGGCGCAAGGCTGTCGAGGGCTGCGCCATAGACCCGTTCTGCGCGGTTGCGGTCGCCGACCAGCGCGAGCGCGGCCGCGAGCTGCGACTTCGCGATTGGCGTCGCGAGGTTAGAGAGCTTGGTGTCGGCGAGATAGCGGAGATCGCCGATCGGCGCAGCACCGTTGCGCGCGAGCACGTAGAGACCGTAAGCGAGGTCGCGGCCGCCATCCTTCTCCGGCTCGTTGCCGTTGACGACCGAATTGCGAATGCGGTCGAGTGCGGTCTTGAACAGGACATCCGGCACCACAAAGCCCTTTTCGCGGGCCCGGGTCAGGAAGTCCGTCACGTAGGCATCGAGCCAGGCGTCGTCGCCGCCGGCGGACCACAGGCCGAACGAACCGTTCGAGCCCTGGCGCGCGAGCAGCCGTTCGATGGCGTCGCGGATGCGCTGGTCGACCTCGGTATCCATGGCCAGATGCGCGCCCGTAGCGAGCTCGTTGACATAGAGCAGCGGCATGGCGCGGCTGGTGATCTGCTCCGAGCAGCCATAGGGATAGCGGTCGAGCGCTTTGAGGATCGTCGCCGCATCGAGCGCGGTCGACAGGCTCGCCGAGACCGAGACGCTGCCGGTGCCCGGCACGAGATCGGCGAACATGTCCGAGGTCAGCGTCAGGCTCTCGCCCTTCGCCAGCGTCCGGATCGAGCGCCGCGCCAGCACCTGGGTTGCCGCCTTGACGTCGAGCGCATAGTGGCGCGCCAGCGCCAGGCCATTCGGTCCCTTGATGTCGACGTCGAGCGTCGCCTGCCCCGCCGCGGTCGCGTCGACGGCGAGCGTGAACGAATTGCGCTGCTTGGCGGCGAGCTTCACCGTGGTTGCGGGATTGCCGGTCATCTTCACCGGGCCACCCGTCTTCACGTTGATGACGTAATCGCCGGCCTGCCCCTCGACATTGTCGATCTCGAGATTGACCGTGCCGTGGTCGCCGTTGAGCAGGAAGCGCGGCAGGGTCGTGGTCAACACCACGGGATCGCGGATCACCACATCGGTGTTGGCGCGGCCGAGCTTTGTCGCGGTCCACGCCACGGCCATCACGCGCGCGGTGCCGGCGAACTCCGGAATGTCGAAGCTCACTTCTGCCGTGCCGTCGGCGGCAACGGTGACGATGCCCGAATAGAGCGCGAGCGGCTTCTGCGCGGGCGGCGAGCCCTGGAGCTCGGCGGCACCGGCGTCGCCGCCGGACTTGATCTGCCCGCGCGTGCCCGACATGCCGTCGATGAGTTGCCCATAGAGATCGCGGATCTCCGCGCTCAGGCGGCGCTGGCCGAGATAATAGTCATCAGGCGCCGGCGGCTTGTAATTGGTGAGATTGAGGATGCCGACATCGACCGCGGCGATGACGATCTTGGCGTCCTCACCCGGATTGAGCCCGTCGAGCTTGACCGGGATCTTCAGCATCGCATTCGGCCGGATCAGCGCCGGCGGCGTCAGCTTCACCTGGAGCGTGCGGGTCTGCTTGTCGATGCCGAACCATTTCAGGCCGATCGCGCGGCCCGGCATGCGTTGCGCGGCCGCATCGAGCGGACGGCGCAGCGTCGCCACCACATAGGCGCCGGTGCCCCAGTCCTTGCCGACCGGGAGCTTCACCTGCGCGGTGCCCTCCTTGACGTCGATGGTCTGCGTCGTCAGCAGGCGATCGCCGAGCACGTTGACGGTCAGCTTGCCGGCGCTGCGGACGTTGACCGACACGGTCATGGAGTCGCCCGAAGCGTATTGCGGCTTGTCGATCGAGGTCTCCAGCAGGTCCGGCGTGTCGGCGCTGCCGTCGGAATACCAGCCGACGTCGAACTGCACCGAGGTCACCGGGCCGTCGGCGTCGTTCGACTTCACATCCAACCGGTAGCGGCCTGGCTGCGGCGTCAGCGAAATCCGCGACGGCTTGTCGGCGGCAACGGTGACGTCACCGTCAGCGACGCGCGACGTCGACTTGACCGGCTCGTATTCCCAATAATTGCTCTGGCGATACCATTGGTAGCGCGACTCCATCTTCAGGAGCTCGTAGCGCAGGCCGTCGCGGCGAAGCCTCTCGCCCGCGGGCGAGACGAACACGACTTCGAACTCGGCCTTGTCGCCCTCCGCGACGTTCTTGTCGCCAAACAGCGGCTTGATGCCGATCATGGCGGCCACGGGTGCGACCGGCAGCACGATCTTACGCTCGACGGCGCGGCCGCCGGTCTCGACCATGCGGACGAAGATCTGCGCTTCCTGGGGACGCGTCGAGGCCGGCTGCTTGTCGAGCGTGACCGGGAAGGTTGCAACGCCGTTGGCGTCGGCCTCGGGCAGGTTCTCCAGCGGCGTGCGCTCGTTCGAGGTGGTCTCTTCGTCGGCGACGCCGAACTGGTAGCCGGCAAAGCCCGGACGTTCCGATGCGGGCGCGACCAGCATGTCGCCTTCGAGCGCCAGACTCGAGGCCGGCGCGCCATAGAGGAAATGACCGTCCGCCTTAAGCTCCACTGGAGCGTTAGCTTTGATCAGCTTGTCCTTGGCAGACAAGTCGAATTCGATCCTGTCGGGAACGTAGTCCTCGACCATGAAGGTGGTCTCGCCGATCGAGGAGCCCTTCGGGTCGGTGAAGGCGCGCACCCGCCAGGTCCCGGTCGGCACGGCCGAGTTGAGCGGCACGGCCAGCGTGCGGCCGCCGGCGCCCTGGTCGGACACCACAGCGCGGCGGAATTCGACGCCATCAGGGCGCTCGATCACCAGGGTCATCGGCCCGCCGGTGACCGCATTGCCCTGCCCGTCGCGGAGCAGAGCGGTGAGATAGACGGTCTCGCTGGAGCGGTAGACGCCGCGCTCTGCATAGACGAAGGCGTCGGCGCCCGCAGGCACCGCGCGGCCCGAAACGCCGCGGTCGGACAGGTCGAAGGCGGAGGTCTTCAGGCTGAGAAAGGCATAGTCGGCCTTCTCGCCCGTGACCGTCAGCATCGCCGGCGACAGGCCGCCCTCGCCGCGCGCAAGCCCGGCCTCGAACAGCACATGGCCGCTGTCGTCGGTCTTGCGCGTCGCCAAAATCTCGTTGTTGCGCGCGACCAACCGCACCTCGGCTTTGCCGACCGGGTCGGTGGACGCCAGCGAATTCACGAACACGTGGATGCCGTCATTGCCGGAATAGGCTGCGACGCCGAGGTCGGAAACGATGAACCATTGGGTGGCGAGCTGGTAGTCGTCGTCCGAGCCCGGTCCCTTGGCCGCGGCCGTCATCACGTAGACGCCGGGCTGGAGTTCGCCGAGCGCCTGATCGACCGGGAACGCCGTGGTGACGTCCTGGTTCAGCATCATCGCGGTCGCGAGCTCGCCGGTCCAGACTTTGACGCCGCGCTCACCACCGAGGTCGCTGAGCTGATACTTGGACAGCGTCTTCTGGAAGTCGCTGTCCACCACCGTGTTGATCAGATTGCGGTCGCCGATCCGGAACACGTTGATATTGACCGCGGGCGTGTTGACGCTGACCACGGGAATGCCGCGCTGGCCGGTCCTCGGCAGCACATAGGCGCGGCTGTTGAAGCGCACGAACGGTTTGCGGTCGCGCACATAGACGTTGAACTCGGCCGATTTCGGCAGGCCCTCCTTCACGGTGGACGGCAGGCCGGCGCGCAGATTGATGTTGTAGCGTTCGCCGTGCTTCAGCCCGTCGACGCAGAGCTGCTTGCCCTCGGCCGACAGTGCCGGCTTGTCCTGGCCCGCCAGCGCGAGGTACGGCGCAAAATCGGTTCGCTTCGCCAGTTCCTCCGAGAATTGGAAGCAGGCGCGCGGGCTCGCCGAGTCCGAGTCCACGGTGTAGTCGAGCAGCCGAAAACCGTGCTCGTCGCGCATCTTCTCATACTGGCCGCGGACGTCGGCGACCTCGCGCATGTCGAGCGAAAGCCGCAGCGCATCCAGCGACGGCCGCCATAGTTTTCGTTCGGACAGCGACTTGCCGAGCACGGCGAGCGCGTCGGCCTCCTCGCCCGGATTACCGGTGCGCTGATAGGCGATGTAGGCGGCGGTCGAGGCGCGCTCCAGCAGGAAGGTCTGCTCGCTCGAGCTCTTCGGCGTGATCTGGAAGATGACTTTTGCCAGGCGCAGCCAGTTGCCGGCATCCTCCGGCGCGGTCGCCGCGATCTGGCCGAGCACCAACAGGCCGGTGCGATAGTCGTTGCGCCGGAAGGCAGCATCGGCGTCGGTGCGCAAGCTCGCGCCGGTCTTGGCGACCGGCCCCGCCTCGCCCTTGATCTGCGCCTCCAGCTTGATCGCGGAATCGGCGAGATCGTCGCGCTTGAAGGCCTTGTCGGCGGCCTGCGCTACGCTAAGGCCGAACGCCAGCGTGGCGCAGAGTGTGACGGCGCGAACAAGACCGATCATGGATGGACTCCCGGAAATCGCGGACGAACGCCGCTTGTCGCATGAAATGCGCGGAAAGGTGACGGACTCAAGGCGATGGAACCAAAGGTGCAAATCGTCGTATTCGCCATGACTAGGCAAGCCCAGAGGAGACTGATCGAGATACCGCCGCGCACGCCGTCCTGATGGCGCAGCAATACCGGACCAGTCGACCGGCGGCCGTGTCCCGGAAGCTAGTCAGCGTTCCCGGCGATGTGATCCATCGTCCAGTCCGCTGCCGCTCAACCCGGCACCCTGACACCCCACCGTTCCGCTTTGTCGCGGCTTCGAGGAAAACGGTTCGGTTCAGGCTTGGCTAAAGACGATATTTTTCATAATGGCATGGTAGATGAACAGCTGGCCCCAAACCAGGGCGGCTCAAACGGTCCCGTAGCTCAACTGGATAGAGCATCAGATTTCTACTCTGAGGGTTGCAGGTTCGATTCCTGCCGGGATCGCCAGTCTCCAAGACCCGGGACATCGGCGACAGCGCCCGCCAAGCAGCGCAAGGCGGCGCAGCTGCCGATCCATCGTCCTTCACGAATGCGTGGGAATCGTCGCCCCGAACTTTCAACCGGCCAGATCAGCCTTATCTACGCGCCGGGCGAATTGAGCTCGATAAGGACTCCGATGCCGCTATCCGAGTGGACGAGAATGGCGATCGCATCTGCGGTGGCTGTAATCGCAATGTCGTATTTGGCAATCGACGCAGGCGTCGTGAGCTCCAGCGGTATCACAAAACGAATCGAGACGGCGCGGGCTTCCATCGCGGGCACGGCGGTGAGTCAGTATCAGCTCGCCTTCGCCGTCCAGGCATGGGCGGGTCGCGGCCACCAGAAGCCGGCCTTGGAAGCATGCTTGGCGACCGATTGATTCAGGCGCGGCAATAAATCGGCCGACCGGTCGGTCATTGGTCCAGAGTAACGAACTCAGCCGTACCTGACACCCTTCTTTCACTCATCTTCAAGCCGTCATTGACTCGACGCCCACCACGCGGCGATGGCCGCGCCAAGCTCATCCCACAGCTCCGTCGGCAAATCGGGCACCGCCACCCGCACGCTGTACTCACCCGTGGTCGCGTTGTGAAACCACTCCGTCGCGGCGAAATCAAAACCGAAGCTGCCGGCGTGGCGGATCGGAAATCCCTTCCCGCTCAGGTCCCGGCTCATGTCTTCGGCGGCTTGCTGCGCGCTGGCCTGGTCGAGCGGACGCTGGCCGCGCAGCGTGACATAGAGGCCGTGGGTAAAGTGGAGCTCCGCTGAAAGCTGCGCCAATTCGGAGGCAAAGTATCGGCGCATGCGTCGGCCGTTGCGCAGCATCGCGGCGATGCGTTGTCTTGTCAGCCTCCAATAAGCGGCGGTGCCCACATAGGGCGGAAAGTGCGCCGGGAGCGCCGCGCCGCCGAGCAGGCGCACGGCCTCGCTCGTTTCCCGCGCCAGGCGCGCGCAGAACGACGCGTTCGCGCCCTCGCCCGGTCTGACGAAAGCCGCAGAACCGAGCCGGCCATATTCCGCCCCGAGCGAATCCAGCTTGGTATGGCTTCGCACCATCACGACGGGGATTCCGTATCGCCGGGCCCAACCGAGCACGCGCCGGATGCGGCCCGATCCGCCGGCAAAACATGTCGTATCGAAAACCAGCAGATCGAGCGCGGATGGATCAACGCGAAGCGCCGCTTCGAACGCGCCGGCCGGGACGCATGAATCCAGCAGCAGAATCCGCTGCGAGCCCGCCCGCGCCAACGCATCGCCGAGCGGCAGCTTCAAGGTGACAAGCCGCAAATGCGGAACGAGGCGTTCGATCAACTCGATCGTCTCGCCGTAGCAGCCCGGCATCACCAGAATATCGGCCTTGCCAATGACCCGCGTCGAGGCCAGCAGCAGAGCCGAGATCGCGGCCATGCCCGAGGCAGTGTAGATCGCCTGTTCGGTGCGGCCGCATTGATAAAATGACGGACCGCGTACCTTAAGGTCGGCGCGCTGGTAGTCGTAGCTGAACGTGAATGGGCCGCTGGTGGGAGGCGCCGCGTGCGACCAGGCCGTCTCCGTGGCCTTCCACTGATGCAACTCGTGCTCTGCCCGCAGCGCCGCCGTGACCCGGAATTTGGACTTGATGACGTCGTCGACAGATCGCGGACATGCGAGATGCACCGGATGACTCAGGCAATCGTTCAACAGCCTGATCTCCCTGTGCTTCCGTTCCAGATAGGCCTCAATGCTCTCCATGCGGACCCGAAAAGTGCAACTGCCGTTCAACGTTTCGGAGGCGCGCTGGGTCCTACCACGACTGCCGCTTTGCAACGAAGACCGGTCCTCGCTGTTAATGCTGCATAAGGAGAACAACATGAGCGAAATCAGAGAGCGTATGAAAATCATCGGCAAGGACGGCGCCCATGTCGGCACCGTCGATCGCGTCGAGGGCAACCGCATCAAGCTGACGCGGAAGGACAGCCCGGAGGGTCACAAGGACCATCATCATTACATCGACACGAAATATGTCGGTGCCGTTGAAGGCGATGTCGTCAAGCTTTCGGTGAATGCCGACGCGGTGCCGAAGTCGGAAGCCGCCTGAAACAGTGAGCCCCTTCGGGGGCTTTTTGTTTGTTCACGGTCTCGCTCTGCTTCGTTCTCTGAAAAGAATCGCGATCAGGAAATCGCCTTCGGAACGAGTCTTAACGCCACGTTTCGTCGGCTCGCCTCAGGCGTCGAACGTCACGAGCACGGGCCGCAACCGGTAGGCATCGATCGCGGCGTTTGACAGTAGCAATCTTCGCCGTTCTCCGCGGAGCATCATGCGGTCGATCCTGTTCAGGATGAACTGGGCCGCCTCCCTGTGCTCACCGGTGAGCAGGCCGGAGTGGTCGAGATATTTCCAGGCAATCTCGAAGGACTGTGCGCGTAATTCGGGGTCGGTCATGGCCGCTCAACGCCGGCGGGGAACGGACGTTCCTACGGCGAACCACAACCGGCTCCTCCCGGCCGCCCTTGATGATCCCGAGAGGATGGAATTGAGGGACGCGGAACGAACCTGCGATCAGCGTGTTGAATAGCGTGTTGAATATTGAATGGTGCCGATCTGCCAGCCCCGATCGGCCCTGGAGAGCCCCGTGCTTGTCCCCCCGAGCGCGGGGTTTTTCGTATGCACACGGGCTTTTCTCGTGAGAGCGTCCGCTCAGGCCGCCCCATCCTCGCGCCGGTCGCGGGCGAGTTGATGCCAGGCCAGGGCCAGCTCGATGAGACGCTGCCGGTCGGGGCCGTCGGCTGCCACGGCGCGCTTCATCGCCGCCTCGGCTTCGTGCTGTGGATCGTACTTGGTACACATGGGGCCCAGACTAGCCGGACGATCTGGACAAGCGCATGGCAATTTCGTCCGGATGATTGCGGGGTTACCACCCACCCCAGGGATATGCCGCGCGAAGCCGAGAGGCCGCTCCACACAGACCGAACTGTGAAGTGCGTCACAGCCTGCGCCCGGCGTCTCCGCTAAACAGCCTTCATCGCTCCCAGGAGAGCGAGAAGGCATGGGAGGTGTTTCCCGTCATGACACAAGAAGCCGCAGCCGAAGTTGCCGCCCCGACGCAACGCGAAAGATCCGACCCGCTCGGCATCGCATATCTTGCGACCATCGGCATCGTGATGCTGGCCTGGATCGCAGGTCTGGTCTGGGCCGCGATCGCGTTCTTCAACTGGCTGGTATCCTGACCCGGGGGACGATCAGTCTCTCTCAATTCTCGGCCAGCGCCAAACCGAAAAAGAGGCGGGCTTTTTGCCCGCCTCTTCGTTTCAGATCTCGCTTGGGGTCTCAGTAACAGGCGCGGGGATCGGCCCGCACATACTGGCCGCTCGGATAGCGGTAATAGCAGTTGCCCTGGGCCAGATAGTAGCCGGGACGCGAGGCAGCCGTGGCGCCGGCGATCGCGCCGGTGGCGCCGCCAATCACGGCGCCTGCGGCCGCACCCGAGGCGTTGCCCGAGATCAGGCCGCCCAGCACGCCGCCGACGATGGCGCCGCCAAGCGCGCTTGCGCCGGGATCGGCCGGTGGCGGAGGTTCATAGGCGACGGGCGGCGGGGCATAGGCTACCGGCACGTCGTCGTAATAGTCCTCCGAAATGTAGCCCGGCGGGCCGGCCATCCGCTGCGGATAATAATACCAGACGCCGCCGACATCCCACCACCAGCCGGAACGGCCGTTATGGACTTCATGGCGCCAGCGTCCGCCATCCCAGGCGACATTGCCGCGATAGGCGTGTCCGCCCCAATCGCGCGCCGGTGCGGGACCCCTGGCGTAATTGCGTCCGGGCGGTGGACCGCCGGCATTGCGCGGGCCAGGACCTGGAAGGCCTGGACCTGCATGACCAGGACCAGGACCGCCGGCGTGAGGCTGGCCGCCGGGCTGTGGCCCGGGCCGTGCCGCCTGCTGCGGCGCCGGACCCTTACGCGAGTTCTGCGGCGGCGCACCGGCGCCCGGCCCGGCCGATGGCTGGGCGGAGTCTCTTGGCGGCCGGGCGTCTTGAGCCTGCGCCGAGACGGCGAGCAACGACATGGCCGAAACCAAGGGAATGATGATCTTCATGCGGCTGGACGCACTCATGCGTGCTTGACCCCCTACTCTCTCGATTGCCGTTAACGGCCGTGGCGCCTGGCGCGATAGACGATTCGCCTGGCGCTGAGCTGATGCCGGCTGACATAACTGACCTGCTTCGGTCGGCTAAGTCCCGTTACAAATGATTAAGATCACGGCATTTTTCGTTCGCGCGGGTCGCGCTGGAGTGCTTCTAACGCGCCGGCTCGATCACATTGCAGTTGCTTCGCCCGGACATCAGGCAATCCTGCATCTTGCTGGCGGAGGTGAGATCGCGGGCAAGCCACCAGCCGATTCCGAGGATCACAATCGCGATGATCAAGCCGGCGACGGCGCCGCGGCGGCTGTCACCGGATCGAGGCTTGGGCCGGGTTTTGGGCTTCCCACCCGGTTCGGGCTGGAGTTCAGGCTTAAGTTCGGGCTTGGGCTCGGGGCTGGACATGGCTACCTGGTCGCTCGGGCACGCGGGCTTTATCAGCTCTGCGACGTGGCGTCACATCCCGCGCGGGCTCCGGCTCGGCCTTCTCAGTTCAGCCTCGCCGGTTCAGCCTCGCCAGTTCAGCCCCGGGTCGGCCGGATCGCATACTTGCGCGAGGTTTCGACCGCCGGGATCGTGTGCTGGACCCGCGCGCAGCTCGTGAGCACAAACGCGGTCTGGGTGCATTCCCAATCCGCGCCCAGAACAGCACTTTCGATCGGCTGCGGACGGCCGAGGAGTAGCGTTGCACCGACCAGGGCTGCCACCGTCACGGCAATCGCGAGCGCCTTCAGGCTCAGTCGGAAGATCCTCATACCCGTGCTCCGTCGCGTATCGGGCGGACGCTAGGCGTCGCTCCGCGTGGCCCCCTATGAGGGACATCACAATTCGGCAGTTTTTCCGGGCTACGAGGCATCGTCGGGGGTGGCGATATTTCGTCTGCCTGATCGGCTGCAATTTATGGGTGGCGTCGCGACGCGCGGCGATGTAAAGGCTTCTGCGTCGCGTGGCGCCTGCTATGCCCAGCCGACGTACCAACCGAAGTGATGTAGGATCGGAAGCGAGGAAGACAAGGCTCGTCGATGAGTGGATTCAGGGAACCAGGCTTCTCCGACCGGCAAAAGGCCGCGCAGGAAGCACGCAAAAATCTTTTGAACAAATTCAAGTCGCAGCCCGGGATCGACGATCCCGCGGTCGCGGCGAAGCGTGCCGAGCGCGAGGCCCTCGCGGCCAAGCGGGCCGAGGCGAAGGCTGCGCGCGAGGCGGAGAAGGCCGAGCAGAAGCGTCACGAGGAAGAAGCCTCGGTGCTCGAAGCCGCGCGGATCGCCCGCGAAGCCGAAGAAGCCGTCGCGAAGGCGGCTGAAGCCGAGGCCGAGCAAAAGGCCAGGCGCGACGCTCGCTACGCCGCCCGCAAGGCCAAGCGCAAGTAACGTTCGCAGGCCACGTTTCGCAAAGTCACGTTCATTTGAATTTGAGCTGAAGTATAATCCGGGGCGGTCCACGTGACCACCCCGGAGTTTTTGGGCGCGCGTTTGCCTTTCCGCAAACGCCCGATGACGACTGAAGATCAGTTTTTCTTCATCCCGTCGTCTTTTTTCATCCCGTCCTTCGACATCGTGTCCTTCGACATCGTATCCTTCTTCATTCCGTCCTTGGACATGGTGTCCTTCTTCATGCCGTCCTTGGACATCGTGTCCTTCTTCATCATACCGTCATCCTTGCCCATCTTGTCTTGAGCAAAGGCGGCCGGCGACATCGCGAGGCCGAGCGAGAGAACGGCCGCCGAGACGCCGAGCGCGATGCGGGTACGAATGGTCATGACTGGTCTTCCCTTCGAGATGATGCTTGTCAGCGACGGACGCCGCTATCTGATCTCGACGGATTGCCACGGGGCGTTGTTACGCGGACGCTGATAAATTTCTGCGCGCCGTCGCCGCCCTTCGTTCGGCGTACACACGAGGATTGAAAGTGTGCAACGCAACATACCCGGCACTTGCCGCGGCATTGGGTCTCGAACTATCAGATGAGAGAACATTGCCTGAAAGACCGGCTAGGATGGGCCTCAGCGCAGTCTCAAAGACCAACTGAAAATCACAGCAAACAAGAACCATCCAAGAAACAGTTCAAGGGGATAACACCATGCTCACGCGCCGCCACCTGATCGCGACCGCCGTCGCCGCACCCGCCATTCTCCGTTTCAGCACCGGTACCGCGCATGCCGCGACTACGCTGAAGATCTCGCATCAATTCCCGGGCGGCACAGTCGACAAGGGCGATTTCCGCGACCGCCTCTGCCGCATGTTCGCCGCCGAAGTCGCCAAGCGCAGCAATGGCGACATCGCTGCTGAAATCTATCCGAACTCCTCGCTGATCAAGACCAACGCGCAGTTCTCCGCGATGCGCAAGGGCGCGCTCGACATCAGCCTCTATCCGATGCCCTACGCCGGCGGCGAATTGCCGGAGACCAATATCGGCCTGATGCCGGGCCTCGTCACCACCTACGACCAGGGCATGCGCTGGAAGAAGGAGCCGGTCGGCAAGGCGCTGACCGACTTCCTCGCCGACAAGGGCATCATCCTGCTCAGCTGGGTCTGGCAGGCCGGCGGCGTTGCCAGCCGCTCCAGGCCGATCGTGTCGCCTGAGGACGCCAAGGGCCTGAAGGTGCGCGGCGGCTCACGCGAGATGGACATGGTGCTGCAGACCGCCGGCGCCTCGGTGCTGTCGGTGCCTTCGAACGAAATTTACGCGGCGATGCAGACCGGCGCCTGCGATGCCGGCATCACCTCATCCACCAGCCTGATCTCGTTCCGCCTCGAAGAGGTCGCGAAGTCGCTGACCTCGGGCGCAGGCGCGTCCTACTGGTTCATGCTCGAGCCGCTGATGATGTCGAAGGCGATTTTCGACAAGCTGCCGAAGAACCAGCAGGACGTCCTGCTCGCGGTCGGCACCGAGCTCGAAGCCTTCGGCCGCAAGGGCGCGCAGGACGACGACGTCGAGGTCGCCAAGGTCTACGAGAAGGCCGGCGCCAAGGTCTCGGTGCTCGATGCCGCGACCGTCGGCAAGTGGCGCGACATCGCCCGCGATACCGCCTGGAAGGACTACGGCGCCAAGACCGCGACCGCTGCCAACCTGCTCAAGCTCGCTACCGACGTCGCTGCATGAGCCACGGTCCGCTTCCGGATCGTGACGACCAGGCAAACGCTGCCGCAAGGACCGGCCTTGCGGCGGCGATCGATCGCGGTCTCGCCGTCCTCAACAACATCATCGTCGTGTTCGCCGCGATCGCACTGATCGCGGCCTGCGCCATCCTGAGCTACAGCGTGCTCAGCCGCGCTCTGTTCAAGGCCGCCAATTACTGGCAGGACGAGGCCGCGGTGTTCCTGCTGGTCGGCGCCACCTTCATGACGGCCGCCTATGTGCAGCAGAACCGCGGTCACATAGGCATCGAGGCCTTCGTCGGCCTGCTCTCGCCGCTCGCGAACAGGATCAGGCTCTGGCTGGTCGATGCCGTGACGTTCCTGTTCTGCGCCTTCTTCGCCTGGAAATCCTGGACGCTGGCGCATGAAGCCTATGTCGACGGCCAGGTCTCGAACTCGATGTGGTCGCCGCCGCTGGCCATCCCCTATTCGCTGATGGCGTTCGGCATGAGTCTGCTCTGCGTCCAGATCATCGTGCAGCTTGCGCTGCCCTTCGCAGGAGCCAGGCGTCCATGAGCGTTTTCGGTATCGGCCTCGCCTACGGCATTGCGACGCTGGTCGTGATGTTCTCGGGCATGCCCATTGCGTTCGCGCTCGGCGCAGTCGCGGTCGTGTTCATGGGCATCTACATGCCGGCCGCCTCTCTCGATACGGTGACGCAGAACGTCTACGAGGAAATGGCCTCGATCACGCTGCTGTCGATCCCGCTCTTCATTCTGAAGGGCGCCGCGATCGGCAAGTCACGCGCGGGCCAGGATCTCTACTCGGCCCTGCACGCTTGGCTGCACCGCGTGCCCGGCGGCCTCGGCGTCGCCAACGTGTTCGCCTGCGCCCTGTTCGCGGCGATGGCGGGCTCCTCGCCCGCGACGTGCTCGGCGATCGGCTCGGCCGGCATCCCCGAGATGCGCAAGCGCGGCTATTCCGGCGGTTTTGCCGCGGGCATCATCGCCGCCGGCGGCACGCTAGGCATTCTGCTGCCGCCCTCGATTACCATGATCCTGTTTGCGGTCGCCGCCGAAAAGTCGCTGGGACGGCTGTTCCTCGCCGGTATCGGGCCCGGCCTGCTGCTGGTCTCGCTGTTCGGCACCTACGCCGTGATCCGCTTCCGCCAGGAATATGCCGCGGCCGAAGCGATCTACAAGAACGGCGGACCGGAGGCCGCGATCCTCGCCCGCGACGAGTACACGCTCGCCGAACGTTTCAGCGTGCTGCCGCGCGTGATTCCCTTCGTGCTGCTCCTCACCGGCGTCATGATCGCGCTCTATGGCGGCTATGCCACGCCGTCGGAGACCGCCGGCCTCGGCGGCCTCCTGGCGCTGGCGCTGATCGCGGCGATCTACAGTGTGTGGCGGCCGAGCGACCTTGCGCCCATCCTGAAGTCGACGATCCGGGAATCGACCATGCTGATGATGATCATCGGCATGTCGCTGCTTTATTCCTACGTGATGAGCTATCTGCACATCTCGCAATCGGCGGCCGAATCCGTCGTCGCGATGCACTTGCCGCGCTGGGGCCTCCTGTTCGCGATCCTCGTCATGGTCGTCGTGCTCGGCTTCTTCCTGCCGCCGGTCTCGATCATCCTGATGACCGCACCGATCATCCTGCCGCCGCTCCGCGCCGCCAATTTCGACATCATCTGGTTCGGCGTGGTCATGACCATCGTGATGGAGATGGGGCTGATCCATCCACCGGTCGGCCTCAACATCTTCGTCATCCGCAACGTCGCGCCCGACATCCCGCTCCGCGAGGTGATCTGGGGCACCCTGCCCTTCGTGCTGCTGATGATGCTTGCAGTGCTGCTGTTGTGCTTCGTGCCGGGGATCTCGACCGCACTGCCGGATCTGGTGATGGGGCCGGACGGGAGCAGGTGACGCTCTCTCCCCCCGTCATTGCGAGTGGAGCGAAGCAATCCAGAATCGCGCCGGGGAAAGACTCTGGATTGCTTCGCTCCGCTCGCAATGACGGAGAACTAGCAAGCGACGCGCCTCTTCTTCGCGTTCAGCGCGGACGCCACGCGGCTCACGGGCGGCTTGCCGAGCACGCCGCTCATCGCGTTCGTGGCCGCCAGCAGCTTGTCCATGTCCACGCCAGTCCTGATCCCCATGCCTTCGAGCATGTAGACGACATCCTCAGTCGCGACGTTACCGGTCGCGCCCGGCGCGTAGGGACAGCCGCCGAGGCCGCCGGCGGCGGCGTCGATGACGCGGACGCCCTGCTCCAGGCCGGCGTAGAGATTGGCGAGCGCCTGGCCGTAGGTGTCGTGGAAATGCATCGCCAGCTTGTCGGCAGGAATGTTGGCGCCGACCGCGCGTAACATCTCCTTGGCCTTATCAGGCGTGCCGACCCCGATGGTGTCGCCGAGCGAGATTTCGTAGCAACCGAGCGCCCACAGCGCGTTGGCGAGATCGGCGACTGCTTTCGGCTTGATCTCGCCGTCGAACGGACAGCCCAGCACGCAGGAAATATAGCCGCGCACCTTCACACCATCAGTCTTGGCGCGCGCCAGTACCGGCTTGAACCGCTCGATCGATTCCGCGACCGTGCAGTTGATGTTGGCCCGCGAAAATCCCTCGGAGGCCGCCGCGAACACCGAGATGACTTTCGCGCCGGCCGCGCGCGCGGCGTCATAGCCCTTCTCGTTCGGCACCAGCACGTGGAATTCGGCACCCAGCAAATGGCTCACGCCGCGCAGCACGGCATCCGAGCTTGCCATCTGCGGGATCGCCTTGGGCGAGACGAAGGCACCGATTTCGACCGTGGTCAGCCCGGCCGCGACCAACGCCTCGATGAAGGCGATGCGCGCCTCGACGCTGACCGCCGTCTTCTCGTTCTGGAGGCCGTCGCGCGGCCCCATTTCGATGATGCGGACCTGGTCGCTCATGTCACTCTTCCAAAGGCTCGACCACGGCCAGCTCGACGCCTTCCTGGACGATATCGCCGACCTTGCATTTGACGGACTTCAGCACGCCGGCATAGGGCGCCCGCAGCGTCTGCTCCATCTTCATCACTTCCAGCGTCAGGATCGGTGCGCCCTTCTCGAGCTTGGCACCCACCTCCGCCAGCACGGCGACGACCGTGCCCGGCAATGGCGCCGCGATCTTGTCCGCGCCGGTCTGCTCCTCGGTCTCGCCGCCGAACGGATCGACCAAATGCAGATCAAAGCGGCCGTTGCGCGTGCGCAAATACAGCTCGTGGCCGTCGATCACGGCCGCGACCGACGTTTTTACGCCGTCAAGCGTCAGGTCGAAGCCGCCGTCCCGGGGCGCGATCGCAAACGCCAGCTCGCGTCCGCCGATCACCAGCGTCGATGGTCCGCTGCCATAATTCAGCGTGACCTTCTGCTCGGGCCCATGACTGACACCATGACCGGCGCGAAACGCAAAGTTGCGCTGGCGGCGGCCGACCGGCATCCAGCCAAAGGTCTGCCACGGCGAATTTGCGTCGCCTTGCGCAGCCTGCCGCTCGTCGTTGATCACAGCGGCGACGGCGGCGCAGAGCTCGAGCTCTCCGGGTGCCGGCGAGGCTTGCGTCAGAACCGCCAGCTCGCGTTCGATGAAGCCGGTGTCGATCGCATTCGCCCGCACCTTCGGATGCGTTATCAGGGCCGAGAGGAACGGGATGTTGGTGACGATGCCGCGGACGTCGGACTCTTCCAGACCGCGGTTCAGCCGCTCGATCGCGACATCCCGCGTCGGCGCCCAGGCGATCATTTTTGCCAGCATGGCATCGTAATACGGCGACACCGTATCGCCCTCGCGATAGCCGGCGTCGATGCGCAAGCCGCCGGTCTCGGCGGGCATCCGCCATGTCGAGAGCTTTCCGACCGACGGCATGAAATTCTTGGTCGGGTTTTCCGCGTAGACGCGTGCCTCGACCGCATGGCCGTTGAAGCGGATCTCGTCCTGCTTCAAGGGGAGCGCCTCGCCGAAGGCGACCCGCAGCTGCCATTCGACCAGATCGATCCCGGTGATCAGCTCGGTCACGGGATGCTCGACCTGGAGACGGGTGTTCATCTCGATGAAGAACACGTCCTTGCCGTCGGAGACGAACTCGATGGTGCCGGCGCCGACATAGTTGACGGCCCCCGCCGCCTTTCGCGCCGCGGCGCACACCGCCTCGCGCTGCGCAGGATTGAGCGTCGGCGACGGCGCTTCCTCGATCACCTTCTGGTGCCGGCGCTGCAACGTGCATTCGCGCTCGAACAGCGACACCAGATTGCCGTGGCTGTCGCCGATCACCTGCACCTCGATGTGCCGCGGGTTATCGACATATTTCTCGATCAGCATGCGATCGTCGCCGAACGCGGCTTTTGCTTCCCGCTTGGCGCTGACGATCGCAGGCGCGAGCTCGTCCGCCGAGCGCACGATGCGCATGCCGCGGCCGCCGCCGCCGGCGGAGGCCTTCACCAGGATGGGAAAACCGACGTTGTCCGCGGCCTTCGCCAGCGTTGCATCGTCCTGGGCCTCGCCGTGATAGCCGGGCACCAGCGGCACGCCGGCCTTCTCCATCAGCGCCTTGGAGCCGGATTTCGAGCCCATCGCCGTCATCATCCCGGCGGTGGGGCCGACGAAGACGAGCCCTGCATCGAAGCACGCCTGCGCGAATTCGGCATTCTCCGACAGGAAGCCGTAGCCGGGATGTATCGCCTCCGCGCCGGTCTTGCGCGCGGCCTCGATCAGCCGCTCGACATTGAGATAGCTGTCGCGGGCGCGTGCGGGCCCGAGCAGCACGGCTTCGTCGGCGAGCGCGACATGCATCGCGTCCCGGTCGGCCTCGGAATAGACGGCGACCGTGCGCAGGCCCATAGCGCGCGCGGTGCGGATGACGCGGCAGGCGATCTCGCCGCGGTTGGCGATCAGGAGCGTGCGAAAACGGCGGTAGAGCTTTGAGCGGTCCATCGCATTACATCCTGAACAGGCCGAATTTCGTCGGTTCGATCGGCGCATTCGACGCCGCCGAGAGGCCAAGGCCGAGCACGAGGCGCGTGTCGGCCGGGTCAATCACGCCGTCGTCCCAGAGCCGCGCGGTCGCATAATATGGATGCCCCTGGCTCTCGTATTGCGCGCGGATCGGGTTGCGGAATGTCTCTTCGTCTTCTTTGGACCAACTATCGCCCTTGGCCTCGATATTGTCGCGGCGGACCTGGCTCAGCACCATCGAGGCCTGCTCGCCGCCCATTACCGAGATGCGCGCGTTCGGCCACATCCACAGGAAGCGCGGGCTATAGGCGCGGCCGCACATGCCGTAATTGCCGGCGCCGTAGGAGCCGCCGATCACCACGGTGAATTTCGGCACCGACGCGGTCGCGACCGCGGTCACGAGTTTCGCACCATCACGCGCGATGCCACCCGCTTCGTACTTTTTGCCGACCATGAAGCCGGTGATGTTCTGCAGGAACACCAGGGGAATGCCGCGCTGGCAGCACAGCTCGATGAAATGTGCGCCCTTCAGCGAACTTTCACTGAAGAGAATGCCGTTATTGGCGATGATGCCGACCGGAAAACCCCAGATGTGGGCGAAGCCGCACACCAGCGTCGTGCCATAGAGCTTCTTGAATTCGTCGAACTCGGAACCATCGACGACGCGCGCGATGATGTCGCGCACGTCAAAGGGCTTGCGTCCGTCGACGGGCACCACGCCGTAGATCTCTTCTGCCGCAAACAGCGGATCGCGCGACGGATGCATGTTAAGGTTCGGCCGCACGGATGGCTTGAACGTGCCGACGATGCGGCGGGCAATGCCGATCGCGTGCGCATCGTTCTGGGCGTAATGATCGGTCACCCCGGACTGGCGCGAATGCACGTCGGCGCCGCCGAGCTCCTCGGCGCTCACGACTTCGCCGGTCGCGGCCTTCACCAGCGGCGGCCCGCCTAGGAAGATGGTGCCTTGATTGCGCACGATGATGCTCTCGTCCGACATCGCCGGCACATAAGCGCCGCCTGCGGTGCAGGAGCCCATCACGATCGCGATCTGCGGGATGCCTTGCGAGGACATCTGCGCCTGGTTGTAGAAGATGCGGCCGAAATGCCGCTCGTCCGGAAAGATCTCGTCCTGCAGCGGCAGGAAGGCACCGCCGGAATCGACCATGTAGACGCAGGGAAGATTATTCTGCCGCGCCACGTCCTGCGCGCGCAGATGCTTCTTCACGGTCATGGGATAATAAGTGCCGCCCTTGATAGTTGCGTCGTTGGCGACGATCACGCATTCGCGGCCCGAGATGCGCCCCAACCCCGTCACGACGCTCGCCGAATGCACGTCGCCGCCATAGAGGCCATAGGCCGCAAGCGGCGACAGCTCCATGAACGCGGTGCCGGGATCGACCAAGAGGTCGACGCGCTCGCGCGCCAGCATCTTGCCGCGCGACGTGTGGCGGTTGCGCGAAACCTCGCCGCCGCCACCCGCGACCTGGCTCAGCTTTTCGCGCAAGTCGGCGACGAGGCTGCGCATGGCCTCGGAATTGCGCGCAAAGTCTGATGAAGACGTATCGATGCTGGAATGGAGCGGCATGTTGATTCCAATTTCGTGAAGGTTTTAAGCCGTCTCGGCCATCAGTTCTCGACCGATCAGCATGCGGCGCACTTCCGAGGTGCCCGCGCCGATCTCGTAGAGCTTGGCGTCGCGCCACAGACGGCCGACCGGAAATTCGCTGGTGTAGCCGACGCCGCCCAGCGCCTGGATCGCCTCGCCCGCCATCCACGTCGCCTTTTCGGCCGAATAGAGGATTGCGGCAGCGGAATCCTTGCGCAGGGTGCGCGCATGATCGGTGCGGTCGCAGGCGCGACCGACGGCGTAGACATAGGCGCGCGTGGCCTGCCAGGTCGAATACATGTCGGCGAGCTTGCCCTGCATCAGCTGGAAGTCGCCGATCGGCTGCCCGAACTGCTTGCGCTCATGCATGTAGGGCACCACTGCGTCCATGCAGGCTGCCATGATGCCGAGCGGGCCACCGGAGAGCACCGCGCGCTCGTAGTCGAGGCCGGACATCAGAACTTTGACACCTCCACCGACCTCACCCAGCACATTCTCTGCCGGCACCTCGCACTCGTCGAAGAACAGCGGATAGGTGTTGGAGCCGCGCATGCCCAGCTTGTCGAGATGCGGGCCGTGGGTGAAACCCTTGAAGCCCTTCTCGATGAGGAACGCGGTCATGCCGCGCGGGCCGGCCTCCGGATCGGTCTTGGCATAGACCACCAGCACGTCGGCATCGCCGCCATTGGTAATCCACATCTTTGAGCCGTTGAGCACATAGCGGTCGCCGCGCTTGTCGGCGCGCAGCTTCATCGAGACGACGTCGGAGCCGGCGCCCGGCTCGGACATCGCGAGCGCGCCGACGTACTCACCGGAGATCAGCTTCGGCAGGTAGCGCTGCCGCTGCGCGTCGGTGCCATTGCGGCGGATCTGGTTGACGCAAAGGTTGGAATGGGCGCCATAGGACAACCCCACGGCAGCCGAGCCGCGCGAAATCTCCTCCATGGCGACGATATGGGCGAGATAGCCCATGTTGGAGCCGCCATATTGCTCCGGCGCGGTCATGCCGAGCAGGCCGAGGTCCCCGAGGCGCTTCCAGAGGTCCGCCGGGAACAGATTGGCTTTCTCGATGTCGGCGGCGCGCGGGGCGATCTCCGCCTCCACGAAAGCGCGCAGCGTGTCGCGCAGCATGCCGATGTCTTCGCCCAGATCGAAATCGATGCTCGGGATGTTCAAGGCGATTCCTCCGTGTTTTGGGGACCGAACCTAGCGGCATCAGGGCCCTTCTGCGGTCGAAAAGGTTGCATTTTCCGCCAAACTTGGCGAGGATTTTCCCGAAGGATTTCCGATGCCCTTTCAAGTCGCAACCGCGATCCCGCGCCGCGCCGTGACCCCTGCCGCCTTCGTCCGCGGCGTCGTTGCCGCTTACGAACGCTACGGCCGTGATCCGACCGAGGCGCTGAGCCGGGGTCAGGTAGCGCCAGACCTGGTCAATTCTCCGGGTGGCCGGGTCACAGCCGGCCAATTCGAGGCCCTGGCGGGCCATGCGATGCGCGAGCTCGATGACGAGGCGCTCGGCTGGTTCTCGCGGCGCCTGCCCTTCGGCACCTATGGCATGCTCTGCCGCGCTTCGATCACGGCCCCGACGCTGGAGGTCGCGCTCAAGCGCTGGTGCCGGCATCATCGCCTCCTCACCGAGGACGTGCTGCTCGATCTCGCGGTCGGCGAGGAAACCGCGGTCGTCTCCATCCGCGAACTGCGCGACCTCGGACCGTTGCGCGAATTCTGCCTGGTCACCCTGCTCCGCTATGTCCTGGGTTTCTCCTGCTGGGCGATCGATTCCAGAATTGCGCTCCGCGCCGCGGAATTCCCTTACTCGGAGCCGGGCCATGTCTCGGTCTATCCGACCATCTTTTGCCGGACCATCCGCTTCGATGCGGACCACGCCTGCATCATCTTCGACAAGCATTATCTCTCGCTGCCGCTCACGCGCAGCGCCAGTGATCTCGACAACATGCTCAAGGGTGCGCTGCGGCTGACCGTGCTGCCCTATCGGCGCGACCGGCTGCTGGTCGAGCGCGTCCGCCGCGTGCTTCGCAATGCGCGCGGACGCAGTCTCGGCGCCGAGGATGTTGCGAGAGAACTCGCGCTCTCCACCCGCACCATGCATCGGCGCCTGCGCGAGGAGGCAACCTCGCTGCGCGATCTCAAGGAAGAGGCAAAGTTAGAGCTCGCCAAGCAAGAGCTGATGCGCGGGCGCACCCCGATCAAGCGGATCGCGGAGATCGCCGGCTTCCGCAACGAAAAGAGCTTTTCCCGCGCCTTCCGCACGTGGACCGGCGCGTCCCCACGCGAGTTTCGCGGCCGGTACCGGTGAGACGCGGGCGTTATGGTTCGAGACGCGCCGCGAGGCGGCGCTCCTCACCAGGTTCTGACATTTCGCCGCCAAACAAGGCCTCATCCCGAGGAGCCCGCGCAAAGCGGGCGTCTCGAAGGATGCGCCACGAGGTATTTATTCGCCACGCTTCAGTGCGCAGAACCGCGGACTGTCATGCTGCCTATCCCGCCGCCGCGATCCCCTGCAGCGGCAACGGCACGTCCTTCGCGACGCCCAGCACGGGGAAGCTGCGGACGTTCTTCACGTTGGGCATCGCGGCGAAATGCAGCAGCTGCTGGCGCATGCTCTCGACGCTCGGCGCCACGCATTTGAGAAGATAGTCGGTGTCGCCCGAAATCCGCCAGCACTGCTGGATGCGCGGGATCGCTGATATCGAGTTCTCGAACGCCGCCAGCACCGGCTGCGCCTGGCTGCCGAGCTGGATCGAGACGAACGACACCACCTCGTAGCCGAGCAGCCGCTCGTCGATGACGGCGCGCACCGCCCGGATCACGCCGCGGCTGAACAGCGATTTCAGCCGCCGCAGGCAATTCGGCGCGGACACGCCGACGCGCAGCGCCAGCTCGTTGTTGCGAACCCGCCCGTCCTGCTGCAACTCGGCTAGTATCTTCAAGTCGACGCCGTCGAGCTGATCACGCCCCGCCATACCCACCTCGCCACGAGCCCGTCATGCACGTCAGCGAAGCACGCGGCGAAATTGGTGCCAAGAGGCCGCACGGTGGAAGAATCCGCGTCGTGGCCGGGCACAGCTGTCCGAAGGACGCCGTCGCTTCCGCTCGCCTATGCCCCGGGCATCCAAGCTTTTGCGCGGGTGCTAAAACGTGGATGCCCGGGACAAGCCCGGGCACGACGAGAGTCTTGGGCGCGTCGACCGCCCCTCAATGCGTCCAGGGCTCGCCGCGGCGGAACGAGAAATTGTCGGAATAAGCAACCGGCCGGCGCACCGACTCCTTGGGCTCGATCACCTGGTAGGCGATGCCCTTGCGCTCACAATAGGCGACGGCCTCTTCCTTGCTGTGGAAGTGCAGCGTGATCTGCTGCTTCATGTCGCCGGACGAGGTCCAGCCCATCAGCGGCTCGACCGCGCGCGGCTGCTCGGGCTCGTAGTCGAGCTGCCATTCCTTGGTCTTCGACCGGCCGGATTGCATCGCGTTCTTGGCGGGCTTGAAAATGCGTGCGGTCATGGATGGTCCGGGCCTCTTGTTCGTCTTTTCGTTCGATTTCGATGCGTCACGGTAGCAGTTGGTGGAAACCGCGGGCATAGTATAGAGACGCCTTTTGGGAACTGAATCGGTGATTCCGGCCCCCGGGGTGGCTCGCCGACGGGTATAGTCATTATGCTGCACCGTGACAATTGCGTACCCGCGTTCCGCGCCGGGATCCCGCCCGGCGCTACTGCCTCGCTGACATCAGCCTGTCTGTCCCCTCCGAAA
Organism: Bradyrhizobium sp. 197; assembly: GCF_023073375.1. NCBI lineage: Bacteria > Pseudomonadati > Pseudomonadota > Alphaproteobacteria > Hyphomicrobiales > Nitrobacteraceae > Bradyrhizobium > Bradyrhizobium sp. 197. Next base: position 137,323 of record NZ_JADPJJ010000100.1, on the reverse strand, counting down.
GCTCCCGTCGCATGGCCTTCCTGAACATCAACGCCACGCTCCCCGAGAAGGGCCGTGACCTCAGGCTCGACCTGTTTCGCGGCATCGCGAACTGGGCGATCTTCCTCGACCATATCCCCGACAACGTGGTGAACTGGATCACGACCCGCAACTACGGCTTTTCCGACGCCGCCGACCTGTTCGTCTTCATCTCCGGCTACACCGCCTCCTTCGTCTATGCCCGGATGATGCTCGAGCGTGGCTTCCTCGTCGGCGCCACGAGGCTGACCAAGCGGGTCTGGCAGCTCTACGTCGCCCACATCATCCTGTTCGTGATCTACATCGCCTCGATCAGCTATCTGGCGCTGCGCTTCGGCGATTCCGAGATGATCAACGAGTTCAACGTCGCCGGTCTCGTCGACAACGCCACCGAGACGCTGCGCCAGGGCCTGTTCCTGCGCTTCAAGCCGCTCAATCTCGACGTGCTGCCACTCTACATCGTGTTGATGGGGCTGTTTCCGCCGGTGCTCTGGTTCATGCTGCGCAAGCCTGACCTGACGATGGTCCTGTCCATCGCGCTGTGGCTGACCGCGCGCCATTTCGGCTTGAACTTGAACGCCTATCCGGCCGGCCAGTGGTACTTCAACCCCTATTGCTGGCAGGTGCTGTTCGTGTTCGGCGCCTGGTGCGCCATGGGCGGCGCGCGGCGCTCGATGACGCTGATCAACGCGCCGATCACGTTGTGGCTGTGTCTTGGTTACATGCTGTTCGCGCTGGTCATGACCATGGCCGGCCGCTTCCCGACCCTCGCCGGCATGTTCCCGGAATGGCTGTTCTCGGCGTTCAACCCGAACGACAAGACCAACCTCGCGCCCTACCGCTTCATCCACTTCGTCGTGATCGTGATCCTGGTGATCCGCTTCGTGCCGAAGGACTGGCCGGGCCTGGAATGGAAAGGGTTCGATCCGATCATCGTCTGCGGCCAGCAATCGCTCGCCGTGTTCTGCGTCGGCGTGTTCCTGTCCTTCGTCGGCCATTTCGAGTTGTCGATGAGCTCGGGCTCGCTGTTCGCGCAGATCTTCGTCAGCGTCGCCGGCATCGCGATCATGACGACGGTGGCCTATTACATCTCGTGGTCGAAGAAGCAGGACAAGCCGCTGAAGCCGCCGCCGCCCAAGCCGGCAGCCGCAACGGCAAAGGCTACCTGAAGGGGCGGCAGCGATACCGCGCCGGTCAGCAGCAATGCCGTTCAGGCCGCCGCTTCGCTGTCGAACTCGGTGAATCTCTTGTAGATCCAGTCGCGGCCGTCATGGCGGCGCCAGACCCTGCCGTAAACGAGCTGCCCGTTGATCGACCGGCGCGGCACAAGCACGGTCCAGAGGTGCCAGATCTCCGTCCAGCTCGCCTGCGGACCGACGGTTCGGAGGTTGCGATCGAAAGACATGATGCAGAACTCACAGGATACGAGCGCCGCGACGAACTGTGATCTCGTGTGAACACGAATTTCGGGCAGTCCGTCGCGCGCCGGTACCGATCTGATAACGATCGCCAAGCCTGCTGCAACAATCGCTCGTCCTTAACCTAACCGATCAACCTTACTTCTCGGGACGGAGCAGCAAGACAGGTTGAAAGCCGGCGCCAATTTTTCTAGAATGAACAAACGATTTGAGAATGAGCGCGCCGTTTTGAGAGCGCGCAGTGATTTTAAGCCGACATAAATTTTGAGAAACATAGATGGGCTGGGGCGACCACGATGAATTTGCAATGTGCATGCCTGCGCCTGGCGCTGCAATCGACGCCGCTTCCGCTGTTCGCGAAGACGCCGGAGCAAGAGCCGCGGAAGGCCGCCAACGACAATCAATTGGTCTGGCCGTTCCTGCCGTTTCCGCTCGGCTGGTACGCCACGAACTGAACCTTCGAAAAGCGCAACGCCGCGCAAGCGGAATATCATCGCTTGGCGGCGTCCGTTAGGCATTGGGCGCTGAAATCCCCCAACACTCGTATGTCTATCGCGACGCTCAAAGGTTCGACGAAATCTTGCGAATTTCTGCGCGGCCACTTCGCCCCAATGCCTTGAAAAATCGCGCAGAAGTCGCGTTGCGCAGAGAATGAGCGCCAAGGGTTTGGAGGGAGCTCAAAAGCCTCCGCAAGCGCAGGACGTCAGCGCCCGCCGCATTGGCCTATTTTGCTTTGTCCCCGTTGCCGAGCTTGTCCAGGGCATCGACCATCCGTCCAGATTTTCGGAGCGCCCGTTCGCTGTCCGCTTAGTCCGGTAACTGTGTTCCATCGCTTCGAGGTCGTAGCGCGTGAAGATGTCCGTGGCCGTTTCCAGCGCCACCCGATATCGCTCCGCCAGTTCGAGATATTGCCCTCTCGGTGACATGGTCATTCATGACCAGCTCCCGCTTCTCACCGTTTGACGATCACAGGTGCCTGATTTGCGGGAACCGGAACCATCATTGTACGTTGGGCGCGAGTTCATTGGCTGGAGTATGACCATGGCGCCACGACGCAGGATCATCCAATCCTCCCCACTCGAAGTACGGCTTACCGAGGAAGCGAAGCGACTTCGCGAGAAAGCCAACACACTTCCACCGGGCGCTGCCCGCGAGGCACTGATCCGCAAGGCCCGACAAGCTGAAACCGGCTCGCACATGAGCGAGTGGCTGGCGTCTCCCGGCCTGCAGGCGCCTGAATAGGACCTCCGCCGCGCTCGTGATACGTTAGCTGCCATCAGCGACCACGGTATCGGGCGCCGCTGACCGAGAGACGCCATAGCGCTCCCCCGCCTGCTAGCAGGGAGTGCTTGTGTGACAGAGCAATTCAGTCCCAAGACCCAGGAATTGTTGGACCGCGCTCAACGCGCGATAGACAAGGCCATTGCACTTCGCAAATTGAGCCGCAGGCAGCGATCAGATGCCGAGCGAAAAACGTTCGAGCTTGAAATGACGATGTATCGTGAGCGGGCGCAACAGCTGCAAAATAAGAACTAGGGCTGCGGGGCTTGACGGCGGTTGCGGTGCCGGAGGTCTGATCGGCCGCGTGGCAACATCAGCACGACATCGACGAGCCCGCGCGCATGGAGCGCATCTGCCTGGATCTGGCGGAGGAGAGCACTCTGTCCCTTGAGCGCGTCGCCCTGATCGAGATGCCGGCCGGTACGGTGCCGCGGCAGCCGAGCCCGCAAGCCCGCTAAGCGTTCAGACTTTCCATGGTCTTCCCAATCCAAATTACTGGGAAGATCGGGCTTTGCATTTCTGCCGTAAGTACTTGAAATCGCTGGTCGGGGCAGCTGGATTCGAACCAACGACCTGCAGTACCCAAAACTGCCGCGCTACCAGGCTGCGCTATACCCCGAATGTCCGGCGAGCCCCGTCGATACACGCTTCCCAAAGCGCCAGCAAGCTTTCCAAGGCGCCCCCGCAAGCTTCCTAAAAAGACCGCCAGGGACGGGGGCAATAACCCCTTCCCACCTACTTGCTACCGAACAGCGGGTGGCCGACGCGATCGCCGGCGCGGATGCCGTATTTTTGCGCCGTCCCCGCCACCACCTCCAGAACGGCGCGCGCGGGCCCCCTGGATGAGATGATCCTGGTCGACATCGGCTCGGTATTTTCGGCGATGCGCAGGATGCGGCCGTCGGCGCGAATGAAGATCATGTCGAGCGAGACATAGGTGTTCTTCATCCACATCGAGACTTCCTGCTCGGGATTGAAGTCGAACAGCATGCCTTTGCCGTCGGCCAGTTCCTTGCGGTACATCAGGCCAGTCTGCTTCTCCTCCTCCGTCGTCGCGATTTCGACCGAGAACACCTGCACACCGTTTTTGGTGACGATCTCGAGCGGCTGGAAGCTGGCGGCGCGGACGGGTGCGCTCGCGACGGCACAGCCGGCGACGACGAGGATGGCGGCAAGCCAGCCCTTCGCAACGGCGAAGACGGCCTTTCGATCGAAATTCATGGACGGCACTCGAGGCGTGGGACTGGGCCAGTCCTTACGCGGCGGTCGCCGGAAAAGCCAGAGGCGCGCCGGTCGGCCAGCGCGCCTCTGCTCACGATCGCGGGAATTGGAATTAGTGGGACGAGACCGGCGACCCCGTCTCGGGATGGATCTCGGCCGCCATCATGCCCTTGGAGCCGGGCCCGAAGCGGACCAGGACATACTGGCCGGGCCGCAGTTCGGTCATGCCGAAGCGGCGCAGTGTCTCCATGTGCACGAAGATGTCGGGCGTGCCCTCGCCGCAGGTCAGGAAGCCGAAACCGCGCAGCCGGTTGAACCATTTGACCTGGGCCCGCTCCAGCCCGCTGGTCGCGGTGACCGAGACATGGGTGCGCGGCGGCAGCATCTGCGCCGGATGGATCGCGGTCGATTCGTCCATCGAAACCACGCGGAAGGCCTGGTAGCCCTTGGCGCGCTGGATGCACTCGACGACGATGCGGGCGCCCTCGTAAGCGGTCTGGAAGCCGTCACGCCTAAGCACAGTAACGTGCAGGAGCACGTCGGGCCAGCCATTGTCGGGAACGATGAAGCCGTAGCCCTTTGAGGCGTCGAACCATTTGATAACGCCGTGAACCGCGACGAGGTTGGCGCTGCCCTCACCAAGTTCGGTGAAGGGACTGAGCGCGCTGTCGCGACCGCCACCGCCGTGTTCGCCCACGGAGGGAACTCCGACCTTCTTGGACTCAAATCCGTCCGACGACCCCATAACCCCGGACCCCACACATGCCATGCGACCACCTCAATGGCGGCGCCGAATCACGCGTCTTTAGAGAATCTTCCCAACAGAGAATCTTCTCAACTCGACGCGACGCGAATCTTTCGACTCAAAAGATAACACTCCCGGTTGCGACGCATAGACAAAAAAGAGATTCGCCGGAACCTATGAACAGCTTGCACGGCCGCGAATCAAACTACCGCCTCAATTAGCGACAAAGGGCCCGAGCGTTTCGCCGATGTCGTGGCGGATCACGAGGTCGGCGATATCGTCCTGCTCGGTCGGCTCCCGGTTGATGATCACCAGACGTGCACCTGATCTCTTCGCCATCATCGGAAAGCCCGCGGCCGGCCATACCACCAGCGAGGAACCGGTCGCGATGAAGAGGTCGCAGGCTTGCGACAAAGCGGTTGCACGCTGCATTTCGTCCTCGGGCATCATCTGGCCGAAGGAGATCGTGGCAGTCTTCACCGGCTCGTCGCACGCGGTGCAGTTGGGCGCGGCGCCCGCCTCGTCGAAGCGGAGCTTCACCCAGTCGAGCGGATAGGCCTGCCCGCACCCGATGCAGCGCGCATACGTGGTGTTGCCGTGAAGTTCGATCACGTGCTCTGCGGCGAAGCCCGAGGCCTGGTGCAGATTGTCGATATTCTGGGTGATGATCGCGGGAACCTTGCCGGCGCGGTAGAGCGAGGCGAGCGCGCGATGGCCGCGGCCAGGCTTGGCGGCCGCGAAGACCTCCTCCATCGCAAAGCGCCGGCGCCAGGATTCGTCACGCGCCTCCGGGCTGGCGACGAACTCATCGAACGGGATCGGACGGTTGCGCGTCCAAATTCCGCCCGGCGAGCGGAAGTCGGGGATGCCGCATTCGGTCGAGATGCCGGCGCCGGTGAACGGCACGATCCGTTCGGCCTCGGCGATCATGTCGCCGAGACGTTCGACGCCGCTGCGAATATCCGATGCAATCAACGCCGCCTCCCGTTTGTTTTGCCTTTTTGTTTTGCCGGTTTGTTTTACTGATTAATTTTGCTGATTTGTTTTTGCGCTAGCTGCAATGTGCGCAAGCGACAAGACTGTTGACGCTCTTATCCACTGCCCCGCAAGCGTGGCCGGCAAATTCTTTCCGCCCTTCGCATATCACAATCCTGCAATGCCTCCTCCCCATTGACGCCCCAATCAGAAGCGCCAATGCATATGTTGACGCGACTCAACGCGATTGCGGCGGCAGTGCTTGAGTTCAGGAGTGTACACATACTCCACGTGTAGAGGGGATTTGACATGACCGAGGACGAACAACGCAAAATCCGCGAACGCGAAGAGATCGCCGCCCGTGTCGCCGCCTTCCGTGCCACGCAGGAAAAATTCAAGCGCGAGCGTGAAGAGTATTTCGTGTCGACGCTCGACAATGCCCGCAAGGTGGAGCGGCCCTCGCTCTGGCCGTAAGACACCAGATCACCATCCATGAAAAAAGCCCGGAGCATTGCCCCGGGCTTTTTATTTGGTCCAGCCGTTACCAGTGACGGTAATAATGGTGGCGGCGATAGTACGGTCCACCGCCATAATAGGCGTACGGGCCAGGGCCGTAACCATAGGCCGGGCGACCATAGTAGCCATACCCCGGGCCGTAGCCGTAGCCGTAAGGACGGGACGCTGCGACAGCGCCCGCGGTGATAGCGCCGGCAGCCAAGCCAAACGCGAGGCCCGGGCCGATGCCGCGACCACGCGCCTCGGCGGGCGCAGGCGCAGCAATCGCGGTCACGCCGACGGCCGCAACGGTAGCCAAAATTGCCAATGTCTTCTTCATGATCTCCTCCGTGATATTCGCCGAGGCAACGCCGCCGCCGCGCGATGGTTGCGCGCAGGCTGCGGAACTCAGCGCCGTCAAAAAGTTACGAAACGAGGGGAACGAAATCGATCGGGCGCGATTGCACCTGCAAGTGCGGAAGCCTCCGCTATCCGGTTGAGGCAACAGCACGAAGACCCCCGTCAGTATCTTCGCGATGCTGGCGGGGTTTTCAGTTTCACGGGAGGCAAATGGCAGCGGACGATCATTGCTGCCAAGGGGCGGATGATCGAGGAGGAAAAAATGCCAATATCCGCGCTGCTGGCCCGAATTCGCAGGCTCCTTCCCGGATCCGGCAACGAGCATTACGACGAGATCGTCCGCAATTTCGGTGTCGGCACGCTGCGTCCGCCGCCGACGCCAATGAGCGACGGCGAGCTGGCGCGGGCCATTGCCGAGTTTCTGAAAGAGACACCGTCGAGCTCATCCGTGGCGACCCTAGGCCGGCGGATCGACCCCTCCTCGCCGCTCTGACGCCACTCTCGAACGGGAACTCTCGCAGGCCCGGAACGGGGGGCGCATACGCACGTTGAGCTTGCCTTCACGACAGGAGACACGACATGCCCGTTTGGCTTGAAGTTCTAGTCAACCTGTCCGGCTATGCCGGCTTCGTGGCGCTCGCAAACCGCGGTGTCGCGTATCCGGATAGTTCCGTCGACGAGCGCTAGTTGGCGTGCGGCGCCTGGCCTGCCGTGCGCATCAGCCTGTCAGCCTTGACCGCAACGCGCGTGTCTTCGAGCTGCGGGCGCAGCGAGAAGCTGATCACCACGAAAGCGAGACAGAACAGCGTGCCGACCATGGCGACGCGCCGGTAGGTGTGGCGGTCGCCTTGATAAAAGGACGGTTCTGAAAATGGTGTCATGAATTCGTTCTTGGCAAAATTGGTTCTTGGCAAAGTCGTTGCCTGTCTTCGCCGGACAGACCTATCCCAAGTAGAGGCAAGCGCAACGCGATTGGGTTTTTAACCTAACCGAATAGGGTTATCGGCTTTCCGGCAAGCTTCCGTTAGGAGTTTGCGAAGCGTCTTTAGAACTCGCCGAGCCGCTTCAAGCTGGCGCGAAACCCGAGGCTGCGATGGCCTGCGACCAGCACGGTGCCGAACACCTCGGCCGCGTCGTCGCTGAACGTCCCGGAGAAGCCGCTCGTCGCCTCCTCGCCGCCGAACAGCGGCCGGGTGAGGCCATCGGCGAACGGCGTATGCTGGTTGGTGGCAAGCTCGCCCTTCCAAGTGCCGTCCTTCGAAGGGCCGTTTTTCGACGTGCCGCGGCCGATCGTGTAGGAGCCACGCGACCAGAAGTAAGGGCCGCCACCGAGCAGCACGCCGTCCCGCAAGATCAGCACGCCGCTGTCGCCGCCCTTCACGCCGTCGAGCATGTGGATGTGGATGGAATAAAGCCCGTTCTTCATGTTGCGTCCGCCGCGGGAGCAACGATAGCGCCGGACAGGGAGAGCGTCGAGACGATGATGAGAGGATTCGCGCGTTTGCCGACCGGCTTTGTTCCAGCTTCGCCCGCCTTTCGTTCTCAAAGAACGAATCGGAATAGACGAAACCACACGGGGCAAGCCCTTAACAATTCGTTTGCACGCAAATGAGCGCACCATCGCAAACGAGCGCTCGATCTGATTTCGATCGCGGCGACACCTGCGGCACCGACGACCTGCGTTTGCGCAAGCGCGGATGCCGGTCGTGCGAAAACCCTTTTGCGATCTCGGCGAACATCTCGAGAAACCAGCACGCATCCATGTCGCGTCTCCCTCGCCTTATCTTTGTAACGAGGACGCAAGGACCGGACTGTGCGAAGAATCACGCTGGCTTGGCTTGGAGACGCGTGTCCCGCATCGATACAGAACCATGGCTTGTTCTGCATCCGACTCCATTTCGTTCGCAAAGAACGAATCGGAGTCGAGAAAATCAGCGCAAAACAATTCCTAACGATCAGTGAAGTCGGGCGCAGTTGCCCGTGATCAGCGAAATAGCGCGACGTTCGTCACGCCGCTCGCTTCGCTGAATCCTTCTCCGAAAACTCCTTCTCCGAAAAGCAGTCGAGGATCTGGATGCGGAGCTCTTCCGCGGCCGGGCCCTCGAGCTTCCTGAGTTGATTCCAGAGCCTGATCACTTCGCGTTGTTTCTCGACGGTCATGGGCACACCTCCAAAAGAGATGAGTCACTAGAACAAAATAAGAACAACAAGTCCAGTCCCCTCCCCGCGAAATTCGCCGGGCACATTGCCTTGAACCATCCATCGCGCTGGCGCGGTTGCTTTTTGGAGTTTCAACCTTAGGTTCGAGAGACGGCTGGCGGCCAGGCGCTGAAATCCCAACGCCGTCAGCCACGAGAGCCCCGTGCGCGAGCGCGGGGTTTTTCTTGCGGGAACGCAGTTCGGCCCTCCCCGTTGCCCTCTCCGGAGCGAGGGACCGTGATCAGAAAATACTACGCCGTCGAGGTGGTGCGTCAGATCGAGGAAACCGTGGAGATCATGGTCGAGGCGCCGGACGAGACCAGTGCACACCATGCAGCGCTTGCGCACCTGAAGGCGCGCGGCTCCGAATATCAGTGGCTCAATCCCAAATGCGATTTCGTCGTCTGGCGCGAGCGCCAGGTCGATACGCCGGCGATCATCGACGTGTCGACAAAGCCGGAGTAGCGGCCGGAACGTTTGTCCCGCTTCACGTTGTCCTGGCGAATTCAGTGGTGCTGGCGGCGTGTCGCGACGCGGCCGTCCAGCTCGAAGAGCCCCGGTCCGAAGGTCCGGGGTTTTTTCTTTGACGGCTCCGTCAGACCGGCAAATTGTCGGTCATCCCCGGCGGCACTTCGCCTTGCTCGCGCCGCTCGGCGAGCAGCTCCTTCTCGGCCTCGTACCAGAAGGTGTCCATCGTCCCCGCAGGCTCGCCGGCCTCTTTCCAGAGGTGATAGGCGCGGTTTCGAATCTCTTCCTCGCTTAAGCTGGCCATAGGGTTTCCTCCCTGTCGGAAGCAAAGCCTGACACAGCCCGAGAGTTCCTTCCAGCCCGCGCCATCATACGGCGCTCGTTGCGGCGCCTCGCGAAGCAAGCCGCCGCAACGAAAATGCCAGCGCCTTGGACGGCGCTCCTTTTAGACGGAGTGCTTTTGGGACGGAGTGCTCTTTAAACGGAGTCCTTGGCCACCTTCAGCGGCGAGGCCTTCACCGACTTGCTCGCCGGCTTCGCCGCGAACTGCATCGGCTCCTTGGTGAAGGGATTGACGCCCATGCGGGCTTCGGTCGCAGGCTTGTTCACCACCGACATCTTCGCGAAGCCGGGAATGACGAACTCGCCGGATTCGTTGAGCTCTTTATAGCCAACCGTCGCCATGTACTCGATGACCGACTTCACGTCGTTCTTCGACAGCTGCGTGCCCTCGGCAATTGCATCAATCAATTGGGTCTTCGTCATCTTCGCCATGTCTGAATTTCCTTCTGTGCGCGCGAGCAGGCTTTGCTCAGGAGGCGGTCCGACCGCGCAACGCGCTTCTGATTCATGCCAACTTTCATGAAGTGACGGGGCTTAGAACCCATCGAGGCCTAAAACGCAAGCAGGGGTTCTGCGGGGGGCCCGGACGCCCCCGAAAAGATGCCGCAGCTAGCGCCGCTACTGGATTGAACCATTCGCCGGCTGAGGCGTCTAACTCTTTGAAGTCCCCAAGCTTCACCCCATCAGAGAGCCCCGCTTTCCCCCAGGCGGGGCTTTCGCCTTTTCCGGGACCGGCGGCGTCATGCCGATCAGGCCGGACCCGAGCTCTGCGCCCGAGCCACGCGGACGACCATCACAAGGCAGGTTCTCTTTTCAGGCCATCTCCTGCATAATGGGGCATGGCAAAAACAAAAGTGACCTTCAAAACCGTCCGCATTGCAGACAACGACTGGAAAATCCTGGCGGATTACCCGGGCAGCGAACAGCGCGAAATCAAGGGCTTCACCAGCAAGGCAGATGCCGACGACTGGATCAACGGAGATCGCAAGATCGCGTGGCTCCGCTCCCAAGGGTACGCCAAGTGAACTGCGCATCAAGTGACCTGCGCATCAGGTGACCTGCCTCGCGGAGTCATCTCGTCGTGAAACCTGTGTCTGGGCATGCCCCGTTGAGACTTCAGTAACCTAACCCCGCCAAGCTCCTCGCAGTATCGTTGCGTTGGAGTACCCCACAGTGCTGGATTTTAACGAGCTGCGTGAACTCGCGGCTGACGTTCGCGTGTTTGTCGACATTGCCGAAGACAAGGCCGAAGCGCTTCGCGCCGTCATCGCGGCCTATGACGTGGTGCTGGCGATCTTCCCGTCCGAACAGGGCATGGGCCTCCACGTCATCAAGGGCGGCGAGATCCTGGACCAGATTGCAAAATCACGAACCCATGTGATGTACAGCCACACGGCCATCGCGGTTCCCGACCTGGAGCACGCAGAGGTGCTCAAGCAACTGACGTCTCCCGTCACGCAACGGATCGCAGCCTAGCTGCAGACGAGAATTTCTTTGGTCCGGAACGCCCGGTTTAGGAACCGGGCTTCTGCGCTCCCGTTGGCGCACACAACCAACCAGGAGTTTGAGATGAAGAAGCTTATCATTGCGACCGCCGCCCTCGGCCTCATGTGCGGCTCCGCCTTTGCCCAGACCCAGACCGGCCCCGCTGCGCAGACCGACAACATGCAGAAGCCCGGCATGTCCAACTCGAACAAGGGCACGATGACCAGAGGCACGACCGGCATGACCCATGACCGTATGAACAAGGGCGGAATGGTGAGGCCCGACGCCTCCGGCCAGGGTGGCTCCGGCCCCGGCAGCGACCAGGGCGGCACCAAGACCCGCAGCAACATGAAGTAAGCCAGGCTCCTGCACGGCTTGCCTTTCGGCCGCGTCGCTTTCCAGAAGGCGGCGCGGCCGTTTCATGACGAGAGTCTGATCATAACGAGGATCTGATGTCTCGCCGCAAAACCGACCTCATCCTGAGGGCCCGCCGCAGGCGGGCGTCTCGAAGGATGGGCCCACGAGCGGGCTATCCACAGTCTTTCTTCAGACCCGATAGCTCACGTTCGAAGCTTGCGAAACCTGTCGAGCGAAGCCGCGTTGTCCAACGCACTGCCGGGTGACAACCGGACGCAATGGCTGCTAGAGCGCTCCGCTTGTTGTATGGTCGGATGTTTCTCGTGAGGGGCTGATGAAAATTGCCATTGTTATCGCCGGCTTGATCGTTGTTGTTGCTGCCGCCCTCGTGGCGATCCAGCCGAGCTTCTGGAAGCCTGCGTCGCTGGCACTCGTGAAGAAGTCCGACATCCTCGGCTTTTCACCCGGATGACAGTCGACGAAGCGAACAAGCTCATCACTCAACGCCGCTACCGCTGCCGCCAGCTTCGCGATTCCTACGTCCTCGAATGCGCAGTCGATGGCGCCAAGGTCACGATCAACAGCGACGAAATAGACGCCCAGCATCCCATCTGGCGCGTCAATGCGGAGTTGAACAATCCTGGCCCCCAGGGCGCTGCCGTCAAATCGATATCCGACCAATTCAACGCCCACCCAACCAAGGACGCCCGCGAGGAATGGATATGGACCGTCGGCCGTGGGCTGAAGCTGACCTACGACGGCAGCGCCTTGAAGCTCGTGGACGAGGCTGAGGATATCAGGCGTGGCAAGGAGGAAGCAAAGCGCGGGAGCGCGACGCCCGGATGCTCTTCAGTCACGGAACCGGTTGACGGCCCATATCGGCATCCACGATCCCAACACCATCACGATCGCAATGGCTATCACCAGGGCATATTTCAGTGGGTGTTGCGACGACGCGAGCGAACCTTCGAGGTGAAGGTACGGCAGCATTGCCTCCATGGCCATTCCGATCAGGGCAACCAGCTCGGGTGAAAACTTGTTCGTCGTCTTGCTCGTCATGGCTCCATCCTCTCAGGAGTTGAAGCCTCCGGCAAACCCGGGGCGGTTTATAACTCTTGAGAATTGTGTAAACGTCGGGCCGGGGTGAGCCTTGTGGGCCTAACTGCATACCCTCCTAGACCATCCTATCGCCGTTTGTGCGCAGGCTCGCAGGGAGTGCCCTCATCAGGCCATCATGCGTTACGTTGTGTGGAGACTTTGCATCCATGCACCTTCTTTCTGTTGTTGGCCTATGCACCGAAGAAACAGGCCGGGCGATAAGGGTGCATGATCACCGCCCACCGTGAAGCTTGCGGGCAGAAGTCGTATACAGCAAGCAAGAAAATGCAGGTCAGTCCTTCGGCTCGTATCGAAGTGCACCGAGAAACACCACGGCGAGAAACACACCTATGAAATAGGCATTGGCTTCACGCGGCAGCCCGGTTTTTTGCGAAACCTGCCAAACACTAAGCGCAGTGCTTCCGCTAAGAATGGCGGCCAGTGTGCAAACAGCCTTTATGCCTAGGCTCGGGGCGCGGCGGATGAACTCAGCGATCAGCCAGCCGATTGTCAGACCCAAGCATCCGGTTCCGAGAAATGTCCAACCATCGAGGGCGATCCACCAATCCCAATTCCAAAACTTCCACCAATTCCATTCCCAGAATTTCAACAACTCGCTCATCGCTATCCTCAATCTCAAAAGAGCCAGTGAAGTATACGATTTTATAGCGCAGGATTCTCTCCTACCAAAATCTCAAACCGTTTTTTAATGGAGCAATCATGCGACCGTGCCCTTGCGGCTCAGGTCTCTCATCTCATTGGGAGAACGATGCCTGCGGTATTCCCCTCACCCGCCTGTGCGAGAAATGCCGAGACGAGAAGCTTTCCCACTACCGACCGGAGGTTCTAACGAACCCCAACTAGCCAGCCGATGAGGACATCGAGTCCGATTAGGCCAACTCAGTCTCAGTGCGAATCTTCCCAGAGCAGCGACGAGCGGTACCGGCGTGTGAGGGACTTTGAAAACACGACGTAGTCTGATGACTTGCAATGTGCTGACGACTTCCCCCTCTCATCGGGGGGCTTTTATTTCTCTACGTGGTAGCCCCATGCATGGTTGGTGTGGATGAACTCGTTGCCACCCTCCCTGTCAGAGAGCTTCCCGGCAACGCGAAACCGCGTCGGCACCTTGTGAGCTTGGCGAACCGCTCGTGGAAAGCGCACTCTCAGATGCGTGGGAAACGGCTGCCCCTCGATGCACCGGACATGAATATCGCCGTGCAACCCGGAGCCGCTTTCATAATACGTCTCCACAATGATCTCCTGATAAAGCTCTTCCGGCTTGGCCATGATCGTCTCCAGCAAGGAATGCGCCTCCATACCATGCACCGCCCCGCAACATAAGGTGCGGTATACAACTTCCTGAATCATGCTGTGTCTCCACTCACCGCGAGACATCAACATGCTTGAGCGAATTTCATTCGCCCTCGTCAACAATCGTGGGCTGAGCTGCTGCCGGTTTGATGGACACCGAGATTGGGTGTTTTATCGAGCCGGAGGTAGGTCATGCAGAGACGGAAGTTCAGTCGAGAGTTCAAGATCGAAGCGGTCAGGCTTGTCGGTGAGCGAGGGGTGTCGAGCGGCGCAAGCAGGCCGCGACCTGGGCGTTCATGAGAACGTGCTGCGCAAGGTGAAGGAGTTCGGCTCCGACCCTGTGCAGGCCTTCCCCGGCCACGGGCAAATAAAGCCTGAACAATTGGCGATCGACCGGCTGCGGCGCGGGTCACCAAGCTGAAGGCGGAGCGGGATATCCTAAAAAAGGCCGCTGCCTACTCGCGAAGGAAGCGACATGAAGTTCGTCTTCATCGCGAAGCACCGGACCATCTGGCCGGTGGCATGGCCCATGGCTATGCGAAGCAATGGGCGTATCCCGGTCGGGCTTCCATGCCTGGCTGAATCGGTCCCCCACCGCCAGATCCCGGAGCGACGACGCCGTCGGCCAGCAGGTGAAGGCAAGCTTTGTTGCCAGTGACCGAACCTACGGCGCACGGCGTGTCTGGCGTGACCCGCTGGCCGACGGCGTCGAATGCGGTCTGCACCGGATCGAGCGGCTGATGCGCCTGCAAGCTTTGCGTGCGCGGCCACGGCGCCGGCGCCTGCCCAAGGACGAAGGCGATCGCCAGGTTGCAAACGTGCCGGCGAACCGTGGGATTAGCTTAACCAGCCGTCCATCGAACCGGCAGCAGCTCACCTTCCCCTCCCTGACGAAAGCGAGGGGCAGTGAGCAATAGAAAAGCCACGAACGGTTTTGCCTACGTTGGCCGCCTTCACGGAAAGAGAAAGGCGAAGAAGTCAAAGAAGAGAGCCAAGACCATACCGCCAACACACACCCTGCCCGCCATGCCGTCACTTGTGCAGGATGCCGAGGATGGTCACTCCGGTCTGAAGGAAAAACTTCCAATTGCGGGACAAGAAACGGCGGACGTGCAGTAATCGCGTACTCATAGGCATGCCTCATCGTGGCGCAAAACGGCATCGCGCAAGGTGATTGACAGGTTGCCTGAGGAGAGCGAGAACTTCCGTTGTTCGGGCGGAGACCTTCGGGATCTCCTCCAGGCGTCAGGTGGTGTTCTCGACAAACACCATCTGGCACCGAACATGGCGCAAGGCGTGACTCCGGCGCAAGAGTCCGCGGCCGTTTCCCCCAACCTGTGAACAGCTTCCACTTTCGCGCCGATTGCTTAGCAAACGCATTGACTTGCTTTGTGGATAAGGTCTTTTCGTACGGTTCGGCTTATGTGGATAACCCGATAAACCGGGGGATACCGTGCGGCCAGGGCTTATCGAAGCCCGTCCGCCTCCGGCGAACCTTACCCCTGCGCTCCGCCCAAGGGGCTTCCGGAGCGCTCTCGGCAAGACACGGGGCATCATCGAACACCGGGCCAGATTCGCCCATCAGAACAAATTAAGATTCACCCGCACGTAACCCGCACGTATGGCAGTGCCCTCCACTGCATTTTCCTGCTATTTAACGCCTTCTAGTGCCATGCCCGCACGTAAGAACAACAAACGTTCTCAAGGAGTTCTGCAAAATGCGATACCTCCACACCATGCTGCGCGTGCGCAATCTCGATGTCGCGCTGAAGTTTTACCAGGATGCGCTGGGACTGAAGGAGGTGCGGCGGATCGAGAACGACAAGGGGCGCTTCACGCTGGTGTTCTTGTGCTCGTCGGACGATCTCGAGGCGCTGAAGAAGCAGCCGCAATCGCGCGGCGCGCCGCTGGTCGAGCTCACCTGGAATTGGGACGAGGAGAAATATGGCGAGGACCGCTTCTTCGGCCACCTCGCCTATGAGGTCGACGACATCTACGCCACCTGCGAGAAGCTGCAAAAGGCCGGCGTCACCATCAACCGTCCCCCGCGCGACGGCAACATGGCCTTCGTCCGCTCGCCGGATTTGCACTCGATCGAGATCTTGCAGAAGGGCGAGCCGAAGGCGCCGCAGGAGCCGTGGTCCTCGATGCCCAACACCGGCCACTGGTAAGCCTGCCTCTTTGGAACCAGCACCCGCCCCCTGCGTTCTCTCTTCGACAATGCAATTGGAGGAGGACGCAATGGGACGAGGATTATTGCTTTGGATGGTTGGCGTGCCGATCCCGGTGATCATTCTGCTGTGGCTGTTCTTCGGCCACTGACGTAGGGCTCACTTGCGACAGGCTTGCTTGCAATGAAAGCTCCGCCTTGCGCGGAGCTTTTTGCATGAGGACCTTTTGCACGAGGACCTTTTGCACGAGGACCTTTTGCATAAGGGGCTCGGCGCAATCGCGCATCGCTCGCCGCGCCAAATTCCGCTATCACCCGCGCCGAAACAAACGCTGCGGGAGGATGATGTGCCGGACCAAAAACTGACGATCTGGGGCCGCGCCAATTCAGTCAACGTGCAGAAGGTGCTGTGGTGCCTCACCGAGCTCAGCCTGCCCTATGAGCGCATCGACGCCGGCATGGCTTTTGGCAAGACCCGCGAGGCCGACTATCTCGCGATGAACCCCAACGCGCGGATCCCGACTCTGGTCGAGGATGACTTCGCGCTGTGGGAGTCCAATTCGATCATGCGCTATCTCTGCCTCGCGCACGGGCGCGGCACGCCGATCTATCCCGAGGCGCCCAAGCTGCGCGCCAGCGTCGACCGCTGGCTCGACTGGACGCTGTCGATGGTGCAGCCGGTCGACCGTCCGGTGTTCTGGGGCATCGTGCGCACGCCGCCCGCCGAGCGCGATATGATCAGGGTGCAGCAGGATGCCGATGCCGCCGCCGAGGTCTGGGCCATCGCCGACCGCCTGCTCTCATCGCGCCCGTTCATGGACGGCGATGCGTTCACGCTCGCCGATATCGCGATCGGCGCCTATGCGCGGCGCTGGCTCGGCGTTGAGGGCATCACCCGGCCCGCGCAGCCGCATCTGACGCGCTGGCTCGCCGAACTCGGCAAGCGGCCCGGTTTTGCGCAATATGTGGCCCCGCCGATGTCGTGAGCGGTGACGCAGCTTAAGGTCCGTTGAGAGCACGATGAATCGCCATTTTGCCGCGCGCCGCCGGGACTTGACGGCTACTGTGCATGGGGTTGTTTTCGCGTTTTTTGTTTTGGGGGCCCTAGCGCCAGCCGCGCTCGACCAGCAGCACGCCGACGATCACCACGAGCGACACGACCGCGGTGGCGAGCTTTGCCGTCCAGCTCAGGCCGCGGCCGACCCACCACAGCAGCGCGCAATACATCACGAACGGGACGATGATCTCGGGCCGCATGATATCCGGCGGCATATGGTTCAGCGCCTGACCGTGGTCTCGACGCTGATCGAGCCGCCGATCTTGACGCAGGTCCCGGTGCTCTCGACCATATAGAAGCCACGGCCATAGGAGGCGCAGGAGCCCGCCTTCGCCGTCCCGCCCGCGCCTTTCAGCGGCAAGGCCTTGCCGGCCTGTGGGCGCTCCGCGGGCGGAAGACGCAAGGCCTCTGCCGCGGACGCGGATGCACCTAGCAACGAGACGAGGATGAGGAGCAGCGCACGCATGCGGGCCGTTCTAGCCCGGACCGGCGCCACGCGCCATCGGGTCGCTTCGCCCGCGGTCAGATGAACTTGATGCCGGCCGATTTGCCGCGGCGCCAGACCACCTGGCAGCTCCGCCCGGTCCGCGCATCGCGTGCGAAGGCCATCCGGATCGTGCCCGGGAGCTGGCTCGCATCCTCGTCCATCGTGATCTTCGCGCCGGTATCGGAGATATCCTGGACCAGGCATTGCCGTGCCGCGAACCCGCCGTCGAGCGTGATCCAGGCGTGCTGCGACAGCGACTTGCGGGCCGCGCGCTTCTTGGGCTGTGGCATAGGCTCAAATTCTCCCCTTCCAGCGCTAGCCCAGGGAACCTAAGAAACCGTTGAATTCGCCCCCCGAATGATCCCGGGGGCGGCTGTCCACCGGCCCAAAAGAGCGTTCCCGAACGGCTTGCCCAGGGCGCCAAAGGCCATTATAGGTTCGCCCGCTGCAGCCGCCGGGCACGACTCGGGCGGTCAGTGGCCGTGCCGCGAAAAGCGACGGGGCCCTGGGTTTGCTCCCTTCGTCTATCGGTTAGGACGCCACCCTTTCACGGTGGAGAGAGCGGTTCGATTCCGCTAGGGAGCGCCAACAATTTCAATGGCTTACCTCCCTCGCCCGCCAATATGTCCAACGTTTGGCCAATAAACTTATGCGCACAGCTACTGAGCTGGAGGCCATCTGTCGTGAGTTGGCAGACACCACAGCCGACCCAGCGTGGCGCCCTGTTGGAGATCGCGGACAATTTAGGACCACCTGAGGCGCGCGCCCCCTAAACAAGCACTGCCTAAAAACTAGCTGTATAACATATACCGACATCTAGATGCTGAAGAGGCTCAAATCAGCCGGCCAACCACCCCCGCAAATTTCCCAATGTGCAAAGGCCAACCCGCGTGAACCCGAACTTCGCGGTGCGTTGCTAATTGGGTGCAAGTTCGCCCTGATCTCCCACGGCCATTCCGGCCGCCGGAGAGCAAAAGATGACGCACGAAATCACCTGCAAAGAGTGCTGCGGAACAGGCCAGGAAATTCAAATGCGGGCCGTCCGCGTTGGTTCGAAGCTAACCAATCCTGAGCCGTGTCCGCACTGCAAAGATACCGGCAAGCAACCCTCCTAAGGTCACTCTAGAGAGGCCCGCCAGCGTGAACCGGCGGGCCTCCGTGATCAATTCGCGCGAGCGCCGGGTGCGATCTCCATTCGCGCAAGCTTACTGTCCTCGCAGTCTTGCCGAGCGTGGCCTAGGATCAGCGCACCGAGCGTCACCATGTAATCAGCCGGCACGATGAGCTTGATCTGCACGGTGCTGTAGCGGTCGCCGTCGATCGTCGGGAGGCTGAAGATCAGGCGCTGGTTCGCGCCGAGGCTATCGATGCGGGCGAGCTCGCCGACGAACATATCGGGCGCTTGGTCGATAAGGCGGTGGGTCATGGGGTATCTCTTTAGCTTGGCTTGTCACAGCCGTTGCCCGAAGGCGGCCCGGGCAGCCGGGGGGTGACAACGTGCTAAAGAGACACGTCGGCGCGCTTTTAAGCCTCTCGGCTCTGGACATGACGCACCGCCCCCGGCATAAAGGCCAGCTTGAGGTGCGCCCGCCAAGGCGCTCCTAGGCGACGTAGGAAACCCGCCAAGGTCTCCACCGAGCGCTATAGGCCGCAAACCCCGCCAAGGGTCGCAGGCCGCATCTTTAGTCCGGGTTGTCACACCCGCGGACACTGCACCACTGATTTGGTTAAAAAAATCCACCCCTTTCGGGGCGCTTCGGCGCGCTTCTTGCCATAGAGACCTCCCAAGCATGGAGGCGTGCACCGATGGCACAACGAGCTCGTATTCTCAGACGCCCAAGGCCCAGTTTGAAGCATATCGCGCGCGAGCTGGTCAGATTGCTGGACGCGATCGACGAGCTTGAAGACCTGAAACAAAGGGTCCAGATCGCCGAGGCCGCGCGGGTCCTGCATTAGGGCGCCGGAAAGTCCGTTGTCGCGTTAAGACAGTCTCCCGCGCGGTTGCTGGCCGCATTAGTCCCAAAGGCCCCGGGTGACAATGTCGCCTCGTGTCCCGCTTCCGTTGTCGAACAGGGATTCATCCAAAGACACCAGCGGGCTATCGCCGAACTTGGCGTACTTGGTCGGGAACATCTTGTTGTGCGAGGCCACGTAGGATTTGACGCGGGCTCTAACGTCTTCACGCCTCAAAGCTCCGGTCAGCAGATCCTCGAAGATCGCGCTGACAACATCGTCCTTATCGGGGAAGGTCGCTGGCGGCATGGCGCGGATAGAATAGTAGTCGTTCTTTTGCTCACCCTTATTCTCATTGTGGACGCGGAGCCAACGGGTACGAAGTGCGCGCGATCGTGAACCTTCAAATGACCTTGGCTGCGAGCATGTTTAGTTCAGGATCTTCGCGCCTGGCCCGCGTGAGAGCGTGATGGGCCAGTAGCCGAGTTGGTCTTCCGGCTGACGTCAGAGAACTGATCGTAGCTCCTCGTTCGAGAGCAGCTTTCACCTTTACCAGCACCTGCGGTTTGACAAGGCCGCCAGTCTTGTACCGAAGGAAGTGACACATATTGCATTTCCGGATCACGCTGCCTTTGTCAAAGTTCAGCCGCTGGTGGTCCGCAAAGGGATGCCCAAATTTGCAGTGCGTTTTGATTCGGTTGTGCGCCCCCCTGCGCTGGCGAGCAATTTCCGCATTCGCAGCGCGGAGCGACCGAGCTTCCTGAACAAATGCGGGATGGGTCTGCAAATAAAGATCGAGGCTGGCGGCCCTCACTCCGATTTCCCGAGGCGTTTTTCCCGCCCGAAGCTCGGCCATCACTCGTGCTGCCGTCCTGTCTCTGATGCTGTACAGCGTCGCTCCCATGCTCGCCTCCACAAAGCGCAGAATTGCACTGCGGAAGGACGCGCCTGAGTCGAGGCGTCGCAAGGGCGGCGGAGGGTCAATCCACCGGGAATGCAGCTTACTCTCGCCCTCCGGTTGCGGTCACTTGTAGCTCGCCGGCTTCGACCGGCCGTGCGACACGTCGATGACTTTCCCGCCGATATCGGTCGGCGTCATGCCGAACCTGAACGTGACCTTCGGATCTGCAACGCCATAAAGGTGGTACATGTTGGCGCTGTCCACCTTGCGCGACTCCGCGGGGTATAGCTCAAGGGCCTCGCACTCAGAGCCCAGAAGCTGGTTCTTGATGCTCTGAAAGAGCCGCCATTCCCTGATGATCGGCTCGCCGTCATGTCTCTCGATGCGCAGCTTAAACCAACCGCTCCCAAGGTGGTACTTCAGGACCAGGAAGAGCGAATTTTGCCAGTGCTCGGCCACGTTCTCCACGGCGAGCAACTTGACCGCGTCCTCGCGGGCGCAACTGTGCTCCTTCATCAAAAGCGCGATGTCATCCTCGGAAAGGGTCTTGGGCTTGATACGCTCAAGCGGCTCCCAGGTTGTCGGCCTTGCGCACCACGGCCAAGCGCCGCAGCACGTCGCCTGTATCCTCGATGCGGTAGCCGTCCGCCTCGAAGTCCTTGCGCTCGGCAGCCTCCAGCTCGGTCTCGATCAAAGTCCGCAACTCGATATGCGCGGCGATATGATCAGAGGCGACCACCATCAGAAGAGACCAGAACGTGAGATCGGCCGAACGAACCTCGACCAGATCACCCATCGTGAACTTGGCTGCGATCTGCTTAAAGAAGCCATCGCTCTTCACGTCCGCGATCGTCTCCTCGGGACGCATCGTATAGCTCCATTCGCAGCGTGCGAACGAGGCACCGACGAAGCGCTTGAGATCGGCCAGGGCCTTCTTCACAGCCGGCTTGTCATCAGACTTCAGGGCGGCCATATCGGCGTGGAGGCGGTTCTTGGCCGCGGCGTTCTGCTCTGCCCGAAAGCTGGTTTCTGCTGCCGTCCTGTCACTTCCCTCGCACGAGTGCTTCAAGGCGCCACTTCAGCGAGATGATAGCCCGCAAAGCCGAATCGACCCGCTCATGGCCGTCCGCCGGCAGGTTGGCGTTGCCGTAGAAGGCCTTGGGGCTTTCCTTGACCTCTTCCTCAAGCCGGTGACGTATTCGGTTGCAGTGTCGAAAGCAGTCGTCATTTTCATTTCTCCTGTTGGTCATCGGAAACCGCCGACGCGGTAAATCAGGCGGTCGCCTGACCGTATCGTTTCCATGTTCCTGGTGAGCCCGCCGACACGCACAGGGTGCCGCGATAGTCTCCGGCTTGTGGATCGCCATATTCAATATCGTCGCCGACCAGCCACGAGCCGCCGGTTGGCGTAGTCGATGCACTCAACGAAACCCGCTGCGCCCTGAACTTCCGCATGGCGACGCCGTTCGTGCCGAGATCGAGACGAACCGGCAGAATGTTGAGGCCGCTGTAGGCTGTCGGAACGTATGTCGCGTTGGTCGTGTTGCCCTCAAACAGCCGGACGCAGCCATAGGCAGTTGATGAGCCCATGAAATAGCCAATGCTGATGACGCCGGCCACGTGATTGCGCGAGACCTCTACATCACCGCAAGCGGCATTGACATGAACGCCGTAGGATTGGAAGCTGTCGCCAGAGGTTCCAAGCCGGTTGTGTCTGATGTTGTGGCGCAGGCCCGCCTGAGCATATATGCCGGCAGCGGTCGGGCCCGCGCCATTTGACCAGCACCAGTTATATTCGCACGTGATTTCCTCCGGGACAGTCGTTGCCCCGATGAAGATACCATCCAGGTAATTGCCCGGAACTTCGTTCTTGGTCACTAAGACGCTGGTCGCTTGCTCAGCAAGAGTGATGCCGTGCAGATGACCGAGGATGTAGCAGTTGCGGACGGTCCCCCCAATCATCCGACGCAGAAGGATGCCGTCAGCAGCGCTGGCAATTGAGTTGCCAAGCGTGCGGATGTTCTCGATTACAACATCTGTGGTGTTAAGTGGACTGGTATAGGGCGAATAGCTAAGGCGAAGTGTGTTCCGCCTCCACTTCCACCCGTCATCTCGAAGCAAACAAGAACAAACCTCAGACATAGACGATCTCGCAAGGATCGCGTGACGCCGTGCCCCCCTTGCGGGGGTGCGGCGTCACACGCCCTCTGTTACGAGCAAAAGAAAGACGTAACGGCCGAACGTAACGGCTTGGCGCATTACTCGGCCTCACACCAGGGTTAGTCCGAGTCTGCGCCCGCTTCGAGGGGGACTTCGTTAAAGCCGAAGCCTTGCGATCTGATGGTGTGGATGTAGGTTGGCGAGATGATGTTCGATGCGATCAACGGCATGCTGCTCGACATGCTGGCCGCAATCGGAAGAAAAGATTTTGAAGATCGCCGCCGCCGACAGGCGCAGGGCATCAGCAAGGCGATGGCCGAAGGCAAGTTCAAAGGCCGCCCCGAGAACACCGAGCGCAACAGCGACATCGCCAACATGCTCGCCGAGGGCAAGTCGTGGAACACCATACAGCGCGTCACCAACTGTTCCCGCGCTACCATCGCGAAGGTCGCCGCCAAGCGGTCGTCGGCTGAGAGAGCGCTGGCGTGAGGCTGATCTATCGGGAAGGCCGCATCGAAATCTGGTCGGTTGGCGGCGAGTTCTGGGTCTATGGCTGCACCCGCAGCGGCGACCCCATCGTGTGCGCGAGCTTGGGCATGGCGCAACGAGATCGCGGCGCGCTAGACAGCGCCGCGAGGCCTTCCGACGGCGGCGAGATCATTGCTCGAAACGCCAAGGGGAGCCGTATTCCCCCCGGCCAACCGTCTATTGGATCGAGCGTGAGGAAATAGAGTTCCTGCCCTCGGCTCAGAACGTCCGCTCTCTCGGCAATTTCCGTTTTGCTCTTTTTATGTTTGTTATGTTTGGGAATTTTGCCGCGCATCCCGCTCGTCGTTCGGATGCCGCGCCAGATCATCAGCGCGCCTCGCCTGCGCGTTCGCTTGCTCGGCGCCTGACAACGTGCACTTGAACCGACGACGCATGGACGGGCTTCGTTGAGCGGTCCGCCAAGGCCCGCAACCTGGCAGCTTCTGCCGCGTTTGTGCGGAGATGCTTGCGCCTGAATCGCGACAAGGTAGCCGTAGAGGCTCAGCCACCTACCGTGCTAGCGACATCACAGCCTGCCGACAGATGTTGAAGGCGACACGTCCATAAGAAAAGCTGCTCCCCGGCTCTGACGCAGCCAAGCGATACGAATTGCCGAGAGCTCGGACAATCTCGATCATTCCCATGAGGTCATAGTGCGTCAGCATCAAATGAGTACTCGCGAGCGACAGCAGAATGGCTTGAATGCCAATGTTGTTCATGACGGGCCTACTCCCGGGCGCGGCAGCGGCATGAATTGCGCGAGATAAGCGCTCCGCCATTGATACGGCGTATCGCCGACAAAGCGCTTGAACACCGTGGTGAAGTGCGCCTGGGTCTGGAAGCCCACGGTCAAGGCGATATCCACGAGCGCAATTTCGGCCTGCTTGAGCAGCTCCTGGGCACGCTCGATGCGACGCCTCAGCAGATACTCGTGAGGCCGAACACCGACGGCCGCGCGGAACTGTGCGGCGAAATGCATCCTGCTCAGCCCGGCGACGGCGGCCATGCCCTGAAGCGTCATTTTGGCAGTCAGATTCTCGTCGATATATTGCAGGACGCGCTTGAGACGCCAATTCTGCAGCGACCGTACGGGCCGGCCGGCGTCCTCCTCTTGAATGGCGTCGGCCGGGTCGAGCTCGGCCCGTGCGCTGGAGGCCTGCCGGCTGAACGTCCGGGTGAGGATCGCAAGCCGCAGGGCGTCGGCCATGATGGCGGAATGGGCGTCGTGCGTGGCTTCGGTCACTGCGAGCGCATCGGAAAGGCGCCGCATAACCGGATCGGTGAATTCTCCCGCCGCAAACGCCCGCTCGCTCTCGGCAGGCGGCCCCGCGAGAAGTTTTGCGGAGAGCCTGAAGCCAGGCCCGCGAACGGCGGAACGTTCGACGTCTGCCGCATGCTCGACCGCCAGGGCCATGTCCAGATGGACGAAAGACAGCATTGACCCGCCTTCGTCGAACCGGCCAGGGAGTTTCGATAGCCCGAGCCGATCGCGATCGATTGCCGAGATATCGATCGCGCGAACGTCATGATCCTTGATTGCCTGTGAGCGTGACATCTGCAGCGACATCGTCGAATCTCCTTGTTCCCGTTTTCGATCCGGCCAGGCCTGACTGCCTTGCCCGAATGTCATGGGAACAGCGTAATTCGGCGGTGCGTGCGATCCATTCTACGCGCGGGTGCGTCGATAGGTTCTCAGGTTGACCGCATCATACCTAGGTATGATCGCAACGCGCTCGTCGGGTGAGCGCATTGGCGCGACGTCTCACCGGCATCGCGGATGCGGCAGGACTTGCGGCGTGACGCGCCTGCGGTAAGTTGACGCGCTTTTTGCGCACCATCCACCGGTGGGACCACGCGAGCGCCCCGGTTTTTCCGGGGAATGCCACCTGCCGGCGCTTTCGTCGGATTGAGCGGCGCGACAGGTCTTCCACGAGAGCACGAAAATCGTGCGGCTGGATGTTGTGAACGCGATCAAATCGCGGCATCAACGCTGCTGATATGAGAAGAACGACTTCCAGCGACGATGACGACTCATGATCGGACCAGGGGCTCATCCATGAGCCGCGCCGGCTTACGGTTCTGGTCCGCCGTCCTCGCCTTTGCGGTTTTCCTGGTTGACGTGCTGACGCCGCTCGAGGGCGCGGTGGCGGTTCTCTACGTCGTGGCGATCCTGCTCGCAGCGAAGACCAACCGGCGCGACGACACCATCGTCGCCGCAGCTGGCTGCATAGCCCTCACGATAACCGCCTATCTGCTGTCGCACGATCTGCGGACCATCGCCTCGCCCGCGCTTCGCGTGCTGGTGAGCCTCGCGGCAATCGGGATCACGACCCTGCTGGCGCTGCAGAATCACGCGGCAACGAAGCGCCTCGCGGCGCAGGCGCGCCTGCTCAACCTCTCGCACGACATGATCTTCGTCAGGGATTGCGGCGGCGTGATCACCTTCTGGAACAAGACGGCCGAGCAGATCTACGGCTGGTCGGACGACGAGGCGCTCGGGCAGTTCGCCGACGAGCTCCTGCAAACCAGATATCCCGACCGGCGCGAGGTCATCGAAGCGGGCCTGCTCGACACCGGTCGATGGGAAGGCCGCGTGCAGCAGCGAACGAAAGACGGCGCCGCCCTCACCGTCGATGCCCGATGGGCCTTGCAGCACGACCGCCTCGGCACGCCCGTCGGGGTCCTTGAAACGCACACCGACGTCACCGACCGCATGGCCGCACACAGCGCGCTGGTGCAGAGCGAGCAGCGATACCGCCGGATGTTCGACGCAAGCCGGATCGGCGTGGTCGAAGAGGACTGGAGCGAACTCCGAACCGCGCTGCAATCGCTGAAGACCGCAGGAGCCGGCCTGCGCGACCATCTGGCGCGACACCCCGATTTCGTCCGGCATGCCCGCCGGCTCGCTGGAATCACCGACGTCAATCCGGCCCTGCAGGCGATGGCAGGGGCAAACGGCGCCGCGATGTTCATTGAGAACGTGGACCGGCTTCTCGGCGAGAACGACCGGAATTTCCTCGGCGCATTGGTCGCGTTTGCGGAAGGCGAGCCGTTCTACGAAGGCGAGACCGAGCTCGTCAGGCTCGACGGACGCAAGGTTCCCGTGCTGTTTACGATCGCCTTTCCCTCCGGGCCCGACGGCGATCGCAACGTGCTCGCCTTCGTCATCGACATCACCGAGCGCAGGCAGGCGCAGGATGCGTTGCTCGCGGCGCAGGCCGAACTCGCTCATGCCGCGCGCGTCGCCACCCTCGGCGAGCTCACCGCCTCCATTGCCCACGAGGTCAACCAGCCGCTGGCGGCAATCGTCACCAGTGGCGAGGCCGGCCTGCGCTGGCTGCGGCGCGAGGTGCCTGATCTGGACGAGGTTGGAGCCACGATCGTCCAAATCGTCGCGGAAGGCCGCCGTGCCAGCGAGATCGTGGCGCGCATCCGGACTTTCCTGAAGAAGGCCCCTGCCGAGCAGGACAGTCTCGATATCGCCGAGATCATCCAGGAAGCGGCCCTTCTGGTCGCACGGGAACTCGCGAATGATGACGTCGTCCTCACAGTCGAGACGGAACCTGGCCTCAAGCCAATCCGCGGCGACCGGATCCAGCTTCAGCAGGTGCTCGTCAACCTGCTGGTCAATGCCGGCCAGGCCATGTCGGACCAGCGCAAATCCCGCGCTGTCAAGCTGCGCACCAGCGATGTCGACGGCGAAAGCCTCGCCATCATGGTGCAAGACAGCGGCCCCGGCATCCTTCCCGACGATCTGCCGCGCCTGTTTGATCCGTTCTTCACGACGAAGCGCGGCGGAATGGGCATGGGACTTGCGATCTGCCGAACGACGGCGGAAGCTCACGGCGGCCAGTTGTCCGCCGAGAGTACCCCCGGCGCGGGAGCGACATTCCGCCTGACACTGCCATACAGCCAAGAAAACACTCGACCATGACACGACCAGATCACGCGCAACCGCCGGGCGGATCCCTCAACTCCGTCGTCATCATCGTTGATGATGATGCGGGAATCCGCGCCTCGCTCGACAGCCTGTTCCGATCCGTCGGCCTCGAGACGCGCCTGTTCGGCTCGCCGGCCGAACTGCTCGGCGGCTCGCTGCCCGACGGCCCTGGCTGCATCGTGCTGGACATCCGCCTTCCCGGTGTGAGCGGGCTCGATCTGCAGAGCCATCTCGTCCGGCAGGGCATTAGCTATCCGATCATCTTCATGACGGGCCATGGGGACATTCCGATGTCCGTGCGTGCCATGAAGGCCGGCGCCATCGATTTCCTCTCCAAGCCGTTTCGCGACCAGGACATGCTCGACGCAGTGACGGCGGCGCTCGAGCGCGATGCACAGCACCGGACCGAAGCCGCGACCAAGGAGGACATCCGCGCCCAGTACGAGACCCTGACGGCGCGCGAGCGCGAGGTGATGGGCCATGTCACCGCCGGCCTGATGAACAAGCAGGTCGCCGCCCTGATCGGCCTCAGCGAGATCACGGTCAAGATCCACCGCGGGAACGTCATGCGCAAGATGGGGGTCCGGTCCTTCGCCGACCTCGTTCGTAAGGCCGAGGCACTCGGAGTTTCCCAGACCCGCAGGACTACGGACCAAACCTGAGTATAATTCCGGCGGGACTGCCTCGGGTGCATAAGGTCCTATCGGCCGCGCAAAGGGAGATTCTCTCCTTGCGGAACACCGCGGTCAGGATCACGCGCCCATGGCCAAGACCCCGGTGATTGCGATCGTGGATGACGACGAAGGCGTTCGCGCGTCGCTGGCGAGCCTCGTGCGTTCGGTCGGCTACGAGGCGCGGGCCTACGAAACCGGCATGGACTTCCTGCAAAACGCGCCGGGAGACGATCCGGCCTGCATGATCGCCGACGTCCAGATGCCTGTCATCACCGGAGATGAGCTGCAGGCACGGCTGGTTGCCGCAGGCCGCCATTTCCCGATCATCTTCATGACGGCGTTTCCGAGCGAATCCGTGCGTCAGCGCGTCATGGCCGCTGGCGCGCATTGCTTTCTCGGCAAGCCTTCCAGCGGTGACGAGATCATCCGCTGCCTCGAAGAGGCGCTGGCGGGCCACGGCCGCAATAGTCCGGCCCGCGGCTGAGCGGACGACAGCCCTTTTCTCGCGACCCAACGTGCATTCCGGCAACCAGATTGGTGAACCGGAAATACCGGCGAACCCGGCACATCTCATACTCGGAGGCGTATCACGACATTGGCAGCGCCGACCGCTCTGCCGGGAGGATCTCGCGCGATGCAAATCAATGCCGATGCTGCCGCCGAGGCGCGCCGGTTGGTCTTCGCCGGGTTTCCGGCGAGCTGCTGGGCCTTTGCGCTGCGGGTGTGGCTCGCGATGCTTCTCGCGCTCTATGTGAGCTTCTGGCTCGAGCTTGAATCGCCCTCGTCGTCAGCCCTCACGGTAGCGATCCTGGCACTGCCCACGCGCGGTCAAGGCATGGAAAAGGCCGGTTACCGGCTGCTTGCAACCGGCATCGGCGTGG
Source organism: Bradyrhizobium sp. 197 (assembly GCF_023073375.1). Classification (NCBI taxonomy): domain Bacteria; kingdom Pseudomonadati; phylum Pseudomonadota; class Alphaproteobacteria; order Hyphomicrobiales; family Nitrobacteraceae; genus Bradyrhizobium; species Bradyrhizobium sp. 197. The sequence goes on along the minus strand of NZ_JADPJJ010000100.1, from coordinate 108,796 downwards.
CGGCATCGATCGCGATCGCCAGCATGTTTTCCCAAACCGACGGTCTCCTGCTCGCGGTGCTCGGCATTTGGGTTGGCCTTTGCGTCTACGTCGTCGGGATGCTCGACGGCAATCGCGCTTATGCAGCGTCTCTCTGCTGCACCACGGTCGCGCTGATTGCTATTCAGCAGATCGACAACCCGCTCAGGGTATTCCCGACCGGCATCGCGCGCGGCGCCGCCATCGGCATCGGCGTCCTTGCGGTGGCGCTGGTCAACGAGGTGCTGGCCGCGCCGGACTACCATCCGGTTCTGGCAAGCCGCCTGGAGGCGCTGCGCCGCCGCGTCTTGGACTTCGCGCAAGGCGCCGATCGCGGTGAAGCTTCATACGTACCGATCGCGGCAGGTCTTTTGCACGATATCGCGGCGCTGCGTCCGGAGATCGCCAGCCTCGCGACGGAGTCAAGCAACGGCTCGGCGAGAACCGCGGCCGCGCGCTCGGTGCTCGTCGATCTCGTCAGCGCGTTGTCTCTCGCCCGCATGCTCGCAGCGCTATCCGTCGCTTCCGTCGCGGCCAGGGACGATCCGCATCACGGCAGATCGGCCCTGATGACGATCTGCCGGACTTACCTTCGCAGCGACATCGACCGCAAGAACGCAGACGTGCGCCGCAGCCTCAATGCACTGCACGACGGAAGGTACCCCTCCCACGCGTGGCGTGCGCCCCTGTATCGCTCGCGCCGCATCGCGGCCGAAAGCGGCGCGCGGGCGGCGATCTATTTCGCGCTGGGCGCGGGCTTCTTCATGCTGGCGGGCTGGCCCGCTACCGAGCTCTGCCTTTCGCTGGTCGCGGTCATTACGGGCCTCGGCTCGACGTCCCCCGAGCCACGCAGTTTCACCATGACGGCAATGATGGCAACGCCGATCGCGTGCGTGCTGGCCGGCGTCCTGAAATACCTCGTTTTCAACGCGTATCCGAGTTCCAACTGCTGGCGATCGGTCTTGCGCCCGTCGTCATCAGCCTTGCGCTGCTGATATCGCTGCCAAGCCGCATATTGTCACCACTGGGACGCCTCACACTGGTGTTCACGCTCGCCACCCTCACGCCGACCAACCCTCAGAGCTACGATCCAGAGGTGTTTCTGGTGACGTGCCTCTTTGTCTGTCTGTCTTCAGCCCTGGTCTTGGCGGCGCAGCTTTTGCTCCCTCCCCTGTCGGGCGAGCAGCGGATCGGGCTGTTGCTGGAAGAGGCAAAGCGCGAGCTAGATCACCTGGACAGCGGGCGAACCCGGCATCTCGCACCCGGGGAAGCCACGTTTCGCGATGCGGCACGGATCGAGCAGATCGTAACGGCCAAGGGCGCTTCCCCGATTGCCGATCAGACCGTCGCCGAAGCGATGCACTGTTTCGACAGGGCGGCGATTCTGCGGCGATGCCGCGCGGAAATAGAGCGGCTAAAGGCAGGACCGCTTGCCGGTGCCGCGCGTGCCGCTGAAACAGCAGTAGCGCTGCGGAGCGGTGCAGCGATCCTCGGGGCTGCCGAGGCGCTGCGCCAAGCGGCAGCTCAAAGCGGCCTGTCTGCCGATGCGGCTCTTGCCGTGCTCGTCCCTGCGAGCATTACGTTCGGAGCGCGGCAGACTCTCACCGGCCCCAGCCAAGAGAAGCGGTCATGATGAACACGTATCGGGAGCTCGTCTTTGCTCCCATCGTCTCCTATGCGGCTATCGCGCTGATCGCGTTCCTGATGCTTCGGCCGGTGCTGCGCCTCGTCGGATTTGCGGAATGTTTCAGTAACCCGTCACTGGCCGAGCTCAGCCTCTATGTGGCGATGTTCGGTCTGTTGGCATTGTTTTTCTAGGAGAAGAGTCATGGCTAGCGCCCTTCCCCAAGATACCTCTCCACTGTTCTATGACGAAACGCGGGGCGGAGCACAGCGGGGTGCCTCCGACACCGTTGATCGATCCGGCCTCGACGAACCCGAGGCGCGCGACACCAGAAATCGGAGCGCCGACGACAAAGCGCCCTGGCAGGCGCCGCCCCCCGCGATGCCACGACGCAATCCCCTCGGACGGTTCAAGGCCGGCGTCGGCAGGCATCTTGCGACCCTCGCAATCGCGCTGGTCGCCGTCCTGATATCGGTCGCGACGTGGCAGCATTACGTCACCGCGCCCTGGACGCGGAATGGCAGCGTGCGCGTCCAGGTCGCCAATGTCGCGCCGCAAGTTTCAGGCAAGATCGTGGAGCTGCGGGTGGCCGACAACCAGTTCGTCCACAAGGGCGACGTCCTCTACATCGTCGACCCGTTCGACTTCGACGTTGCCGTCCGCGTCGGCAAGGCCGTCCTCGACCAACGGGCGGCGGACCTGGAGGTCAAGCAAGCCCAGTTCAACCGGCGCCAGCATCTGTCCAATCTTGCGACGACACCCGAAGAACAGCAGATCTTTGCAGGCAACGCAGCGCAGGCAAAGGCCGCCTACGAGGCGGCAGCGCACCAGCTTGCACAGGCGGAACTAAATCTGAAACGGACCAGCGTGACCAGTCCCGTCGATGGCTACGTCACCAATCTCCTGCTGCGCGCAGGAGACTATGCCGCCACTGGCGTCAGCAACATTTCAATCATCGACTCCAACAGTTTCTGGATCGACGGCTATTTTGAGGAGACCAAGATGGCCCGAGTCTGCGTCGGCGATCGCGCCGAAGCGCAACTGGTCGGCTACTCGAAGCCGATTCTGGGGCATGTGAAGACCGTGACGCGCGGTATCAGCGTGTCGAACGCCGCCACGGGCACGCAGGGCTTGCCCAACGTCGACCCCATCTACACGTGGGTGCGGCTTGCGCAGCGCGTTCCGGTTCGCGTCGCCATCGACGCGGTGCCGCCGGAGGTGCCGCTAGTCTCCGGCATGACGGCGACGGTGACGATCCGGCAGCCCTCGAGCGAACCCCAAACCCCGTTTGAACGGTTGCGCGCGAATTTCGTCGATCCCGTCGCCGATCTGTTCGGCGCGGGACATCCGCCTCGCGCGAACTGCCTTCAAGCCACATCCCAGCAGCGCCCCGAGGTGGAAGCGGTTCCGTATTCGCGCGAACTCGTGGCTCCCCCGGCGGACACGATCGCACCCGGCCTCGGCGCCTCGCCACGCCTGCCCTGAATCGCACGAAGAAGCCCGGCCGGGGAGACCGTACCGCATGCACCTCTGGTCCGGTGGTGCCGCGCCTAACATCAGACATCACTAGACATGTACTTGATCTCTTTGGTTCAATTGAACTTTTCGCGACATGCGGTCGCACCTCTCGCATTTGCAAAATCTAATACCGCTTAAGCTTCCTTAACGAGCCTTTCGACAAGGTCGCACCTATCGTTCGAACAAGGATCATTTGCATTCAGCAGCCGTCGCGACGGCAGCAGAATCCAGGATACGGGGACGAACGATGCTCACTGATATGCAAGCGGCCGGCGCCCGGGTGACGTATCAACCCAGCCAACACGAACCGGATTCCCCGCAAGAGTCTCGCGCAATTTCCCTCGAACGCAGGTGGCGCCAGCCTAACCAACGTGCCGGCACCGCGTCCGAGGACATTACGATCTCGCGTTGGATCTCTGCGCAACCGGCCAGAAGGCACGAAGAAGCCCGGACGCCTTGCGACCGATACTTCCTGGCCATCGCCTTAAAGACAACACGCGTCAAACTGACCAGAGGCCGTCACACCATCTTCGACGGCGTCATGCCGGCAGGCACGCTGTATATCGGCGCACCGTCGCAGCAGCTCAGTGCGCAGTTCTACGCGCCGTGCGATTTCCTGCACTTCCACGTCTCCGCCGGCGGCTATTTTTCGCCTCTGCGGCCTGGAGCAGGACCCACCGCGCCGGAAGGCCTCAACGACCTCGTCCTGCTCCGCGACCCGTTTGCCGAGCAGCTCGCGAAAGCGCTGACCGAACGCGGCCATTGGGCCGACCGGGAATTCGCGCGCTGCATCGGTCAGACGCTAGCAATGCACATTGCCCGGCGCGAACTCCCGCACGCGAAAGTCAATGCGTTGCCGAAATGGCGGCTGCGGCGCATCGAAGAGTATGTCGGGACGCACTTCGACCACTGCATCACCCTGTCCGAGCTTGCCAAGGTCGCGGGACTGTCCCGGATGCACTTCGCGGCGCAGTTTCGCGCCGCCACTGGATACCGACCGCGGGAATACCTGCTGCATCAGCGCATCGAGCGTGCGAAATCGCTGCTATCGAATTCCGAAACGGCCCTGGTCGAGGTGGCGCTGACCGTCGGCTTTTGCACGCAGGCGCATTTCTCGACCGTCTTCAGGCGGATCACGGGCGAAACTCCCGCGCGCTGGCGATGCGCCAGCCGGAACGCGTCGGCTCCCTCCAGATTCGCCGGCAGCGATCTGGCTTCGACCTGCAAGGCCGTGTCTTGCGTGCTGCCCGCGGACTTCACGTGAATCATGCGAAATGAGAAACAGCCGGGGTTCGTGAAATACTTCGGCCGCGGGATTGGCGATGCTGCGCGTGTTAGGTGACTGAGACCCCCAAGTCACGGCTCGAGCCTTTCTCCTCCCTGGGCATACGAGCATTTTGGGGCCGTCCTCCCCCCAAGGACGGCCCCTCTTTTTCGACGACGCGATCGACGGCATCGTCTCTCTTGTCGCGTTTAGGCGCTCAGGTGAGGCGCAACCCAGGCGCGGACGCCCTGAAGACTCCTGAAATCATCCAGAGAGCGAGCCGGAAGTCCGGCCGCGATTTCCGCGGCCATGCTGCTCAGCGCATGTCCCGGCCCCAGATCGAGAAAACCCGTTGCACCCGCTTCGACACAGGCTTGCAGGCAATCTGCCCACTGCACGGTGTACGAGATCTGTGCGGCAAGCTTGTCGAGACCGCTCTCGGCCGAGACGACCGGACTGGCATCTATTCCGCTCAGAATGCGCGCACCGGTCCTCGGCGGGAAGACCACCGGTGCCAGGCGCAAGGTTTCACGAAAGACGGCGGACGCCGCGGCGAGCCGTTTGGTGTGGGAGGCGACCTCGACCGGTAACGTGACGATCCTTGCGGCGTGCATGGCCCGCGCGTCGATGGCAATCCCGCTCAGCGCCTCACGGCCGCCGCCGATGACAAAGGCGTCGCCCGGATTGACGATGGCGATCGCTGCGCCGTGGCACTCGCAAAGGCGACCGATCGCGTCTCGCGAAAGGCCGCGGACGAAGATCAGCCCGTCGCCCGCGCGCGTAGCCGCATCCATGGCCTCTGCGCGGCGCGCCACGAGATCGAGCGTGGTGGTAGCATCGAACAAGCCGCCCACACCCCAGGCGGCGACCTCGCCGACGCTATAGCCGGCAATGATGACGCCATGTGGGATGACCTCCGCGAGCGCGCGCGCCGCAGCGAGCGACTGCAAGGTGCAGAGAATCTGGCCGGCACGGTTGCGATGCATGGCCTCATCGGCTTCGCCGCGCACCAAGTCGCGCGGATCCCTGCCGCCGAGCAATGCGGCCGCGTGCCCAAACAGCTGCGCGGCTTCCGGCGCATCGCCCGTGAGAGCGAACATGTCCCGATGCTGCCTGCCTTGCCCCGCGCAAAGGATCGCAAGCGTCATGGTCCCGGCCTAATGAGGAAAGAGCAGCGCGATCGCGATCGCCAGGGTCACGGCGCTGAATCCGGTGCTGGCGATGACCATGGACCCTGCCCTTGCGGAATCCAGCCGGTAGTTGACTGCGAATAAGATTCCAAAAAAGCCCGAGGGGATGGCGGCGAGCAGAATAGCCGTTTTCGCAGCATCTTGCGTGATCGGAATGACGCAAATGACCGCAACCGCCAACAGCGGGCGCCCGATGTCCGAGGCCACCGTTGCAGCGGTGATCTTCCAATCCAGCCGAAACGACTGCGCCGACAGAATGGCTCCTGTGAGGAACAGGGCGACGCCGGCGGCCGAACTTCCGATCAGCGCGAGGCTCGCATGCGCAAGCGCGTCGAGGCTCACATCCGACAACGAGAACAGGATGCCAAGCCCGGGCGCGAGCACCACCGGTTTGGTGATCGCACGCCGGATTGCCGTCAGGACCTGCAGCGTCGCCATTTGCTCGCCGCGAGCCTTGGCGGCGCCCATTTCCGCGATGATCAACGTTAGCGGACTGATGAGAATCGAGCCCGCCGCCAATGCAACGGCAACCGGGACAGTGCCGGCCGGCCCCACGACCGACGTCATGATCGGAAGGCCCACGCCGGCGAGATTTGGAAAGCCGATCGTCAACGCCTGTAACGATGCCTCCGACCGGGAGACCTTGGAGAACCCACGTGCGGCAAAATACCAGGCGATATAAAGCAGCAGCATCGTCACGCCCAGCACCAGGAAGAGCGGGATCTGCTCGACCATCTCGCGGCGCGACGCCGAGGCGGTCGCGGCGAACAGCGAGGCCGGCAACGCAAAATCCATCACGAGTGCGTTGAGGGCGTCGACATGAAGATTGTCGACGATATGAAATTTTCCGGCGGCATATCCCAGCAATAGAACGAAGAAGACCGGCACCAGCGCCATCAGGATCGCGTTAGACATCATGGAACCGGCCTTTCGTGGGCGTAGACGAAGAGCGTCATTGCGAGCAGGTCGGCCGATCCACCCGGGCTGAGACGGCGGGCGACGAAGCTTTCGTGGATCGATTGCGCCCGCGCACGCCAGCCGGGCGCGCGGACGCCGCCTGAAGCGATGAAGCTCCGCGCCTCGTCATGCGCGAAGCGGAGGCCGTCGAGCCCGCCGCGATGTAGAAGATTGGTGTCTTCGACGGATGCGATCAGGGCGAAGCACGCTTCAACCCGAGCGGCTTCCACATCCTGCGGCACGACAGACGTTGCTCTGCGCAGGGACGGCAAGCCGATCCGGTACACGCTGGGAAATCCCGTCGCGGCCTCGATGCGCGCACCGCCCGCGCGAAAGCGGCGGCGGGCCACGCTGCCGTGACTGTGCAGCAGCACTGGACCATCGAGTATGCTGTCGCCCCACAGGCGCGCCACGACATCGCCGAGCCGAAGCGCGGGATCGACCAACCCGCCGGCTCTCGCGCCGGCCGCCGCGCACAGCAAGCCGAGTCCGAAGATCGCGCCACGATGCGTGTTGACCCCCGCAGTCGCCGCCAGCATGGCGCGCTCCGCTTCAAGGCCGATGATGCGAAGCCGCCCCATGCCGCAGCCATGCGCGCCCGCATCGGCCAGGCGTTGCAGATAGGGTCTGATGGCCGCGGCGCTGCGACGAAACGTGGCCGCATCCATGTCGTCGTGACTGCCATTGTCGACATGGCTCACGAGCCCCGGCTTCGGCCAGGTTTCGAGCTCCTGGACGAGGCAATCGGCGGCGACAGCGCCGACCGCGGAGACATCGGGCCCGATCAGCGCCCGGCGCAGAACCGGCCGTTCCACGCCTCTTGCAGCCGTGGTGATCATGATCCCCTAGCTCTCGAAATGAATTGCTGCCTGCCGAGCAAGACCACCCGCTCGATGCTCTTGACCAGAAGCTCGCCCGCGCCGCCGTGGAATTCGCGCCAGTTGACCGCGGCGCCGTCGGCGCCCATCAGCTCGCCATCAAGCCGCATCGGCGCGCCGGTCTCGACCGCGGCGACTTCGGCAACGAAACGATCGATGTCGGTTTCACCTTGAAACTCGAACAGGACATCGAGGTCGGAACGACCGGTGACGTAGTCGAGCCCGGTCAACGACTGCCAGGCCAGGCTGCCGAAGACGCGCGCGTCCACCGCATGGCGAAGCGCCAGCCCGTCGAGCCGGTCGAGCGTCGGCCACCAGTTGCGCGGCGCGTAAGCCCGCGCCTGCCGCAACAATGGCGGCCTCGCGACCGAGGCGACGTGGTCGATATCAACCATAAGGCAGATCCGTTTCTTGCCGGCCGAGGGCGGCAAGGGCAGGCCCAGCGCGAGGCCGCCTGCCTCGCATGGCAAAGCGCGACGCCTGATCGTCGGCCATCGCATTTTGGGCCAGCGCGCGAGAAGGGAATCGGCTGCGAGATCGTCGCGCGCGTCCAGCATCGCGCGCCATCCCGCGGGCTGACGAAGACGAGGTCATGACGACCCGGTGGATGCTCACCGTGCTTGCAGGGCCAGGTCACGAACACGCTCCGCAATCTCGGCGGCCTTGAGCCGGCCGCCACGCTCCTTGCCGAGCGCATCCCGCCGGTCCTGCGCGGCCGGCATGTCGGCGAGCAACGCCTCCAGCTGGTCGGCGAGCGAACCGGCATTGCTCCATGTCATGTGAACGGCGCCCATCTGCGCAAGATTGGACAAGCCCGGCGCGAACACCGGCGTCGACTTCGCCTTCTCCTGCAGCGCGTCCATCGACAGCTTGGTGACCTTCGCCATCGACGGCAGGTCCATCACCGCGGGATCGGCCCCGGGCAATCCGACCAGCACGCGCGTTGCAAGGCCTGTCGCAAGCAGGGCACCCGCCGCCGAACGACCGTACAGGAGGCCGATGGTCGGGCGACCGTTCATGTCCGCATGGATCAGCACCTTCGCCAGATGCGCGAGAAATTCATTCGGCCCGAGCAGCTCGTCGCGCTTGCTCATGCGCTGGCTGTCGCTGTCGACCAGCACCAGGATCGGACCGGAATTCCGGCCGATCGACTCCAGGACATGGCCTGACAATCTGATCGCCTCGTCGACGCCCAGCGCAGTCCGGTCTGCAACGCCAAGCACGAGCATCCGGCCACCGGATCGCATCGTCGCCGAGCCGAGGATGACGCCCTTGTCGCGCCTCACCTCGTGGCCGTCGGGAAAGAGCGAGGCGATAATATCATCGAGCGTCACGGCTGGTCCTCCCGATCCGGTTGGCAAGGGCAATGAACTCATCGGCCGGCAGCTCGGGAACGGCTTGAGCATCCGCGATGCCTTCCACCGTCCAGATGTCGACGGCATCCGCGCAGGCACCGAAGCTGCGCAGCCGGCCGGCAAGCCGATCCTGTTCGGCCTTCAACCTGTCGAGACCGAAAGGTCCGACCAGGCCGAGCAGTTCCAGCGCGGCCTCGCGAAAATCCTGCACATTGTCGTCGGCGAATGCATCGGCGGCGCCGAGCAGACGGCGATGCTTGCCGCCCATGGTACGCCAGACCAAAGCGCGATCGCGGGAGTCGAATTCCTCAACGCCGCGATTGGTCTCGATGACTTCCGGGCCCGACACCGCGATGCGCCCCGGCTCGGAGACGGCGAGCGCGGAGCAACAGCCTGCGATCAGGCCGCCGCCGCCATAGCATCCGGACCTGCCGCCGATCAGACCGATGACCTTCACGCCGGCGCTACGCGCCTCCATCACGGCGCGCATGATCTCGGCGATGGCAAGCTCGCCGGCATTGGCTTCCTGCAACCGGACGCCGCCGGTATCGAACAGGATCAGCACAGGAAACGAGCCGATCTGGCGCGCGGCGCGGAGCAGCCCAGTCAGCTTGGCGCCGTGCACCTCGCCGAAGGCGCCGCCCATGAAACGGCCCTCTTGCGCGGCGACGAACACGGGCGAGCAATCGAGTCGGCCGTGACCGACGACGATGCCATCGTCGAACTGCTCGGGTAGATCGAAGATCTTCAGATGCAGGCTGACCTCGCGCTGCTCCGGCCCGATGAACTCGACGAAGCTGCCGGCATCGAGCAGCAGCTCCAGCCGCGTGCGGGCCGACGCCTCGTAGAAGCTGGTGCTGCGGGCCCGTTCGGCCGGGGCGATGTCCTTGAGTTGCGCGGTCATTGGTCGTTCTCCGCTATCAATCGCACCGCCTGCGCCAGCCGAAGTGAGACGGTATCGGGACGCGCGCCGCCGTCATTGATCGAGAACTTCAGCCCGCCGGGTGAATAGCGCTCGACGAAATCGCCGATCACGGCACTCCAGACCTCGCCGAAGCCGACCGCCGCGGTCTTGATCTCGATGGCGCATTCCGCGTCCGGCAGCACACGCTCCACCAGCACCTCGAGGTTGCCCGAGGCGACCACGCCGACAATCGCGCTTCGCCTGGCGCCGTCCGCGCGGGAGCGGACCGGATGTCGAAAGCTGAGATCTTCCATGGCGGGTCCTCACCAGTTCCTGAATTTCGACGGAGGTGCGTACAAACCGCCTGACCAGCGCACGAGATCCTTGATCGAGCGCGCCGCCAGCAGGCTGCGATCCGCATCGAGCGGATTGATGCCGAGATCCTCCGGCCGGCGGATCACGCCGCGCTCGCGCAAGCGCGAGACCATGCCGCGGTCCCGCCGACGGCCGACATCGGTATAGCCAGCAACGCCGCGAATGGCCTGCTCGCGCTCCTGCGCGGTGCGGCACAGCAACAGGTTCGCGACGCCCTCTTCGGTGACGATGTGCGTGACGTCGTCGCCGTAGATCATGACCGGCGCGAGATCGAGCTTCAGCTTCTCGGCGAGCTCGATCGCATCGAGCTCCTCGACGAACAGCGGCACGTTCTTGTCGCCGAACGTCTCGCCGATCTGCACGACCAGCTTGCGGCCACGGCGCATCAGTGCCGCGCCGTCCGGATCGGCCTCCGCTCCGGCCTTCAGCCAGGGCTCACTCGGATGACGCCGCCCACGGGCATCCGCCCCCATGTTCGGGGCGCCGCCGAAGCCTGCAATGCGCGAGGTGGTGACGGTCGACGAATTACCTTGTAGATCGATCTGCAGCGTGGAGCCGATGAACATGTCGCAGGCATAGAGCCCGGCGGTCTGACAGAAGGCGCGGTTGGAGCGCAACGAACCGTCGGAACCGGTGAAGTAGATGTCGGAGCGGGCGCGGATGTAATCGTCCATGCCGACCTCCGACCCGAACGAGTGGATCTGCCGCACCCAGCCGGACTCGATTGCGGGAATGAGCGCGGGATGCGGATTCAGCGCGAAGTGGGTCGCGATCCTGCCCTTCAGCCCCAGCCTCTCGCCGAACGTCGGCAGCAACAGCTCGATCGCGGCCGTGCTGAAGCCGATGCCGTGATTGAGCCGCTTCACACCATAAGGAGCATAGACTCCCTTGATCGCGAGCATCGCCGTCAGTATCTGGCCTTCCGTGATCGCAGCCGGATCGCGCGTGAACAGCGGCTCGACGAAGAACGGCTTGTCGGCCCTGACGATGAAGTGGACCCGGTCGGCCGGGATATCGACCCGCGGCACGGTCTCGACGATCTCGTTGACCTGGGCGATCACGACACCGTCCTTGAACGCCGTCGCCTCCACGACGGTGGGCGTGTCCTCGGTGTTCGGGCCGGTGTAGAGATTTCCGTCGCGGTCCGCGCTGACGGCTGCAATCAGCGCGACGTGCGGCGTGAGGTCAATGAAGTAGCGGGCGAACAGCTCGAGGTAGGTGTGAACCGCGCCCAGCTCGATCTTGCCGCCGAACAGCATGCGCGCAATGCGTGCCGATTGCGGCCCGGAATAGGCATAGTCCAGCCGCTTCGCAACGCCGCGGTCGAAGAGGTCCAGATGTTCGGGGAGAACGACACCCGACTGCACCATATGCAGATTGTTGACCTTGGAGAGATCGACCGCCAGCAGCGCGCGGCTCAAGAGATCCGCCTGCTTCTGGTTGTCGCCCTCCAGGCAAACCCGGTCGCCCGACCGGATCACGGCCTCCAGCAGGCGCGTCACGTCGTGCGCTTCGACGATCTTGCCGCGGGCAAGGCCAGCTCCCGCCGCAATGCGCGCATCGCGCGCGGCTCGATTGTTCTGCCAGCTCGTCATGACCGTCATTCCCTCAGACCGGCGCCGCACAGAAGCATCAGCGCTTCTTCGATTGCGTTCGTGAATTTTGGGACAGTCGGGACGGCGGGAGGGTTGTAACTCCCGCCGTCCTTCCTTCTGCCGGTCGTCCGTGCGTCAGGACCAGCGAAGGGTGATCAGCGCGTAACCGACGGCTGGATACTGCGCGCGGCGCGGGTGATGACCGCCGCCACTTCCTTCGGACGCGACTCGTACACCGAGTGGCTGGCGCCCGGGATCACGGTGGTCTGGCTCTTGGCGCGCTCGTAGTACCAACGCTCCAGATCCGGACTGATGATCTGGTCGTTGCCGGCGACGATGCCCCAGCTCGGCTTGGTCTTCCACGCCGCCGCTTTCAGCGGCGTGCTGAAGACCTGGGTCGCGGCCGGGACCTGCGAGCGCGCGACGAACTCGGCCCGCTCGCGCGGCAGATCCGGCGCGAACAATTTCGGGAATTGCACGGGATCGAGATAGGTGAACTTGTCGGGCGTCACCTTGATGACGCCTTCGGTCTTCCCGAGCACGCTCGGCGTCTTCTTGCCCAGCGCCGATTCGTCCTCTCCGACGTCAGGCGCATGTGCGGCGACGTAGACAAGACCAACGACGTTGGGATGAACGCCGGCCTCGGTGATGATCGAACCACCGTAGCTGTGACCGACGAGAAGCGTCGGGCCATCCTGCAGATCGAGAATGCGCTTGGCCGCAGTGACGTCGTCGGCGAACGAGGTCTCGGGCTCCTGCACCATGGTGACGCGGAAGCCTTCCCTGGTCAGGATCTCGTAGACCGGCTTCCAGCCGGACCCATCCACCCAGGCGCCGTGCACCAGCACGATGTTCTTTAGCGGTTCCGCGCGCGCCGGGGCGACGGTCGAGAATAGCGAAACGGCGGCGGCAAAGGCGAGGCCAGCGTTGAGGTGTTTCATGTCGGGATCACTCCGGGTTGGGCTGACGCGAGACTAGTTTCGAAGCTTGCTTGCGTATTTCCGCAAACAACTATCCTTGCCACTTCGCACGCCCGGAAACGTGAGCTGCGACGATCACTGTTCGACCATCCTCCGGACGCGGCCCGGCCGAGAGATGCATTTCCGAGGCTCACGTGATGCACGCTGACATTCATGACATGACATGACCTCTCGCAAGCGTGAACGGCCGGCGTTCGTACACGAAAGACGATCGATACGCGCTCTGTCATTCACGGCAACGTTCCTGACGTCACCCGAAATCCAAGCATAGGATCGAACAATGACATCCATCGCAAAGTACAGCGCCGCCCTCTTCGCACTGCTGTGCGCAACGATGCCGGCTCGTGCCGGAACCTGCACGGATGACATCGCGCACACCCAGGCCCAGCTCGATCTGGCCATAGAAAAGGACGCGGGCTCCCACGGCTGGCAGCCGGAGAGCCTCAGCGCGCTGCGCGGCCATCAACCCACGCCCCGCTCGCTCGCGGAAGCAGCAGGTGGCAACGGCGTCGATTTCACCGACGCGCTCGACTCGCTCGATCGCGCGCGCACCGCCAATCGCGGCGGCGACATCGCCGCGTGCGGCCGGGAGATCGCGCACGCGCGGGCCATTCTGAGATAGCGAAAGCACTTTCAGGGCCGACGACGAGGCGGCCCGCCAAAATGGTCGCGCGAGAGCGAATGCGGCGCACGAAGTGCCTCGTCGTCGTGCAGCCGAGCAGCAGGACGTGCGTTCTGGAAATACCCGCGCTCGCGCGGCTTCCTATTGTTCGATCGCAGTAGCCGGAGCTTTCATCCATGCGACAACAGCATTCAACATACAACGGTGTGATGCTTGCGACCGCCATACTGTGGCTGGTCCCGGCTGCGGCCATCGCGCAAACAACGGTGCCGGGCATGCAGCCGCCTACGGGCATGCTTGCGACGTCACCCCTCAACCCGCAATCCACGCGGCCGGTGGGCATCCCGCTGGGATCGACCGAAATCGCAACCCCCGGCATTTCCCCGATCAATCCTGTGCAAAGCACGATGGGCTGCGCCGGGTCCGGCAACGCCGCATCGACCGGAGCATTGTTCGACGGCGGCGGGTTGTCGGGCACCTCATCGACCAATTGCGCCGGCAGCACCGCAGCGGTCTCATCCCTGCCCTCGACGTCGACGGTCGGCCGCGTCGGAATTCCGCTGGGCGCGACTGAAATCGGCGGCGCCGGAATCAGTCCGTCCGTGCCGGTGGCCGGCCCCACGTCCTTGAACGGCACAACATCGATCGACGGCTCCGGCAATCCCCAAAATCAAGGAGGATCATCACCGTGAAACGGAACCTCACCGTTGCGCTTGTTACTCTCGTTGCGGTCATGGTCGGCGCCGGATTCTGGTTCTTCGGCACCGACCGCACGCCGGGCGTGGCAGCCGCACCCGTGGCCGCTGCCGTGCCGGTGGTCGCCGCCACGGTCACGGGCAAGGACGTTCCGATCTATCTGCGCGGCATCGGCACGGTGATCGCCTACAACACCGACGTCGTGCGCAGCCAGATCCAGGGGCAGATCGTCAAGATCGCCTTCACGGAAGGACAGACCGTCAAGGCCGGCGATCTCCTGGCCCAGATCGACCCGCGTCCTTACGAAGCGCAGATCGAGCAGCTCACGGCCAATCGCGACAGGGACCAGGCGCAACTCACGAACGCCGAGGCCAATCTCTCCCGCTACAATCAGCTCGGGGACAAGGGCTATGCGACCCCGCAACTGATCGAGACGCAGACGGCGCAGGTGGCGCAGCTCAAGGCCGCCGTGAAGGCGGACCAGGCCCAGATCGACGAGGCGAACGTCCAGCTCAGCTATACCCGCCTGTCGTCGGCCGTTCCCGGCATCACCGGCGTTCGCCAGATCGATGTCGGCAATGTCATTCATCCGACCGATGCCAACGGCCTCGTCGTCGTCACCCAGATCGAGCCGATCTCGCTGCTGTTCACCCTGCCGCAGGCAGACCTGCCCATAATTCAGGAGCACGCCGCAAAGGGCTCCCTGAAGGTCGTCGCCTACAGCCAGGACAACAAGACGAAGCTCGATGAAGGCACGCTGCTGCTGGTCAACAACGAAATCGCAGGAACGACCGGCACCGTCCAGCTCAAGGCCGTGTTCCCGAACCATGAGCACCGGCTGTGGCCGGGCCAGCTAGTGAATGCGCGCCTGCTGCTCGACATTCAGAAGGATGCGCTCACTGTCGCCGGCTCGGCCGTGCAGCAGGGCCCGAACGGCACCTATGTCTATGTCGTGACCGACGGCCAGACGGCCGCCTTGCGTCCCGTTCACGTCGTACAGATCCGCGATGGCCAGGCCCTGATCGACCAGGGGCTGAAATCAGGTGACGTTGTCGTGATCGACGGCCAGTACCGGCTCGCGGAAGGCAGTCGCGTTCGCGAGCTGCACGGCAAGGCGGCGCGCGAAGCCGACCTGCAAAGCGCCGTGCAGGACGCAATCCCATGAACCTCTCCGCGCCCTTCATCCTGCGGCCGATCGCAACCGCTCTGCTGATGGCGGGCTTGCTGCTGTGCGGCGTTGCGGCTTATCCCCTGCTGCCGGTCGGCGCGCTGCCGAACGTCAACTACCCGACCATCCAGATCTCGGCGCAACTACCCGGCGCTGATCCCGGCACGATCGCCTCGTCGCTGGCCACGCCGCTCGAACAGCAGCTCAGCCAGATCCCCGGCGTCACCCAGCTCACCTCGTCCAGTGCGCTCGGCGTGGCCCAGCTCACGGTGCAATTCGAGCTGTCGCGCACGGTGGACAGCGCGGCGGTGGACGTGCTGGCCGCGATCAACGCCGCGAGCCCGTTCCTGCCGCCAAACATCCCCTACCCGCCGACGATCCGGAAGGTGAATCCGGCGGAGACGCCGATCATGTTGATCGCGCTGACGTCGGACTCGCTGCCGCTGACCACGGTCGATGCCTATGCGGAAAATATCCTGCTTCCGAAGATATCGCAGGTGCCAGGCGTGGGCCTGGTCGGAATCGGCGGCCAGCAGAAACCCGCGATCCGTGTTCGCGTCAATCCGCAGGCGCTTGCCGCCCGCGGCATCGGCCTCGAAGACGTCCGCAACGTAATCGCCGGCGCCAACGTCGATCTGCCCAAGGGCACGCTCAACAGCCCGCGAGTAACCTATACGCTGAACACCAACGATCAGTTGCTCAAGCCATCTGCCTATGAAGACCTCATCATCGCTTATCGCAACGGTTCGCCGGTACGGATACGCGACATCGGCACGGCGATCGAGGGGCCGGAGAACGACCTCCTGGCCGGCTGGTACGGTAAGGACCCCGCCGTCATTCTGGCGGTCCAGCGCGTTCCCGGCGCCAACGTCATCGAGACCGTCGACCGCATCAAGAAGCTGCTGCCGCAACTGCAGGCCTCCGTTCCGCCCGCGATCAAGGTGACGATCGCCGCCGACCGGACCGCCACCATCCGCGCCGCAGTCTCCGACGTTCAATTCACGCTGATGCTGACGGTCGCGCTGGTGGTGATGGTCATATTCCTCTTCCTGCGGAATTTCTGGGCCACCATCATTCCGGCAATCACGGTTCCCCTGTCGCTGGTCGGCACGTTCGCGGTCCTGTACGTGCTCGGCTATAGCCTGGACAACCTCTCGCTGATGGCGCTCTCGATCGCGGTGGGCTTCGTGGTCGACGATGCAGTCGTCGTGATCGAGAACATCGTGCGCCATCTCGAGCAGGGCATGACGCCGATGGAGGCCGCGCTCAAGGGCTCCGGCGAGATCGGCTTCACGATCGTCTCCATCACCCTGTCGCTGATCGCGGTGTTCATCCCGCTGTTTCTGATGGGCGGTTACGTCGGAAAGCTATTCCAGGAATTCGCCATCACGATCACCGCCGCGCTGCTGCTGTCACTGGTCATCTCGCTCACACTGACGCCGATGATGTGCGCGCGGCTCCTGAAGCACGACCCGCAGAAGAAGCACGGCCGGCTCTATCTCGTCTTCGAACACAGTTTCGATGCACTGCTTTCGCTCTATGCGAGGGGCCTGCGAATCGTGCTGCGCCATCGCTTCGCGACGCTGCTCGTGATGCTCTCGACCGTTGCGTTGACCGGCTATCTGTACGTGATCATTCCAAAAGGCTTCTTCCCGCAACAGGACACCGGCCAGATCGTCGGCATCACCGAGGCCGCACAGGACATATCCTTCCCCGCCATGTCGGAGCGCCAGCAGGCGATCGTCGACATCCTCTCAAAGGATCCGGCGGTCCAGTCGGTGGCGAGTTATATCGGCCCGGGCGGCCCGACCGCAACGCTCAACCAGGGACGCATCTTCATCGTCCTGAAGCCGAAGCCCGAGCGCAAGGCCAGCGCCGATCGGGTGATCGAGCGGCTGGGGCCCCAGCTCGCCCACATCCAGGGCATAAGGCTTTACATGCAGGCCGCCCAGGACATCACCATCGGCGCACGGCTGTCGAAGACGCAGTATCAGTACACGCTGACAGATGCCGATTCGAACGAGCTCACCAACTGGTCGACGACCTTCCTGGCAAAACTCCGCGCGCTCGACCTCATCACCGACGTCGCGAGCGACCAGGCCAATGCCGGCCCGAGGCTGGAGGTCACCGTCAATCGCGAGGTCGCATCGAGCTTCGGTATCCTGCCCACGACGATCGACAATGCCCTCGACGACGCGTTCGGCCAGCGCATCGTCTCCACGATGTTTACCTCGCTGAACCAGTACCATGTCGTGATGGAAGTCGATCCGCGTTTCCAGTATGGCCCCGAGGCACTAAAGGACATCTACCTGAACTCGGCCACCGGCCAGCAGGTCCCCCTGAGCACGCTGGTTCACAGCGTCATCAAGCCCGCGCCGATCCTGATCAATCATCAGAGCCTGTTTCCCTCGGTGACGATCTCGTTCAACCTGAAGCCCGGCATCGCACTGGGCGATGCGGTGACGGCGATCCAGAATATCGAGAGGAGCACCGGCAAGCCCGCCTCGCTCTCGACCTCGTTCCAGGGCAACGCGCAGGCGTTCCAATCCTCCCTGTCGGGCACGCCGTTGCTGATCGGGGCCGCCCTAATCGTGATCTACATCATCCTCGGCGTACTCTATGAAAGCCTGATCCACCCGATCACGATCCTGTCGACGCTGCCCTCGGCCGGCATCGGCGCACTCCTGCTGCTGCTGGCAGTCCACATGGATCTCAGCGTCATCGCCATCATCGGCATCATCCTGCTGATCGGCATCGTCAAGAAGAACGGCATCATGCTGGTCGATTTCGCCCTCGAGGTGGAGCGCCAGCACGGATTCAGCCCCGAAGAGGCGATCTACCAGGCCTGCACGCTGCGCTTCCGCCCGATCCTGATGACGACGATGGCCGCGCTGCTGGGCGGCGTGCCGCTGATGATCGGCTCCGGCACCGGCGCGGAGCTGCGCCAGCCGCTCGGCTACACGATCGTCGGTGGCCTGATGCTGTCGCAGGTCCTGACGCTCTACACGACGCCCGTCGTCTATCTCTATCTCGACCGGCTCGGCAACCGGCTGACCGGGCGGAAGCCACGGGCGACCGAGACATCCGCTCCATCCACGAGCGAAGCAGATACGGGATTGCGCCGTGAATCCGCTTGAGCAGGTCACCGCCGGCATGATGCCGGCTCGATTTCGGATTCGTGCGTTTTGACAAAGCGTCGACGAAAACGCAGAAGACCGCTCTTCGGCGGGGCGGTAAACCGTTTGCATGACGCTCGAACGCCTGGATGGCTCTAACCCCGTACAGCCCCAGCGATGGTGGCGCCGTGTGCTGCCGATCCAGACAATACAGGATCGCATTCTCCTGTGGGCTTGGGGCAGCCTTGTTTTGACCCTGCTGTCCTTCGCCTGCTCACTGCTCGGAGACAATTTCACGGCGATCGCTTTCGCCGCTTTTCTGGCCGCTTCGCTGACGCTCGTCGGCGCGATCATGGACATCACGGCCCTGAGGAAGGCCCATGTCGAGCTGGAGCGGAGCGAGCAGCGCTACCGCCATTTGTTCAGCCGCATGCCGATCGCATTCCGGCAGCTCGATGCCAGCAGGCTGGTCGTGCTGTTCCGGAGATTGCGCGCCGAAGGCGTCAAGGATCTCGGCGCCTATTTCGACAGCCATCCCGAATTCCTCCGAACTTGCATGGACGCGCTCTCGTTTCAGGAGGCCAACGAACGGGCCATCCACATGTTCGGCGGCGGCGCCGGCGACTATGTCGGACGTTCCATGGCCGAGACCTGGAGGGATCGTCCCGATACATTCCGGCGCGCCATGGAATCCCGTTACCGCGGTGAGACGAATTTCGAGGAAGAGACCAGGATGGTCACGTGGGACGGCCGCGTCGTCGACGTTCTCTTCACAACGGCCCGGGTCGGCCCCATCAACGATCTCGAAGTCAGTCTGGTCGGCACCATCGACATCTCACAGCGTGTTCGCGCCCAGCAGAAACTCCAGCAAGTACAGGCTGAGTTCGCGCATGCCGCGCGAGTCTCGATGCTAGGTGAACTCACCGCGTCGATCGCCCACGAAGTCAACCAGCCCCTGGCCGCGATCGCCACCAACGGCGCAGCCGGGCTGCGATGGCTGAACAGGCCCACGCCCGATACCGTCGAGATCCGCAAGACAATCGAGAACATCGTTGTGGATACCCAGCGCGCCGCGAACATCGTGGCGCGCGTTCACGGGATGGCTTCGCGGAAAGCGCCCGAGCAGGCATTGCTATCGTTCGACGAGATCATTCGGGAAGTGCTTCTGTTCCTTCGACACGAGATGGAATCCCGCGGCGTGACGATCCTGCACCGGCCTGATCCGGGCACGCCGCAGGTGCTCGGTGACCGTACCCAACTCCAGCAGGTCATCGTCAATCTGGCCATCAACGCGGTGCAGGCGATGACGCAAGCGGGATATGACGATCGCAGGATCATCATCAGCACGGTCATACAGGACGCGGCCACGCTGTACTGCTCCCTGGAAGACAACGGTCCCGGCATCGCCGCCGAACATGTCGACCGGCTGTTTGAGAGCTTTTTCACGACCAAGGAGAGCGGAATGGGCATGGGATTGCCAATCTGCCGGTCGATCGTCGAAGCGCATGGCGGCCGGATCGGTGCCGAAGGCCATGGCGCGAATGGTGGCGCCCGCTTCTGGTTCACGCTGCCGATATCCGCTTCGCCTGCGGACTCGCCCCGCTGCGACCGCCGGGCCGATACGTGATCGCGACGTTTCCAGCCCGGCCGCTATTCCCCGGACACGGCCGAACGCACGAGGCGGATCGGGACGCCCTTATATGACGGCGTGAAGCTGAGAGGATCGCGGGCATAGAGCGGGACCAACGGATTGGTCTCCGGATAGTACGCGGCGCAGCAGCCGGTCGGGAAGGAATAGGCTACGACGCGGAAATTGCGGACGATCCGCTCGGCGCCATCTGTCGAAGCGGTTACCAGGTCAACGCGGTCGCCGTCGGCAAGCCCGCGCTTCCTCAGCTCGTACTCGTTGAGGAAGATCACGTCGCGCTGGCCGAACACGCCACGATAGCGGTCGGACATCGAGTAAAGCGTGGTGTTATACTGGTCGTGACTGCGTACGGTGGTGAGCCAGAGGAAATCGGGATCGCTCTGCGGCGGGTCCTCGCCGCACCCCGGAAAGACCAGGAAATTCGCCTTGCCCGACGGCGTCGCCCAAATGCGCTCGCGTGCAGTCGAGGTGAGATGGAAACCGCCGGGGACGCGGA
Source organism: Bradyrhizobium sp. 197 (assembly GCF_023073375.1). Taxonomy (NCBI): domain Bacteria; kingdom Pseudomonadati; phylum Pseudomonadota; class Alphaproteobacteria; order Hyphomicrobiales; family Nitrobacteraceae; genus Bradyrhizobium; species Bradyrhizobium sp. 197. The sequence goes on along the minus strand of NZ_JADPJJ010000100.1, from coordinate 88,392 downwards.
TGCGGGCATTGTAGCCCTGGAAGATCGGAAACACAGCCTCGATCGCATCACGGATGCGGTCATAATCGGCAACGAAGCCGTCCCAGTCCACCACCGTGCGCTCGCCCAGCGTCGCCTTGGCGACGCCGGCGACGATCGCGACTTCGCTGAGCAGATGCTCCGACGCCGGCTTGTTGCGACCACCGGACGCGTGCACCATCGACATCGAATCCTCCACCGTGACCGACTGCGGCCCCGATTCCTGCACATCGATCTCGGTGCGCCCAAGGCACGGAAGGATCAGGGCGGCGCGGCCGTGGATCAGGTGACTGCGGTTGAGCTTGGTCGAGACGTGGACGGTCAGATCGAGGTTGCCAAGCGCCGCCTGGGTCGCCTGCCAGTCCGGAATAGCCGCGGCGAAATTACCGCCCATCGCGAAGAAGGCCCTCACCTCGCCGCGGATCATGGCCTCCAGCGCGGCCACCACGTTGTGACCCGGCGCGACCGGAGGCTTGAAGCCGAAGCGTTGCTCCAGGCGCTCGAGGAAATCTGCCTTGGGAACCTCCGTGATTCCCACGGTCCGATCGCCCTGCACGTTGGAATGACCGCGAACCGGGCAGACACCGGCGCCCTCGCGCCCGACATTGCCACGCAACAGTGCGAGATTCGCGATCTGCTGGACGTTGTTCGCTCCGCGCCAGTGCTGCGTGATGCCCATCCCGTATACGAGGATGGCGCGCTCGGCCCCCATATAGGCGCCGGCCGCATATTCCATGTCTTCGCGGGTCAGACCGGACTGACGTTCGATGTCGGGCCATTGCGTGCGCTTGAGATCGTCGGTCAGCGCCTCCACGCCAACAGTGTGACCGCGAATGAAATCCCAGTCCAGGATCTCGGGCTGCTCGGCCGCACGAGCGGCCTCGTCGGCTTCCACCAGAATCTTCATGATTCCCTTGAGCACGGCGACGTCGCCGCCGACCCGCACCTGGAGCAGTTTTGAGCTGATCGTCGTCGACGACAGCGTGATCATCTCGACCGGGCTCTGCGGTGCCTGGAAACGTTCCAGCGCCCGCTCACGGAACGGGTTGAACGAGACTATGGAGGCGCCGCGGCGTCCCGCATTGCGCAGGCTGGTCATCATCCGCGGGCTGTTGGTGCCCGGATTCTGGCCGAAGATGAAGATGCAGTCAGCCTTGTCGAAATCCTCCAGCAGCACGGTGCCTTTGCCGACGCCGAGCGAGTACGGCAGGCCGACGCTGGTCGCCTCGTGGCACATGTTCGAGCAGTCGGGGAAGTTGTTGGTACCGTATTCGCGCACGAAAAGCTGATAGAGGAAGGCGGCTTCGTTCGAGGTCCGCCCGGACGTGTAGAACTCCGCCATGTTCGGATCCGGCAAGGCCCGAAGCTCGCGACCGATCATGTCGAATGCATCGCTCCACTCCACCGGGAGATAACGGTCGGATGCGGCGTCGTAAGCCACCGGATGGGTGAGCCGCCCGACCATTTCGAGATCGTAATCGTTCCAGCTCGCGAGCTCCGTGACGGTATGCTCGGCGAAGAATTCCGGCGTGCAGCGCTTCGATGTCGTCTCCCAGGCGATCGCCTTGCCGCCGTTCTCACAAAATTCGAAAGACGAGGTGTGCTTCGGATCGGGCCAGGCACAGCCGGGGCAATCAAAGCCCTCCGGCTGATTCATCCGGCTCAGCGTCGCTGCGCCCTTCAGCGGCGCCCGCTGCACCAGAAGCGCCTCGCTGAGCGCCTTGAGTGCGCCCCAGCCGCCGGCAGGTTCACGATAGGGCCGAACCGATTTCGTGGTCATCTCGATATCTCTCGATATGGCAATTCTCCGGTTCAGTTAAGGATCGCGCGGGCAGAGCCGTCTTTTCAAAACGAAGCCGAATTTCGCAATTGCACACGTTCGGTCCCGGGCGGCCGGCCGCAGCAGCCATGCATTCCGGCAAAAAGAGCACCGTTCGCGGAAGCAGAAACGGCAACCGGAAACTAGATTTGTCGGCCAGAGCCCCGTCGCTACGGAGGGCTTTCGACATTTTTCAGGAGCGACCCAACATGTTCTCACGACGTGATTTGCTGGCCATGTCCGCGGCAGGCGCCGCCATGGTCGGTTCCAGCGCGCAGGCCGCAACCTTCGGCAATCCGGACGAGCCGCCGCAAGGGGCCGTGAATGCCAAAAGCCCGGGAAGCCTGACCGATCCCGGTCCGCAAAATCCTGAATTGGCCAAGCAATTCCCCTCCGCGCAAACCCCGCCGCCGACCGATGTTGGCGGCCTGCCGATGGATTGGGCCTCGTTCAACAATGCGCCGAGGCGCATCCAGAATGGCGGCTGGGCACGGCAGGTCACCGTCGAGGATTTCGCCATCTCGAAGGAGATCTCCGGCGTCAACATGCGGCTGTCCGCCGGCGGCATCCGCGAGCTGCATTGGCATCAGGCGGCCGAATGGGCGATCATGACCTACGGCAGCTGCCGCATCACCGTGCTCGACACGCAAGGACGCCCCTATGTCGGCGACCTCAAAGCCGGCGACCTCTGGTATTTCCCACCGGGCGCGCCGCATTCGCTGCAGGGCCTGGGGCCCGACGGCTGCGAATTCGTAATCTGTTTCGACGACGGCCACGCCAATGAGTTCAACACGCTGCTCGTGACGGACTGGCTCGCCCATACGCCGCCCGAAGTGTTGGCGAAGAATTTCGGCGTCCCGGCTGACGCGTTCGCGAAGATCCCGCTGCACAATCGCTGGATCTTCCAGGGCACGGTGCCCGGCGATCTCGCCGCCGATCGTGCCGCAATCGCCAAGCATGCCGAAGCACCGCCCTATCCGTTCATCCATTCGCTTGGCAGTTCGGCGCCGGTAAAGGAGAGTCCCGCCGGCAGCATCCGCGTCGCCGACAGCAGCAACTTCAAGGTGGCCACCACCGTCGCCGCGGCGTTGGTGACGATGCCACCGGGAGCAGTCCGGGAGATGCACTGGCATCCGAACGCCGACGAGTGGCAGTACTATATCAAGGGCAAGGCGCGGATGACGGTGTTCAACACCGGCCCCAACGCGCTGACGACGGATTTCTCGGCCGGCGACATCGGCTATGTCCGGCGCAATCTCGGCCATTATGTCGAGAATGTCGGCGACACCGAATTGCAGTTCGTCGGCGTGTTCCGTGCGCCCCGCTACGAGGAGGTGTCCCTTTCCAACTGGCTGACGCACACGCCCGCCAGGCTGGTCGCCCAGCATTTCAACATCGACCAGAAGCTGGTCGCCCAATGGCCGGACAACAGCCCCGGCGTCATGCCCAAATCCTGAACCAGACCTCTGACAAAGGGGCCTGAACGAGAAAGGCGCCAAAGCCGGCGCCTTTCTTTTCGTCCATGGCGGCCCGCTGCAACTTCGAGCGTGCAGCCGTCAGTAGTGATCGACCGCAGGCGCCGCCTTGCCGCGGAAGACGCGATATCCGACGGCGACATAGAGCAGCATCAGCGGAAATACGAACAGGCCGGCGCCCCAGAACATGAAGGCGAGACTTGCATGAGGCGCCGCGGCCTCGTCAATCGTGACAACGAACGGAATCATGTAGGGCCAGAACGACAGAGCGAGCGTGGCGAAAGCCGCCACGTAGATCAGCGCGACCATATGGAACGGCCAATAATCGTCATGGACGAGGATGCTCTTGGCCAGCATCGCGGCCGCGCCGGCGCCGATCGCGGGAAACACGAGCAGATAGGGCCGGTCGGTCCAGCGCTGCAGAATCGGAAGATGTTCGGCAAGCGCATAAGCAAAGACAACGACCAGGAACACCAGGACGCCGATCGCCAGCGGCGGGATCTGGCGCCGTGCGGCATCCCGAACGGGGCCATCGCTCTTTCTCACCAGCCAGCAGGCGCCGAGCAGCGAATAGCCGAAGCAGAGCCCGATCCCGCACAGGGCGGAAAAGGCGGTCAGCCAGCCGAACGTTCCGCCGGTATAATCGCCGTTGGAGAACTGAAGTCCTTCGACGAGAGCACCGACCATCGCGCCCTGCATGAAGCTGGCCGCAAACGAGCCCGCGACGAAGCTGACGTCCCAGACCCAGCGCGACCGGAGCGCCTTGCCGCGAAACTCGAAGGCCACGCCGCGCAGGATCAATCCGAGCAGCATTACGACGACAGGGATATAGAAGGCCGACATCACCATGGCGTAGACCACGGGGAACGAGCCCCACATGATCACGCCCGTGACGATCAGCCAGGTTTCGTTGCCGTCCCAGACCGGAGCGACCGTGCTCAGCGTGGCATCCCGCTTCGCCTCGCTGCCGGCTACGCCGAACAGCATGCCGACGCCGAGATCGAACCCGTCGAGGAGGAGATAGATCAGAATGCTGATGGCAAGAAGGGCAACCCAGTACATCACCATGGCTATTCTCTCGCCTCGAGATAGCTGCGCGCGGCCGGCACCTGATCGGCGAGCGACATCGGCCGATTGGGCACGGGAACGTGGAGTGGCTTGCCGCCGAGTCCCGCCGGGCCGGCACGCAGCAGCCGATAGATGTAATACGTCCCGAACGAGAAGATGAAGGCGTAGACCGCGACGAACAGGATCAGGGAAGCCATCGCAGCCGACGCGGTCAGGAACGGCGTCACGGCGTCCGCAGTGCGCAATACGCCGTAGATAGTCCACGGCTGGCGCCCCACTTCCGCGGTGTACCAGCCAGTGAGGATCGCGATCCACGGCAGTGGGAAGCTGAGGAAGATGCCCCACAGCAGCAGGCGGCTCCGATCGAGCCGATGCTTGAGGCCGAGCCAGGTCCCGAGCCAGGCCAGCCCCAGCATCACGAAACCGCAGCCGACCATGATGCGGAAAGCGAAGAACGGGATCGCCACCGGCGGTCGGTCCTGCGGCGCGAAGCTGGTCAGGCCGACCTCCTTCGACGTCAGGCTCATGCTGCCGATGATGCTCCCGAGCACCGGAATCGAGATCGCGTATTTGTTCGATTCAGTGCTCGAATCGGGAATTGCGATCAGCACCTCCGAGGCCGGCTGCTCGTCATGCCAGCGTGCCTCGATCGCGGCGAACTTGGCCGGCTGGTAGTCGTGGACATAGTCGCCGACGAGATGCCCGATGAAGAGCTGGGCCGGCAGCAGCACCGCCGCGAGCGCAAGGCCCATCCGCAGCATCACATGCGCCTCGGCGCGATAGGTCCGCTGCAGCAGATACCACGCGCCGGTCGCCGCCACGCAGAACGCGCCGGTCAGGTAGGACGCGAGCAGCATGTGCGGAAATCGGACCCAGACCACGCGATTGAAGATGATCTGCGCCCAGTCATCAGGCACGAACTGGCTGTTCTGCAGGACGTAGCCGGTCGGCACCTGCATCCAGCTGTTGTTGACCATGATCCAGAAAGCCGACAGCGCGGTTCCGAGCGCGACCATCGCGGTCGAGAACAGGTAGAACCACGGCGGCACTCGGGGACGACCGAAGATGAGGATGCCAAAGAAGCCCGCCTCCAGCATGAAGGCGGTGAATGTTTCATAGGACAGAAGCGGGCCCTGGATCGGACCCGACATCTTCGAGAGCACGCTCCAGTTCGTCCCGAACTGAAACGCCATCACCACGCCCGATACGACGCCCATGCCGAATGCCACGCCGAAGATCTTCAGCCAGAACTCGAACAGGGTCCGGTAGACGGGCTTGCCACTGGACTGGTGCATCGCTTCCAGCACGGTGAGCCAGGCGGCAAGCCCGATCGTGAATGCCGGAAAGATGATGTGGAACGAGATGGTGAAGGCGAATTGCAGCCGCGACAGGAGGAGTGCCGTCGGATCCATCGGATAGTCTCCCGTTCGCTCACGCCCGATTCGCCGCCATTGGCGCGCGTGCCGCCGGCTGCGGAATGTTGTCGACCTTGAGGACCTCCGCCGTCGCCGCGCGAATCTGGCGGCAGAAATCCGCGTCGTCGATCAGCGACACGCCATAGGACGGGACGATCTGCTTGAGCTTCGGCAGCCAGGCGCTCGCCGTCAGCTCGCCGGCAAAGCACCTCTCCAGCACGCTGATCGCGATGAAGGCGGCGGTGGAGGCACCCGGCGAGGCGCCGAGAAGGGCGACCAGAGAATGATCGTTCGCGCCGACGAGCTCGGTCCCGAACTCGAGCAGACCGCCGCGCTTGACATCGGGCTTGATGATCTGAACGCGCTGGCCCGCGACCTGCAGCCTCCAGTCCTTCGGGTCGGCCTTGGGGAAATATTCGTCGAGCGCCGCGAGCCGGTGTCCCTCGGATTGCAGCACCTGCCCGACCAGATATTCGGTGAGATCGAAATTGTCCCGCGCCACCGAAAGCAGCGGCTTGACGTTGGCGGGACGAATGGACTCGAAGAGATCCAGCAACGAGCCGTGCTTGAGGAACTTGCTCGAGAAGCCCGCATAGGGGCCGAACAGCAACGAGTGCTTGCCGCCGATCACGCGCGTGTCGAGGTGCGGCACCGACATCGGCGGGGATCCGACCGCGGCCTTGCCGTAGACCTTGGCATGATGTCGCTTGTTGATCTCCGGATCATCGCAGCGCAGCCAGATCCCACTGACCGGAAAACCGCCATAGCCGCGTCCTTCCGGGATACCGGATTTCTCCAGCAGCGGCAGCGCACCGCCGCCGGCACCGATGAAGACGAATTTCGCGCGAACCGAACGCGTCTCGCCGCTCGCGGTGTCCCGTACCTCGATCCGCCACCGGCCGCCCTGCTCCCGGTCAAGACCGGTGACACAGCTGTTGTAGTGGACCGCGCAGCCCGGCTGACTGACAAGATGCCCGATCAGCAGATGCGTCAGCGCGCCGTAATCGACGTCGGTACCGGTGGTGATCCGCGTTGCGGCAACCGGTTCGTCGCCACTCCTTCCGTCCATCACAAGCGGCGTCCATTCGGCGATCTGACTGGGATCCTCGGTATGCTCCATGCCCTCATAGCAATGATGGGCCGACATCGCCTTGAACCGCTTTCGGAGAAACGCGACGTTCTCCGCGCCGTGCACAAAACTCATGTGTGGCACCGGATGAATGAAGGACCTGGGATCCACGATCGCTCCCCGCCCGATCAGGTAGGACCAGAACTGTCGGGACAGATCGAACTCGACGTTGACCTGGAGCGCCTTGGAGATGTCGACGCTGCCGTCGGGCCGCTGCGGCGTGTAGTTCATCTCGCAGTTTGCCGCATGGCCGGTACCGGCATTGTTCCAGGAGTCGGAGCTTTCCCGCGCGCAATCCCCGAGGATCTCGAACGTCTGGATCGACAGCGAGGGTTCGAGCTCCTTGAGAAAGACACCGAGGGTCGCGCTCATGATGCCGGCGCCAATGAGGACGACGTCGGTTTCGCGGTCGGAAGCTGTTGACATGGCTTTTTCCTTCGTTGGCTATTGCTGTTCCAGATGGTTCGATCAGGCCCGCGCCGATTGCCGCGCTTTGGCGCGGAACGGCACGTCCGCTCCCGGCCGCAGGATCACGTAGGCACGGCGCCAGGACGAATCGTCGGTCAATTTCCAGCTGTGCCCGGAGCCTGCGGTATCTTCGGCCAGCAGGACGTTGCCAGGGTGGATCAGGAAGTGGTGGCCGTCACGCGTCTGGAAATCGAGTGTACCGCTCAGCGTGATCACGAGCTGCCGGATCGGCGCAGTGTGCCAGGCGAAGGCCCCGCCTGATTCCGTCTCCTGGAAGGAGATGCTGACGGCATCGATCTTGCCGGTCAGGAAGTCGCCACGCTGGCCCGGCTCCAGCTCGAGAAAGCCGTCCTCGAAATGCGAGTTGTTATCCTTGCCGGTCCATAGACGCACACAGCGGATCATTGTGTCTCTCCTTGCATTGTTGCTGCTTTGCCCGAGCGAGATTGTGCGCGCCGGATCATGGCTCTTGCTCCCTTCAAACGGCTTTCGCGCCGATCGCCAGCGGCACCTTGATCTCGGCAACGTAGGGCTTAACCATCTTGGCGGGATCCACGATGCGGTCGAACTCCGGCTCGGCCACGAAGCCGAGCTTCAGCGCCGCCGACTTCAGCGTGAGATCGTTGTCCATCGCGTAATGCGCGATCCGCGACGCCTTGTCGTAGCCGATCACCGGAGCCAGTGCCGTCACGAGCATCAGCGACCTCTCGACATACTCCTGGATCTTCTTGCGGTTCGGCTCGGTACCTTCGACGAGGAAGGTGCGGAAATTCGTGCAGCCGTCGGTGAGAATGGTGATGGACTGCGCGATGTTGTGGATGATCAGCGGCTTGTAGACGTTCATCTGCAAAAAGCCTCCGGCACCGCCGAACCCGACGGCGACGTCGTTCGCCATCACCTGCACGGCGATCATGGTCAGCGCCTCAGCCTGCGTCGGATTGACCTTGCCCGGCATGATCGACGAGCCGGGCTCGTTCTCGGGTATCCTCAGTTCGGCAAAGCCTGCGCGCGGACCGCAGGACAACAGGCGGATGTCGTTTGCGATCTTGTAGAGCGAGCCGGCGAGCGTGCGCAGCGTGCCGGAAAGCTGCACCAGCGCGTCGTGCGCGCCCTGCACTGCGAACTTGTTCGGCGCACTGACGAAGGGCAGGCCCGTCAAGCGCGCGATCTCGGCGGCGACGGCCTCTGCAAAGCCCGGCGCGGCGTTGATCCCGGTGCCAACGGCCGTGCCACCCAGCGCGAGACGGTAGACACCCTTGAGCGTGTCGTCGATACGCGCCAGATTGTCAGCGAGCATGACGGCGTAGCCGGACCACTCCTGACCGAGCGTCAGCGGAGTGGCGTCCTGCATGTGGGTTCGGCCGATCTTGACAATGTCGTCCCACTGGCTCGACTTTGCCGCGATCGCGTCATGCAGAGCCTCGACTGAGGGAACGAGGCGCTCCGTCACGTTCAGCGCGGCCGCGATGTACATGGCCGAAGGAAAGCTGTCGTTCGACGATTGCGACATGTTGACGTGGTCGTTCGGATGAACCGGCAGCTTGCTGCCGAGCGCGGTGCCCGCGAGCTGGCAGCATCGATTCGAGATCACCTCGTTCACGTTCATGTTGAACTGCGTTCCGCTGCCCGTCATCCAGACGTGAAGGGGAAACATGTCGTGATGCTGGCCCGCGAGAATCTCGTCGCAGACGTGGACGATCAGCTTGTGGATCTTGCCGTCGAGACGACCGCCGGCATAATTCGCGTTCGCCGCCGCCTTCTTCAGGATCGCGTAGGACTGGATCATTTCCCGCGGCATCAGGTCCCGGCCGATGCTGAAATGCTCCAGCGAGCGCTGCGTCTGCGCACCCCAGAGCTTGTTCGCGGGAACGTTCACTTCACCCAGGCTGTCTGTCTCTTTGCGGAGGTCGTTCATCCTTGCCTCTCGTGGCAGTTGATGTCGGAAAGTACCTTGGCGGTACTGATCGAAAGTGTACGAACGGCACGGTGAGCACGCTTCCGCGAACGAACGTGCTTTTGCCGAATGGCATGGTGGGCGCCTCGGCCTGCAGCAAGCGAGCCCTGCGAATGAAGGCTAGAAATGTTGGCAAGGCTTCAGTGCGGATGGCTTGGATACCGGCACAGCCAGAGAACCCATGCCGACGACGCGATCGGCAGAGCGAGGCTCCATGTTCCCAGCCATTTCGTTATGCAACCACCGACGGCGGCCCCGAGCAGGAACATCAGGCAGAGCGCAAGCATGGTTCCGGCGCCGCGCTCCGCATCGCGATCGGACGCCGCAACGAATTGATCGATGGCGCGGAGCATGTTCCCAGTAACGGTCACCGAGAGATACTTCCAGCGGCCGACCTCTCTAAAACTCGCCGATTGCAGCGCGACGCCAAAGGAGATGATAAGGATCACGATCTCATCAGGAAGGCGATGAAGCATCAGCATCGCCGCCGCCAGGCAGACGATCTCTCCGACGAGGCAGCGTCGCGCCGCCCGGCTGCGGGCCGCCACCAGCGCTCCCAGGATGAAGGCAGCCAGCGGAAGGAGATGATGGAGCGCGCGCTGCCATTGTCCGGACTGGGCAAAGACTCCGAGGAAGACGACATTGCCGGTCTGCGAATTCGCGAAGACGCCGAGCGAGAGCCACGTAAAAGCGTCGAGGAAGCCTCCCGACATGCAGAGCAGAGAGGCAACCAGCAACGATCGTTCCGGAGCGTGAATCTCGACGCGTGTCCCGGCCAAAGGCTCCGTTGTTACGGCTTGCATCACCATGTTCGCCGGTCGGCGGATATCAGCGGCCGGCGCGCGGCACGGCCTCGTCAGGCAGCAGAACGCGGCGCGGATGCGTGAAGACGCCGTATCCGTCATCACGGGCGACGGCGAGAAGCGTGATCCCCGCCTCGTTCGCGGTCTGGATGGCGAGCGCGGTCGGCGCGGAAACGGCGACAACGACTGGCACGCCCATCATCGCGGCCTTCTGCACCATTTCCACTGAAACGCGGCTCGTCAGCAGCACGGCGCCGTCGCGGGCCGAGTTGCCGTCGCGGACCATTGCACCGGCGAGCTTGTCGAGCGCGTTGTGCCGGCCGACATCCTCCCTGACCAAGGTAATGCCGGTGCCCGGATGCCAGAAGGCTGCTGCGTGAACGGACCTCGTCTGTTGATTCAACGTCTGGAGAGGAGACAGCGCCTGCATGGCATTCAGCAGGTCCCGCGCGTGAAAGGCAATGCCCGGACCCCCGACCCGCGACGGAGTGCGACGCGCCTGTTCGAGGCTTTCGATGCCGCATAACCCGCACCCGACCGGCCCGCTGATGGCGCGCCGGCGAGCGGCCAGGGCCGCCGCGCGGTCGCCATCGAGCCACATCCGCACTTCCATGCCGAGCTCGTTCGAGATCAGCTCGATGCTCCTGATCTGGCTCGCACGATCGACGATGGCCTCGGTGAGGCTGAAGCCGACACCAAAGTCCTCCAGATCGGCCGGCGTCCCCATCATCACGGCATGGGTCGATCCGTTATAGGTGAGCGCGATGGCGCTCTCCTCGGCCACCAATCGCGACGTCGATGTCGTGCGGCCGCCGCGCCAGGCGATCTCCCGGTGCCGCGTGAATGTCGAACCTGTCATCATGGCTCACACCGTCGCCGGCTCGGCCGAATGCCGCGAGGCCCGGCTCCGGAGCGCGAGCCCGAATGCAATGAAAGCCCAACCTTGGAAGACCAGATCGACGACCAGCATCGCACCGAGCAGCCAGAGGCCAATGGCAGGCCAGACCGCAACCAGTATCACGCCGACGCAGAACGTCACAACGCCGGCAGCCACGATCCAGCGCCAGCCTGCAGCCGGCCGTATATGGAAGCCTGCCCAGATCCGCGTCACCCCGGCAGCGACCAGGAAAGCGCACATTACGAGCGACAGCGAGACCGAGGCCAGCGGCGGATCGTAGAGGATGACGGCTCCGGCAGCGGCATAGACGATTCCGGCGAGCAGCCAGCACAGGAAGCCACGCAGGCCGTGCACCGAAAAGGCATGTACGATCTGGGAGATCCCGGCGACTGCCATCGTGGCGCCAATGACGAGCACGGAGGCGAGGCTCGCCGCCATCAGATTGGCCGACGCAATGCCGCCAAGGATCAGTTCACCGCCCCCCAGCGCAACGAACCAGCCCCACTTTCCGGCGATTGCGTGAATGGCCCTTCCGAGCGACACCTTCGAGTTCGACATATCCGTCATGGCGTGATCCTTGTACGTATGACAGGCCTGCCGGTCATAAATGCGGTCAAGCGTATAGATATCTGCGTCCAGTCATCTTTCGCGGATGCAGCGACATTGTTTCATCCGCACGATGCTGGCCCGGCGCGCCCGCCTGTTCGATCAATTCGAAGACAATCAACCACCAACACGCGGAAGCGAGGGTCTCCCTCGCTTCCGCGCCGCCGCAACGATCGGCCGGCGCTTTCCGGCCGCATGATATACCCAGTGCTTACGAGTTCGGCCCGCCTCGGCCGGTCTCGTACAGGAACCAGATCCGCCGCTCCGTCTCGTCGATCCAGTTTTCCAGCAGGCTTGCAGTCGCGACGTCGCCGTATTCGTCGCAGAGCTCGTGGACCCGGCGCATTTCCCGTGTCAACTGTTGGTTGTCGCTCCGCAGCTCGGCCAGCATGTCCTGCGGATCGACGTAATCGGCGTCGTTGTCGAGAATGCGCTGCTCGCGCGCGATCTGGCCGATCGAGCGCAACGTCGTTCCACCGATCTTGCGGCCCCGCTCGGCAATATCGTCGGTCATGGCAAAGATCTGCTCGGCCTGCTCGTCGAGCAGCAGATGATAGTCGCGGAAATGCCTGCCCGACACGTGCCAGTGAAAGTTCTTGGTCTTCATGTACAGAGCGAAGACATCCGCCAGCAGCGCTCTCAGCGCGGCTGGAACGTCACGGTTCGCATTGGCCCCGAGATCCGTCGGGCTTTGGAGGTCTGCCTTGGTCATTGCCGTCATCCTTGCTGGAGGTTGAAAGACTTTTAGCCACGCGTTTCGCCGCCGCGCGAAGCCCTCATTCTGCCGGCGTCGTCCTGTTCCGAAGTGGAAAGAGTGCGATCGCACCGAACACGCCGTCGCGGCGGATCAATGCGTGGAACAGCCCGGCCGCCAGATGCAGCAGCACAAGGGCAAAGAACGCTAAGCCCAGATAGACGTGGGCCTGCCACAGCAGCGTGTGCACGGGGTCGCTCTGCGGCAGCAACGCCGGAATTCGGACTCCGCCGTACAGGACGACCGGATAGGCCGCGGTCCAAAGCATGCCGATGCCCAGCAACGGCATAATGATCATGAAGCCATAGAGGAGCAGATGCGACAATCTCGCTCCCAGCTTTATCGCCGGCGGAAGATCAGCCGGTAACTGCGGCGCGCCGTAATGGCGCCGCAGAGCCAGCCTGATCACGACGAGAACCAGAAGCGTGAGGCCGAGCGTCTTGTGGATCACGATCAGCGGCAGATATGTCGGCGTCACCGTGGACACCATGCCGACGCCGATGAAGGACATGGCAATGATACAGGCCGCCATCAGCCAGTGCAGGAGCCTCTGAATCAGGGCGAAACGATGAGGAGCAATGCTCATGGCTTGGTGGTCTCAGTTCGCGGATAGTCGCGGGCTTCGGCCGCGCGTAAATCGTAGGACTTGCGGTAGACCGACGAGCGCGCAGCCGGGAAAGGATCGTCCGACACCCGGATTCCCCGCGGCAGCACGGTCGGGTCGAAGTTGATGTCGCGGCAAGGCCCATCCTGCTCCGGCTCGATCCGCTGCGCGATGAGCGTTCCGACCTTCACCGTGCGGCGGTTCTCCGGCCAGGCCTTGCTCGGGTCCGCGGTCGGATCGCCGGGATCGGCGACCGTCGTGACCATGGTCCAGCGTTGCGCGCCGACGGTCCGGACCCGCTCTGTTATCTCCCGCTCGAGAAAATCCGGACCGTGCGTTTCCAGCTCAGCTTGTGAGACCGGAACGATCTGTGCCGTCGGCAGCAGCGACCACCGAACTGCATGCTCGCCGCCCTTCGCGTCCGTGAAGATGAAGCTGTCGAGCCCGTGGTAAGGCTCTTCCGCATAACTGCCGGTCCAGGGCGCCGTCTTGGCCCAGGCCGCGAAGGCGGCGAATTCCGGATTTGCCTGGATGAAACTCTTCATCGCCTCCGGATCCTTCTTGCCGGATGCAATCAGCAGGTCGTGAAAGGCCTGCGGCGTGGACACGGCAAAGAACGGCGGATTGATCATCGCCATCCGCCACTCTTCGCCGTCCGCCGCTGCAATCTGCAATCCCAAACCGCGCACGCGGACAGTTGCATCCACGGCGTTCGGATCGGTGGTGCCGAGATTGAAGCGCCCCAGAGCCGGATAGGTGCCCCGTTCAAAGACCCTGGCCCGCGAGAGCTCCACACCGTCTCCGTTCGCCTCGAAGATGCCGGTGAAGCAGATCCCCTTCGCATGATTTCGCCGGTGCCCGAGCGGCGCGCCGCTCGGGGGCGTCAGCGCCGCGATCATCCGCTCCGGCGTCAAGCGCCCGGGTGAGAGCCAGCCTGCGGTGTAGGCGAACGCGGCAGCGCCGCCCCCGAGGACGGCCGCGATCAACACGAGCGATCCGAGTCCCGAACGCGGCAGGTTGCCCGACTGATTCATCCGCTTCTCCTTGCAATGCGCGAGCTACCGCAGACCGCTCACACGGTCCGTTCTATCGAGCGGCTCGGGTTCCTTGTAGCCGGCCGCCGCGGCCGCGATCTTCTGAAACCCAACGCGAATTTCGCGAAGGCACGTTCAGGGTTGTCCGGCCAGCGGGAGGCTCGTCCTGTCCCGCCTTCGGGCTTTTTCGAAATATTTCGTGCGATCTGAAAATTAGCCGCCGGGCTCGAAAGACCCGTCTTGCGCCCGGCCGTATTTCTGAGGCTCTTCGCGCAAGGCCAGCGGTCGATTGCCGAACGACGACCTGTCGCGACGGCGCTGGCGTCTTTGCGGGAGGTGGAATGCAAATGGGGTTCGAATGCGCAAAGTGATCATCGTCACGGGAGCTGCGAACAGCATCGGACGAAGCACCTGCAAGAAATTGGCCCAGGCCGGCCACACGGTCTACGTTTCAATGCGGGAAACGGATGGCCACGATGAGCACGGCGTCGCGGGGCCGGAAGCCGAGGCCGGCAAGCACGGCGGGGATCTCCGAACCATCGCGTTCGACTTCTCTTCGGAAGCCTCCGTAAACTCGGCCATCGATGCCATCGTCGCCGAGAACAACCGCCTCGATGTGATCGTGCACAACGCCCGCCAGGTCCTCTACGGACCGGTGGAGGCCTTTACACCGGACCAGCTTGCCGAGCTCTACGACACCAACGTGCTGAATGCGCAACGGCTCAATCGGGCCGCATTGCCACAGTTGCGCAAGCAGGGCCAAGGCCTGCTGATATGGGTCTCGTCGAGCAGCGCGCGTGGCGGCTCGGTTCCTTTCCTCGGCGCCTATGCTTCGTCAAAGGCCGCCCTTGACGCGCTGGCGCTCGGTTATGCCGGCGAGCTCGCGCGTTGGGGCGTCGAGACGACCATCGTCGTCCCCAGCGCGCTCGAACCCGGCCACTACATTCGCTCCGGCAGGCCGCTGGACACCGTTCGGGCCGAGGAATACGCGGATGGTCCGACGGCCGATTTGAGCGAGGTCGCGTTATCGGCGCTTGCGCAGCTCTCGGCGAAGGATCGAACTCCCCAAGACGTCGCGACCGCCATAGCCGATGTCGTCGACATGCCATTCGGACAGCGTCCGCTACGCGCTCATTTCGGTCCGGACGACGACGGAGCCGCAACCGTCGACGCCATCGCCGACAGCGCCCGCGCGGAACTGCTCCGCCGCATCGGACTGGAAGACATTCTCAAGCCGACATTCATCGGATAGGACGTTCCGAAAGATTCAGGATTGACTTCGAGCCCCAGACGAAAGTGATAGGCTCTGATCCTTTACCCTGAAACTGCCGGATGTTACCTTTCGCGGGCCACTACGTTCACACGTCTTGGTGTGCTTCCAAGTCATAGAACGTGACGAGTCGTGCGCCGGGTTGAAATCCCCAAATGGCCCCCGCTGGCAAAGCAACAACGTGATGACCCCCGCTGACCGCTGCGCCCAGGACGAAGCCTCCCGGGAGATCTTCGTCTTCGGGCCGTTTCGCCTCGACCCATCGCAGCGGCTGATTGAAAGAGACGGAGACCCGCTGCAACTGTCGGGTCGCGCATTCGACATCCTGCTCGCCCTGGTGCGGCAGGCCGGCAACGTCGTCAGCAAGACGGATCTGATCGCCAAGGCGTGGCCGGGCACTGAAGTCGAGGAAAACATCCTGCGTGTCCATGTCGCCGCACTCCGCAAGGCACTCGGAGACGGCAACGACGGCGTCAGATATCTGAGCACGGTCTCCGGGCAAGGCTACTGCTTCGTCGCTGCGGTCTCGCACCCGGAACAGAGGCAATCTGCACCGACCGACCCGGTTTACGTCCACAACCTGCCGGCGCCTCCCCGGCAGATGGTAGGGCGCGAGCAAACCATCCAGGACATCTCAGAAAAACTGAGAGCTCAACGCTTCGTCACCGTCGTCGGCCCGGGCGGCATCGGCAAGACCACGGTTGTCGTTTCCGCAGGCCAGGTCCTGCTCGATGAATTCGTCGGTCACGTCCACTTCGTCGATCTCGGCAAGACCGGCAACGCCGCTCCGGTGCCGGCAATCGTCGCATCTTCACTTGGACTGCTGATCCGATCGAATGATCCCACGAGCAACCTCGCGGCATTCCTGCGCAACAGGCGCATGCTGCTCATTCTGGATTGCTGCGAGCCCGTCATCGAGGCAGCGGCGGCGCTTGCCGAGCGGCTCTACCAGGCAGCGCCGGAGCTGCACATCCTGGCCACGAGCCGGGAGCTGCTGCGCGTCGAAGGCGAATTCACATACCGTCTCCCGCCGCTGCCGAGCCCGCCGGAGAGGGCCGTTCTGACGGCCGCGAACGCCCTCGCCTATGCTTCCGTGAAACTCTTCGTCGAGCGCGCGACTGCGGGAGGCGGCGAGTTCGCGCTGTCGGATGCGAATGCCTCTGATGTCGGCAACCTTTGCCGCCGGCTCGACGGCATCCCGCTCGCCATCGAGCTCACCGCCGCCCATGTGGGCGTATACGGCGCGAGAGCGATGGTCCAGCTCCTCGACCAACACCTCAATCTGCTATGGGAGGGACGACGCACCGCACTGCCCCGACACCGGACGCTGCGCGCAACCATCGAATGGAGCTACAATCTACTAAGCGTATCGGAACGCGTGATCCTCGGTCGGCTGTCAGTGTTCGTCGGCAGCATGACCCTGGATGCCGCGCGGTCGATTGCCGCGACCACGGAGGACGACGACACGATCCTGGCGATCATCGACAGCCTCATCGCCAAGTCGATGCTCGCACTGAACATCGGCTCGCAACCGGCCCGCTACCGCCTTGCGGACTCGACCCGGGCATACGCGCAAGAGAAACTTGCCGCCAGCGGGGACGCCGGCGCGATCTCGCGACGTCACGCCTGCTACTTTCACGGCCTCCTTGAAAATATCGGCGGCGAAGCGAACCGAGACCTCTCGGCGGCTGCCGAGGAATTTGGCAACGTCCGTGCCGCACTGACGTGGTGCTTCTCCGATCAGGGAGACCGCAGAGCCGGCGTGGCCCTCGCCGCAGCGTCAGTACCGCTATTCTTCAAGCTGTCGCTCCTGGCAGAATGCGAGTTCTGGGTCACCCGCGCCATCGAAGCACTCGATGAGACCAATGGAAACATCAAGCAGGGCCTCGTCCTTCACGCTACGCTTGTGGCCGCCCGCATGCTCACGGGACAGCTGGATGAATTGGGCGCAAATCACCTCCACCGGGCGATCGAGCTGACGGAAAAGATCGGCGACATACAAGGGCAGATCCGCCTGATCGATCAGTTGCATTTGCTGCAATTGTTCGTCGGCAAGTATGATGAGGCATTGGGCACTGCCAAACGCGGCGAAGCCATTGCTCTCGCCAGCAACGATTCCATTGCGGTGGCGCGCATGCGCGTGTTGCTCAGCATCTCCTGCCAATATCTCGGAAAGTTCGCAGCCTCTCGCTCATACATCGAATCGGCGTTGCTGCATCCGGACCTGGGTGGGGACGTCCCTAGCAGACTTACGCTCGAATATCCCAAACGCGCTCAGATCACCCTTGCACGCGTCCTCTGGCTTCAGGGACATTCGGATCAGGCGACGCAAATGGTGCGCCGCGCCATCTCGGACGTCATAGCAGCGAACCATCCGGTGATGTTCTGCCGGGCACTGCCATGGGCATTCGGCGTCTTCTTCTGGAATGGCGAAACGGAGGATTGCGAAGACCATATCGACAGATTCATCGTGGAGGCTCGAAGGCACAACCTCGCCATCCTCCAGATGGTAGGCGAGGCCATGAAGGGGATTACGCTGCTGGCTGGAAGCGAGACCGGCATCGGGCTCGCGATGTTGAAAGGTTCGATCGAGAAGCTGCAGAGCTTGAGTTTCGGCGCGGTGGCAGGGCTTCGCATGCCTCTCGCCGAAGCCCTGGCGGCGACAGGTCACGGCGACGAAGCTCTGGACACCATTGATCAGGCGATCGCCCAGGCCCGGCGCTGCAACTTCATGATGGACATGCCCGACATGTTGCGCACAAGAGCGGAAGCGCTGATGCACAAGAGTAATCCGGATTTTTCGCAAGCCGAGCTGAGCCTCGTGCAGGCGCTCGACGTCGCCCGCCATCAGGGAGCGCTGGGCTATGAGCTTCGCGCGGCGATTGCGCTCGCGAGATTATGGCAGCGAGGCGGGCGGCACCAGCAGGCGCACGATATGCTTGCGTCCGTCTATCAGCAGTTTACCGAGGGATTCCAGACACGCAGCCTCGTGACGGCAAGGGGCTTGCTTGCCGAGCTGAGCCCGCCACGCTCGTGCTCGTTTGCGGCCAAATGACCGCCGTGCAATCGCGATAGTGGGGTGCAGTCTCGAACGACTCGTGCGGGCTGCCGGTCCACGCTGCGCATGCAATGAGACGTCGGCGCGCGGCACAAGCGGCCTTACACGCGAATTGTGGAACGTTCCAGAGCACGGGGATGCGGCGCTCACCGAGGCCGCACCGGCATCCGATGAGTTAAATCGGATGTCGCTCCCCGGGGCTTCGCCTACGACCCCAGCTTCGCCAGCATTGCGCGCGCGTCGCGGAAGTCTGCTGTCTCGAAGCCTTCGGTAACCTTGCCGTATGCGGACGCCAGAACATGGCGCGCATCGGCCGGACGCCCCTCGCTCATCCGCAATCGCGCCATGCTGATCGCCGTCCTGAGCTCCCAGAACAACGCGCCCTGGCTCCGGGCAACTTCGGACGCCCTGTCGAAGGCCTGCGCGGCAGAGATCGTCGAGCGGCGCTCGCCGGGAAGCAGCAGCAATTCGCCCTTGATGCGCCAGAGTTCGGCGACATACCACCCCTCGTCCCTCGCCTCGCATCGCGCGAGCGCCTCGTCGGCGGTCGCAAGCCCCTGTGACACCTCGCCGGCTTCGCCGAGACATACCGCGAGTTCGCCGAGCATAAGCAGAAAGCGCGGCAGGTGACGCGCCTCGCGGGCAAGCTCGAGCGTCTTGCGCAGCAACGGCAATCCGGTCGCAAGGTCGCCCCGGCGCGCGATCAACAGGCCCTTGAAGGCGCGCGCCCACAGATTCCACAAGCGGATCGGGTGGCGCTCGGTATGTTCGAGCAGCATCGTGCAATAGCGCTCGGCCGCGTCGAGATCGCCGGTCAGGAGGGCAATCGGGCAAGCACCCTGGCCGAGGACGCTGCAGAAAGTGAGAGCGTGACCACTGGTCCGGCCTTCCTCGACGTTGTGCTCGACGACGCTCAAGGCCTGATCCGCGAGGCCGAGCAGCCACAGTATCCGCGCCTGGAAGTAGCGCGTCGAGACCCGCAGATCGAAGCAGAACCGGATGACCTGAGGCTTGGCCGCCAGATCCGAGAGGCGAGACAGGGTTCGCCCGATATGATCATAGGCCTGCCGCTGATCGCCGAGATAGTGCAGCGTCGTCGCAAGCAGCCGGTCGGCCATCATCCGGTCGACTGGATTGCCGGAATCAGCCACGACCGCCGCGAAGCGATGCGCAAATTCGAGCGCCCTGCGGAATCCGCCGTTGTTGAACTGATCGATGCAGAGTCCCCAAAGCGCGCGCAACAGATAGTCCCTGTCCCCGAGCTGTTCGGCAAGCCGAAGGGTCTCAGCCCAGGCGGGACCGGCCTCCCGGGCCCTTCCAACACCGTACATCAGCGACCAGCCGCGCGCGGCCGACAGCTGCATACGAAGCCGCGGCGCGTTCGAGGCCGTCGGATCGAGGCGCGCCAGGGCGAGTTCGGTCCGCTCGCGGCATTCGGTGAGGAGCGACAACTGCACCCAGAGTGGGACCGCAGCCGCCGTCAAGGCCGCCCCAAGTTGCGAGTCTCCGCCGGACGAGAAGGCCCAATCGAGGCTCGTGCGGACGTTGTCGATGTGCCGGCCATAGATGGCGAGCCACTCCGCCTGCGGCCTTACTTCGCTGTCTGCTTCGGCGCGGGCAAAGACTCCGCAATAGTATTTCGCCTCGCGGCAGGCCGCGTCGGGATGTTCGCCGGCGGCGTGCAGCTTCTCCAATGCATAGGCACGTGTTGTATCCAGCAAGCGATAATGAGGACTGTCGCCGCGAATATCAGCGAGAACGAGCGACTTTACCACCAGCCGGGCAAGCTGGCCGGTCACGTCGCTGATGCCCTCGCCGGCGACCCCGATCACTGCATCGAGCTCGAATTCGCCAGCGAATATGCCGAGCTGCCGGAGAAGCCACGCCTCGTCGTCCGGCAACAGGTCATAGCTCCAGTCGAGCGTTGCGCGCAGCGTTTGCTGTCTCGGCAACGCCGTGCGCCGTCCGGTCGTCAGAAATTTGAACCTGTCATCGAGAAGTGCGGCGATCTTCGGCGGGCTGAGCATGACTGCGCGCGCCGCTGCAAACTCGATGGCAAGCGGAATGCCGTCGAGGCGCCGGCAGATGGTTGCGACGGCGCTAATGTTCTCCTCGTCGGACGCGAAGCTTGAACCCAGCGCCTTCGCCCTGCTCGTGAATAATTCCACTGCGCTGTACGCAGAAGCGCCGGCGGATTCGAACCGGGATTCAGGCGGCACATCCAGAGGGGGCACGCGGTAGACATGCTCCCCCTCGATGCGCAGCGCCTCCCGGCTCGTCGCAACAATGAACGTCCCGGAACAGCGGCTGACAATCAGCTCGGCCGCAACCGCCACGGCATCAATGACATGTTCGCAATTATCGAGAATGAGCAGCAATGGCCGATGGCCGATTGCACGCGCGATGGCATCAGGCGAAATCTCCTCGCCCTCGAGCTTGACGCCGAGCACGCCGGCGATGACCGAGCAGACGAGCTTGGGATCAGACAGCGAGGCCAGCTCGACCAGCAACCGGTCAGCCACAAAGCCGGGCGGCGGCGTCCTGGCGGCCTCGAGTGCCAGCGACGTCTTCCCAATGCCGCCAGGCCCGACCAGGCTCACGATGCGATAGGCCGACAGTAGCCGCCACAAATGTACGATCGCAGCCGTTCGGCCGATGAGATCGAAAGCTGCGTTGGGAATGTTGATCGACGGCGGCAAGCCGGTTGCGACAGATTGTGGCGGGGTGTCGATGTGCTGGATCTGCCACGCTCCCAGCAAACGATAACCGCGGCCGACGGCGGTTGACAGCATGTCGCGGTCAGGACCAAGCGCCTTTCGGATCGCCGCGATATGCACGCGAAGTGCGCTCTCTTCGACAAAGACGCCCCGCCAGACGCGTTCCGTTAAATCTTTCTTGGTGACGAGATGGCCCTGCGCCTGCACCAATTCGGCAAGAATCTCAAAGGCACGTCCCCCCAAGGGAACGAGCTCTCTCGTCAAGCGCAATTCGCGTCTGGCAAGATCTATTTCCCATTCCCGGCAAATGTAGACGGTACGCTGGCCTGGCTCAGCCATCATTGGGACAGCCCAAGCGGTTTCATCATTTTCTACCCAGCTTACCATCAATTCTTTCGAAAGACACGGGTAGCCGGGCGGCGCAGCCGCCCCACTCCCGTCTTGCAATGCGCGCTGTTTAGCAGCCGCGGCAGATCGATCCTTCCAGCATCTTCTCGAGCCGGGCGTCTTCCTTGTCGATGGTCTGGTCCGTGCCGAGCAACGGCCCCTTAGTCGCGTGACCACCGCTGCCCGAAGACGGAAGCGCGGTGCCGAGCGAATTCGTTCCTGGTGCGGCGGCGCTCGTACCGAGCGCACCGCCGCTCTCCATCGACATATGCGATCCCATGCCACCGCGGGCAGACGCGGTGCCCGAGAGCGCAACGCCGGCGAGGATACAAACAACAGCAAATGATCTCATTGCTCACACTCCAGATGTTCAAACTATCTGCCTTCCAGAAACGGACACTGGACGCGTTTGACCACGCACAATCGCGCGAGAATTCTGACAACGAAGACAGAATCTTCCCGCAAGAGTGATGCACATACGCCGGGGTTTTCCACCAGGACGACCTACATAACCATCAAGAACAATTTCGGAAACGCCACTAGCCGAGCAGCGATCATCGCGAAGCGACTCTCCGCACAGAGCAAACAATGGAGAAACGCTATGAGCGTATTCAAAATCCTAATCGCCGCTGCGCTACTCTCAACGGCAACGATATCATCCGCATCCGCAGCCTGGTCCTTCGCCGATCAGGAGCCAGCCGCCTTTGCATCGATGTACCCCGATCGCGACGTGCTGAATGGTGGCGCGCTGACGCCGGCCGGGCGAATGGGCCTCGAGCGGCCCGGTGGCGCCACGCCCGTCTTCGCCGCGGGCCACCTTCACAACCGCAACTGGCACCGATGACGGAACACGGCAATCGAGCATCCTGCGTTCTGCCAGGTGCAAATGATGGTGTCCGCAGTCCGGGAGTGCGACCGCGCCATGCGGCGCACCTGCCGGCTTCGAAGCAAGGTCGATCACATCCATTCCGATAACTGCAAAACTTAACAGTTCTTCGGCATCTGGAAACGTGCAATGCGCTCGCAATCTTGGCGCGCCCTCGGCACGGAAAGCATTCGCCTGACTAGTGCGCGAACCTCTTTGTCGGATGGGCCGTCGATGTCTGAGGTCAACGCGCCGCGACGACTCCGTGCAAAGGCGAAAATGTTCGTCGATCAACACTGCGGATCCGGCGCGCACATGCACATGTCCCGTGAGCGGGCCGAGACGTTCCCGGCGTCGCTTTCTCAAGGAGATGTTCGATGACTACACTGAAGCTCTTGTCGGCCGGATTCGTGATCGCAGCCATGATTGCCTCCCCCGTGATGGCTCGCGAAGGCAACGCGAAGCGTACCAATGTCGACGCTTATGCGTCGGCTCAGCGCGTTCCGGTCACCTCCAAGCACGGCTGCGCCCGTGCTCCCGACGTCGGCGCTTACGCAACCGCTCCCTGGCGCCGGCCGCCCTGCGAGCCCACGTCGGGCTACTGAGCTCCCGAACCGGAGCAAGTCCGGTTGACGCCGACTGGAAATTGATCCTCTCAACGTTTCGGATTTTGGCCCCTCGGCGGTAGGAAGGACGGCGGCTCACGATCAGGCCGCCGTTCTTGCGACTGGTGCACGTCTCCTCGAAGCATCGTGCCTCGGAGTTGTTGCGCTGACGTCTCCCGGCGATGTGAGCGAATGATGCCTTCACTGATGGCATCAGCCTCCTTCCGAACGACTCTCCCAATCTGACACACGCCCGACCTCGTCACGAATTCGTGTATCGAACACGAACGCGTCGGGTGCCAGCATCGACGATGAACGAAGCGCCGGCGACTGAGTGGGCCTTCTTGACACGCCAACAACCTCCCCTGTAGGAGACCCAAGCGCATTGACGCTTTCAAATTCTGCCAAGGGGCGGTGATCTCAAGGGCGAGCTCGTGATTTCCGCCGGATCACGGCAGCGAAATTGATTCACGGACCCCCGATGTCATCACCGACTGATCGCACTTACTCTTTCGGACATTGGCTGATCGATTGCCAGCGAAGAGAGCTGAGATACGACAACGTCGCGGTGCCAATCGGCAGCCGCGCATTCGAAATTCTCGAGAAACTGGTCGGTTCGGCGGGCCTCCTCGTCACGAAGGACGATTTGATGCGGATACATACTCGCCGGGACCTGGCGAAGCGGGCATCTGGACTACCCTTTGGCCACACCTGTCACGGTGCCCGCCGATGCACCCTTTTCCGGCAACCTGCCGAGCATCCGCGCGCCTCTCATCGGACGCGAAGACTGTCTGAGACAATTGGCTGATGTGCTATCGGCATATCGGGCCGTGACCCTGGTCGGGCCCGGCGGCATCGGAAAGACGAAGCTGGCAATCGAGCTCGCGCGCAGCGTCGCCTCCACTTTCAACGATTCCGTTGTGCTGGTCGAGCTCGCGACCCTGCAGGATGCGGCACTTGCGGCATCCGCATGCGCCCGTGCACTCAAGCTCGTCTCGAATGACAAGGAAGTCTCGGCCGCGAGCATTGCCCAAGGCATCGGGACCCGCCGTCTGCTTCTTGTCCTGGACAATTGCGAGCATGTGATCGAAGCGGCCGCGCAGATCGCCGGCGCCGTGCTGCGCTATTGTCCGAACGCCACGGTCCTCGCGACCAGCCGCGAAGGCCTCCGTATCGATGGCGAATACGTTGCGGCCATTCCGGCGCTCTCGGTTCCTGGTGCCGATGTGCACGATCCCGACCTGCTGCTCCGGGAAAGCGCTGTGCAGCTGTTCGTCGCACGAACGCGGGCCTTGCGCGCAAGCTTCGCCGCAGGCGCTGAGGAGCTTCAGAAGGTCGCCGCCATCTGTCGTCGGCTTGACGGCATTCCGCTCGCATTGGAATTTGCCGCGGCCCGGGCCACCAATCTCGGCGTAAACACCGTATTGCTTCGCCTCGACAAGCGCTTCGAACTCCTCAACGGCGGCCGCCGCGATCAGTTGCCACGCCACCAGACCCTGCGGGCGACACTGGACTGGAGCTATGACCTCTTGCCCCCGGCAGAGCAGAACCTACTTTGCCAACTCGCGGTGTTTCCTGCCGGCTTCACGCTCGATGCAGCCAGCGCGATGATGAACGACACTTTGTCCCGGTCGGACGTCATCGAAACCCTGTTCAATCTGGTCGGGAAATCGCTAGTGTCGCTCGACCCCTCGTTCGAAGGACGATGGCGCCTCCTGGAGAGCACCCGCGCCTATGCGCTGGAGAAGCTCGCGGACGCAGGCCTCGTCGAACAGGCGGCCAAACGGCAGGCCGGCTTTCTCAGGCAGATCATCGCGCCGCTCGGCGATGCCTCTCCTGCTCCCGACGACATCTCCCGTTTCGCCCAGGAGATCGGAAACGTGCATGCGGCGCTCGATTGGGCGTTCTCGCCCGGTGGCGATACCGCGCTGGGAATCGAGCTGACGGCCGGTTTCGTTCCGGTATGGATGCAGCTGCTGTCCTTCGTGGAATGTTCGACACGGATTGAGCATGCGCTTGCACATTTCAGTCCCGGGTTCAGCTGCGTTCCGAAGCTGAAGGCGCAGCTCTGTGTCGCCCTGGGATTCTCACTTCTCAACACGACGGGATCGGCGGATCGCATGAAGGCGGCACTGAGCATCGGCCTCGTGCTCGCCGAGGAATTGTCCGATCTCGAACTTCAGCTCAAGGCGGTCTGGACTTTGTGGAGCTATAACCTCAACTCTGGTCAATATGCAGCGGCCAAGGAGGTCGGCGAACGCTACCTCGAGATCGCACTGCGCACGGAAAATACCGCCAACGAGGCGGTAGGCCGTCGCCTGATCGGCGCCGCCAGCCATTTCTTTGGCGCGCAGGAGGATGCGCGGCGCGAACTGACTCTGTCGCTGGACCAATCGGCTCACGGATTGAACGGCGGTGTGAACCAGATGTGGTTTCTGCTGAACCAGAGCGTTCTTGCCAAGGCGATGTTGGCGCGCGTCCTGCTGTTGCAGGGAAAGATCGCCCAGGGCAGATCCCTGGCCGCCGAATGCCTCCAGGAGGCCCAGCGTGAGAAGGACAAGCTTGCAATCGCCTACGCACTCCGGAATGCCGTCTGCCCCATCGCGCTGATGACGCATGATCTCGCTGCCGCTGATCAGGCGATATCCTCCCTTCTCGAGCTCGTCACACGCGAGGGGATAGCTTTCTGGACCAGCTGGACGTCTTGCCTGAAGGGACAATTGCTGGTCCTGCAAGGCAATCACGACGACGGAATTGCTCTGCTGCGCAGCGGCCTGAAAGCGCGGACCGAGAACGGATGGCTGATGCGCAATCCCGAGTTTCTCGGATCGCTCGCCGAAGGCCTGCTCGCGAGCGGCGAGGCTGCGCAGGCACTGGGCGCGGTGGAAGAGGCCTTTTCGATATCGCGGCAAGGCCGCCAGTTGTGGTGCCTTGCCGACCTGTTGAGGATCAAGGCTGAAATTCTGCTCGCCAATAATCCATCCGATCTCTCGCGATCGGAATTGCTGTTTGCCGAGGGACTATCTGTGGCCCGAGACCAGCAATGCCGCTTCTACGAGCTGAAGGTTGCGGCGGCGTGGGCAAGGATCATGGCTGGATCGAACCGTCAGCAGACTGCCCTTGATCTCGTCGGTCCGGTCAGTGCTCTGTTCGATCAGGAGATCGATCTTCCCGCGCTCGCCTTCGCCCGCGCTCTGGCTGAAATACCGGGCATCTCACTTTCGACATGCGACAGCGACCGGCCCGCGTCTTGCACCTGCCACTAGGTTGCTAGGCTCGGCCGAGACAACTTGTCCTGCACTGCCAAAATGACCCATCATTCCATCTTGCGGACTTGCTCGATGAACATCTCTCGACGACAGATTCTGGCCGGCATCGGCGCTTCGGTGTTTTCGCCCGGCCTGATCCGTGCGCAGGGCACTCGACCGATCAGGATCGGCGAGATCAACTCCTATAGCAGCGCACCTGCGTTCACCCTGCCCTATCGTCGCGGCTGGCAACTGGCGGTCGAGCAGGTCAACGCGAAAGCAGGCCTTCTCGGGCGAGAGCTGCAGGTCATCAGCCGGGACGACGAAGGCAAACCCAGTGTCGCAATCCGCGCGGCGGAAGAGCTCGTGCGCAGGAACGAGGTCGATCTGCTGGCAGGTGCCTATCTGTCGCATGTGGGCCTCGCGGTCAGCGACTTTGCCAGGCAGAATCGAGTCTTGTTCGTCGCAAGCGAGCCGCTCACGGATGCCCTCGTCTGGGAGCGGGGACATCGATATTCCTACAGGCTCCGCCCCTCGACATACATGCTGGCAGCGATGCTGGTGGAGGAGGCAGCACAACTCAAGGCGACACGATGGGCGACGATCGCTCCGAACTACGAGTACGGGCAGTCGGCCGTGAGGTGGTTCATGCAGCTTCTCAGCCAACGTCGACCCGACGTCCAGTTCGTTGGCAGTCAGTGGCCGCCCTTGGGCGCCATCGACGCCGGCATTGTCGTGAACGCCCTCGCTCAGCAGAATCCCGAAGCGATCCTCAATGTCACCTTCGGGCCCGATCTCACGAAATTCGTCCGGCAAGGTAATGATCGCGGCCTGTTCGAAGGGCGAGACGTCGTGTCGTTCACGACAGGCGAGCCCGAATACCTCCATCCGCTCGGAGAGGACGCGCCGAAAGGATGGATCGTGACCGGATACCCCGTGACCGAGATCCTGGATCAGGCCAACAGCTCCTTCGCGTCGGCCTATTCCTCGCGATATGGCGAGCCTCCCACCATGGGCTCCGTGGTCGGTCACGCCATGATCAGCTCCATCGTCGCTCCGATCGAGCGCCTCGGGAGCCTCGATACGGAAACGATGGCGGACGGGTTTGGCAATGCCAGCTTCGATACGCCGTTTGGACCGGCGGCCTGGCGTTCCATCGACCATCAGAGCACGATGGGGACATTCGTCGGCCGCACCACGGTCAGGGGCAACAAGGCGGTCATGGTGGACTGGAAATATAAGGACGGTGGAACGATGCTTCCGCCGGATGCCGAAGTCCGCAAGCTGCGCCCGGCAACATGACGGGCGAATTCGGTGTGATGCAATGACACGGAAGCCCTGCAATTCCGCCTCAGCATCCCGGCGGAAGGATCGGCGACACGCCCGGCGTCGGTGCTGCGCCTGAGGCGTTGGCCGGCAACACCGTCGCAGGCTCCGCCTGATTCATCGAGACCCCTTCCGCGCAGGCCGAGCTGTTTGGGCTGGGCACAACGGCGACGTTCGGGTCTATGCCAGTGCCGCCGGCGCCGCCGATGTCTGCCAGGATCGTGCCAGGCGCGGGGCTTGCAGCCACTTGCGGTACCGAAAGCGGCAGGGATGCAGCGCTTGTCACCTGCCCTCCCGGCGTTGAGCTGCATGCGACACTCGTACCTGTTCCCACCGGCGTAGCGGCGGAGACAGTCCCGATGGAGCTGCCGTTCTGTCCCATGGCCAGCAGGATCGGAGCTGCGATGCCCGATGTCGAAAGGCCCGTGGCCGATACCGTCGGAGTCGCCGGCACCGGCGCCGGCGATGACGACGATGGAGCGCAGACGACGACCGTCCCCGGCGTGGTCGGATCCGAAGCGAGCGGAACAGGCGCCAGCGTCGTATCCGGAGCACCCGGCACGGTCGTCGCCGAAAACGGTCCCGGACTGTTGAGCGGCGAAATCACGATCGCGCCCGGCACCGTCGGCAGATCCATTGCCGTGCTGCCGGTCGTTGCGACCTGTGCGTGGCCCGGAGAACCGGCGAGCAGGAGAGCCATCACCGTTGCGAGTGCGATCCGCATCATTTCCGTGTCCCTAACTCACCTCGGTCTTGCGAACGGTGACCTTGCTGCCCTCCGCCAGACTGACCGCCGGATTGAGCACGACCTGATCGCCGGCCTGCACGCCGTCTCGTACTTCCACCGTGGTACCGAAGTCCCGGGAGATCGAGACCTGCTGAAATTGAACCGTGCCGTTCCGTACGACCACGACATGGAGGCCGTTCTGATCGAAGACGAGCGCGTCGGAGGGAATCGTCACTGATGGCGTCCTGCGCGGGATTGACAATTCGACGGTGCAATAGATCCCGGGACTGAGCAGGCCATCGGGATTGGGGACGTCGATCTCGGTCAGCAGCGTCCGGCTACCCGGCTGCAGCGCGGTCGCGATCCGCGTAACCTTGCCTGCAAACGTCCGCCCCGGAATCTCGGGGACGCGGATTTCCGCATCGACGCCCGGCCCAACTCCGAACGCCTCGTCCTGCGGTACGAAAACCTGGGTGCGGACCACGTCGGAATGCATCATCGTGAACATAAAGGTGGAGCCTGCTTGCACCAAGCTGCCATTGTCCACGTTGCGCTGGGTGACCACGCCGTCGAACGGCGCCACCACGCGCTGGTAAGCCTTCTCCTGTTGGAGGACGCGAATCTGCGCCTCCTGCGCCGTGATGTTCGACTGGGCAACGCCCACCGCACCCTGCTGCGCGCGCAGGGTGAGTCGGTCGTTGTCGCCCTGTTGCGCCGTCAACCAGCCTTGCTTGACGAGATTGCTGTCCCGCGAATTGGTGACGTCGGCCAGCTCCCGGCTCGCCTGCGCCTGCTGAAGGGCAGCCTGGTCCTGGGCGAGCGTCGCCTGCGCCTGCGCGATCTGCTGGTCCAGCTCGGGCGCGGTGATTTCCGCGAGGAGATCGCTCTTCTTGACCCGATCGCCGATATCGACATAGCGCTTCTCGATATAGCCGCTGGTCCGCGCGAAAATGTTGGCCGCTTCGAACGCAGTCGTCGTCGCCGGCAAGCTCACCTTCATGATGTTGCCGCTTGGCTTGACTGTCGCCACCCGAACTTCCGGAACGTTGGTCCGAACCTGCTCTGCCACCGCGGCAACGTCACGCGCGGCCTCGTAGTGCCGCCAGCCGCCGATGCCGAGACCGCCCGCAAGCAGCAGGAGCACACCTCCCCCGAGCAGCGCGCCACCGTAACGGCGTCCGGATCGTGCGCTCTTGCCCGGCAGCTCCACGACCCGGAAGCTCTCTGCCCCCGGGCGGTCTCGAGCCCCCTCGTCATCGGTCCTTGCGCGAACATCACTCATTCCGGTTGCTCCTCGAATACGCCGTGGCGAGGCTTGCCGTCATTGCCCTTGCGCAGCACGGCGAAGAGATAAGGCACGATCAGCAAGGTGGTCGGGTTGCGAACAGCAGGCCGCCGATGACTGCCCGCGCGAGCGCGGCATTCTGCTCCTCGCCCGGCCCGCCGATCGCCATCGGGATCATGCCCACGATCATCGCGGCCGCGGTCATCAGGACGGGCCGGATCCTCGTTCGGCCCGCGCTGAGCGCCGCCTGTAAGGCCGTGTGTCCCTTCAACTGCTCGTCACGCGCGAAGGTCACGAGCGGGATGGAGTTTGCCGAGGCGACGCCGATCGCCATGATGGCTCCCATCAGCGAGGGCACGTTCAGCGTGGTCGTTACAATGCCGCAGAATGTCGCCGGCAGCGCCAGGATGACGACGAAAGGATCGCCAAAATTCTGGTAGTTCACGACCATCAGCAGGTAGACCAGGATGGCGGCGAACAGCAGTCCGATTCCAAGATCGCGGAACGACTGATGCATGCTCTGGATCTGTCCCAGAACCTGAATCGAATTGCCCGGCTGCAACTGCTTCTGGAGGTTTGACGTCACCTTCTCGATATCGGCCGCGACGCTGCCGAGATCCCGGCCTTGGACGCTCGCATAGACGTCGAACACCGACTGGACATTCACCTGGTTCGAATTGGTGGGAACGGTGCCCCGCTTGAAGGTGGCGACATTGCTGAGCAGGCCGGGCACCGTCTGCCCGCTTGCGGCAAGCGAGGCCGACACCGGCGTGTTGCTCAGTGCGTTTAGCGAGTTGGCCCTGTATTCGGGCGTCTGCACAGCCAGGTAATACGGGATGCCTGATGTCGGATCGGTCCAGAAATTCGGCGAGACCTGCGCGGACGAGCTGAGGCTGACATTGATGTTGGTCGCCACCGTGCTCGCATTGAGACCCAGCTGCGCCGCGCGGGTGCGGTCAATGTCAGCATAGAACGCCGGAGCATCGACCTCCTGCTGCAGATGCGCGTCGACTATTCCGGGGATCTCCGCCAGTCTCTTCTGCAGCTCCTTGGCCACGGCCAGGTTGTTAGCGCCGTACCCGACCGTGCGGACATCGATCTGCGCCGGGAGACCGAAGTTCAGGATCTGCGTGACGATGTCGGCCGCCTGGAAATAGAAGGTGTCCTCCGGGAATGCCGATGGCAGCACCTGCCGCAGCTTCCTGACGTAATCCGCAGTCGGCTTGTGCCCGTCCTTCAGCGACACCAGAATTGTGCCGTCGTTCACCCCGATCGTGGAGCCGTCGGTGAATGCGAGATTGTAGGCCCGCGCCGGGAGACCGATATTGTCGACGATCAGCGCCCGGTCATGCTCCGGAATGACTTCACGGATCTTGTCCTCGACCGCCTGGAAGATCGCCTCGGTGCGCTCGATGCGCGTGCCCGCGGGCGCGCGGACATGAAGCTGGATCTGGCCGCCGTCGATCAGGGGATAGAAATCCCTGCCGACATAGGCGAACATGGTGGCTCCGAGCGCCAGCACCAGCACGGCGACGACGGGTACGACGGCGCGACGCCGCAGCACTTTCAGCAGGAGATCCGAGTACCCATCGCGCAGGCGCTCGAAGCCGCGCTCGAATGCTGCGGAGGCGCGCGCGAAGATCCCCGACGGGCGCTCGCCCTCACCATGGCGTCGCTCCCCCTTCAGCAGCAGGCCGATAGTGATCGGCGTGAGCGTCCGCGATAGCCCGTAGGACGCCAGCATCGCGAACACCACGGCGAGGCCAAGCGGCGTGAACAAATATTTGGCCGGCCCCTCCAGAAAGACGACCGAGGTGAACACGCAGCTGATCGCGAGCGTCGACACCAGCGTCGGCACCGCGATCTCGGCGGCGCCATGCAGGGTCGCTTCCGACAACGGCATGCCTTCCTCGGTCCAGAGCCGGTGCGTGTTCTCGATCGTCACCGTCGAATCGTCGACGAGGATACCGACCGCCAAGGCAAGCCCGCCGAGTGTCATCGTGTTGAGGGTCTCGCCGAGGAAATAGAGGACGATCAGCGAGGACAGCATCGCCAGCGGGATCGAGATCAGGACAACCAGCGTCGATCGCCACGATCCCAGAAACACCAGGATCATCAGCGCTGTCAGGCCAGCAGCGATAGCACCTTCGCGCAGCACGCCATTGACCGAATGGGTGACGAATATCGACTGATCGAACAGTTCGTTGATCTTCAGCCCCGCCGGAGCCGACGCGCGGATCGACGTCAAGGCCGCCTTCACGCCGTTGACGACGGCGAGCGTAGAGGCATTTCCGTTCTTGATAACGCTCAGCAGGACCGCGCGGTGGCCGTCCTCGCGCACGATGTTCTGCTGGACCTGAGCGCCGTCGCGGACCTGGGCGACATCCTTCAGGAAGATCGTGGCCCCGTTCGCGAACTTGACCGGGATCATGTTGAGATCCTGGATCGTGCCCGGCGTCGCGTTGGTGCGAACGGTGTACTGGGTGTTGCCGATCTTGGTCGTGCCGGTCGGCAACGTCAGATTCTGGGTGTTCACCGCATTGACGATGTCGAGCGGCGTCAATCCGCGCGACAGCAACTTGTTCGGATCGATATCGACCATGATCTGGCGGTATTTGCCGCCGGCAGGTGTGGGCAAGGTCACGCCTGGAACGGGAGCCAGCTGCTGACGGACCCGGTAGATGCCGAAGTCGTAGAGTTGCTGCTCATTGAGACTGTTCGACTCGAGGCTGAGCTGGAGCACCGGCACGCTCGAGGCATTGAACTGCACGATGATCGGCGGCTGGATGCCCGGCGGCATCAAGGCGCGGATGGCGTTGGTCGCCGAGACGATCTGCGCGATCGCAAGATCGAGATTGACGTCCGGCTGAAAGTAGATCTTCTGAATCGACAGCCCGTTGAGGGTCTGCGCCTCGATGTTCTTGATACCGCTGACGTTGGCGCTGATCGAATACTGGCTGTAGGTACTGACGCGCTGCTCCATCTCCGGCGTCGAGAGGCCGGTGTAGCTCCAGATGACCGTAACGACGGGGATCCGAATCTCCGGGAAGATATCTGTCGGCATCGACCGGATCGCGATGCCGCCGAGAAACAGGATCAGCGCCGCAAGCACATAGAATGTGTGCGGAAGCCGGAGCGCGAAGCGAACAATTCCCATGGTGGTCTGCCTGGAGCGAGTTACGCCGGATCGTCGAACAGATGAGAACGGTCGGCCCCGCGTTCAAATGAAAACGAATTCAAACTCTCCATGCGGTGCCGCGTGGCGCATCCTGCGCAGCGAGCGTCACCGCCCGCTTGACCTTGGCGAAGGCGCGCATCTCGATCTGCCGAACCCGTTCGCTGGATATGGACAATTCGTGGGCCAGCTGATCGAGCGTAACAGGGCATTCCCTCAGCCGCCGCGCCTCGAAGACGTGACGTTCCCGCGCCGCAAGCCCGCCCAACGCAATATGCAAGGCTTTGGCACGATGCTCCGTCTGCTCGTGATCGGCCAGCACCGTCTCAGCGTCGACCGCCCCGTCGACCAGTAAGGCTTCCAGCTCGGTTCCGCTGTCCTCGTCGCCGACGCGCGCATTCAGCGACAAGTCGCCATGCAGCCGCGCGTCCATCTCAATCACGTCACGCGCGGTCACCGCAAGCTTCGCGGCAATCAATTCGGCGACGTCGGGTGTGAGCCCGGTCATCACGCTGCCAGTGGCTTTCCTGATCTCGCTGCGGAGCTTGAAGAACAGCTTCTTCTGCGCGGCCGTCGTCCCGATCTTGACGAGGGACCAGGACCGCAGGATGTACTCGTGAATGGCGGCCTTGATCCACCAGACCGCATAGGTCGAGAATCGCGCGCCGCGGCCGGGCTCGAAGCGTGACGCCGCAATCACGAGGCCCAGATTCGCCTCTGCGATCAGATCGACCAGCGGAAGGCTGTATCCCTTGTAGCCGCGCGCCAGCTTGGCCGCGAGCCTGAGATGGCTGGTGACGAGCGCATCCGCCGCGCTCTTGTCCCGCGTCTGCTGCCAGCGATGTGCAAGCTGCTGCTCCTGTCCCGGCTCGAGAAGCTCGTAGCGCCTGATCGCCGCGGAATACGCGGTGAGGAATGGCACCGGCACCGGTGCAAGCGACGCGGCGGGGGGATTGTTGCTCGTAACTTCGTGGCTAGTCTGCATCCGTCACTCCCACACTCCAGGCCGATTGGTCGATCTCGAAAGCATCACGCGTCATTTGGCTCATCCCATCTCGTCCGCGTCTGCGTGCAGCAATGTCCGCGACCGGCCTGTGGCGGCCTTGCCCGTCCGTCCGGTCCAAGCAAGGATCTCGATCCGCCCTCCGGGCGCCGGACCGATGATCAGCCGAAAGCCATGCAGCTTGACGATGGCGGCGACCAGGCTCAGTCCGAGCCCGACGCCCGGCGTGTTGCGCATCTTCTCGGCGCGATAGAACCGCCGCAGCACTGCCTCACGCTCCTGCTCGCTGATGCCGGGGCCGGTGTCGCGTATGCGCACGAGCGCCGTGTCGTCCTCCGCCTCCAGAGCGAGTTCCACCCGTCCGCCTGATGGCGTGAACTTGACGGCATTGTCCACGAGATTGGCGACCGCCTCGAACAGCAGGTCCCGGTCGCCCCACACCTGCACATTGCACTCGATGACGACACCGAGCGCGATGCGCTTGTCCTCGGCGATCGGCTCATAGACGTCGCACACCTCCTTCAGGATCTCGTCGAGCGCGACGTCGCCAAAGCCGGCCGTGCGACGGTTGTTCTCGATCTCGGTCAGGCGCAGCAGGGCAGTGACAATCGCGAGCGACTGGTCGATGCCGGCGATAGCCTTATCGACAATCTCCTGGAGCTCTTCCAACGTTGCCGCATGCGTTCGCCCACGCTCCAGCGCAAGACGGACGCGCGTCAGCGGAGTTCTGAGATCGTGAGCGATGTCGTTGCCGACGCCGGCAAGCGCATTGATCATAGTCTCCATCTCGTCGAGCATGCCGTTCACGATCCTGGCCAACCGCGCGAAGGAATCGTCCGTGCCGCCCTCCGGAAGCCGCTCGCGCAGCTCGCCGGCCACGATCCGTTGGACCCGCTGGTTGACCTCCTCGACGCGCCTCTGGGCGCGGACGCTCAGCCAGACTCCGGCCAGCAGGCAGAGGCTGAAGGCCGGCAGCAGGCCCAGAGCCAGGGCCTCCCCCACGACGCTCGATATCTCGCGCGTCTCGTCCACGTTCCGTCCCATCACGAGGACATCGCCGTCATCGAGACGCCTACCGACCGCCCTGACGACCGGAACATGGACCGCCGGCTTTTCGAGCAGATCCAACCGCACGCCCTGCACTGCTCCGTCCAGCCCCAGCTCACGCGGCACGCGGTCGATGTTGCCGGCAAGCCTGGGGCCGGCGGCATCGAACAGTCCCGCGTACTGCACGCCCCTGGAATCCTGCGCGAGATGATCCGCGATGGCGCTGATGCGGCGAGCCGGCGGCAGGTCTGCGATGAAGTGAATTTGCGTGGCGATCATGCGATCGGATCGCGCGACCAGATAATCGTCGAGCTTCCAGTAGATGAACGCGAACAGGCCGGCCACGAACAGCGCAAACGCGGCGGCCACAGCCAGAGCCCAGAGGAACGTGCTGGAGCGGATCAACTGTATCTGGTGCATCGTCCGTCCCTATTGCCGCGAGCGCAGGACGAAGCCGGAGCCTCGAACGTTGTGGATGAGCTGCATCTCTCCGGGACCGTCGACCTTGTGGCGAAGCCGGCCCATATGCACGTCGATCAGGTTCGTGGTCGCCGGAACGAATTTGTAATTCCAGACCTCCTCGAGCAGCATCGCGCGCGTCAGCAACTGATCGTTCCGGCGCATCATGTATTCGAGCAGGCGGAATTCACGCGGCAGCAGGTCGAGCTTGCGTTCGCCGCGTTGCGCGGTCCGCTCGATCAAATCGAGCTCGAGCGGCCCGACATGCAGCATGGTCTCGCGGCTGTCGGTCGGACGGCGCAGAAGCGCCTCGATCCGTGCGACCAGCTCGATGATCGCGAACGGCTTTGTGAGATAATCGTCTCCCCCCATGCGCAGTCCGCGCACCCGGTCGTCTACCGCGCCGAGCGCGCTCAGAACCAGGACGGGCGTGCTGACATGGTCCCTGCGCAGCGCCTCGATGACAGTCAGCCCGTCGATTCCCGGCAACATGCGATCGACGATCATGGCATCCGGGCTCGACGTGCGGGCACGGTCGAGACCGTCGACACCGTCGCCGGCCCACTGCACCTCGAAGCCGCGATCGGCGAGCTCGGCGACAATCGCCTCGGCGGTTTCGGCATCGTCCTCGATCAGGAGAATCCGGCTCATGATCTTCGCTCCACGTTCCGCGCGGCGTTTTGGCGCGCGGTGAGGAAGCATCGGTTCAGCGGCGCGCAGCGTCATGTTCGGCGTCCGCGCACGCCGAACCCGCGGCCCTGGCGCCGCCTGATACCGGCCACTCGCTGTGGTGCGAGATAGGCTTGCCGCACGGGCGCTGCCATTGAATTCCAGTTCATGTTGCGGACGGCTCGCCTCACGAGCAGCGCAAGTGCAAGGACGATACGTGTTGCCAATGTCGTGATCCTCTTGCGGGCTCCGCTGCGAACTGCGTTGGATCGAACATATGCCCTTAACGCACGCGCTGTAGTTTCAGGGACCACGGATGTTGTACATTCGCACGATCGTGGTTGCGACGCCGCATCGGCTCACACGCCGTTGAACGCGAGTGAGCAATTCGTGCGTTTGAATCGTGCCCGATCATTCGTACCTCGATGGCGAGCCGGCTTGGTTCGGCCTGATGTCATCAATGGAGAGAGCGAATGACCACGTCCAAACTGTTGTCGATGGGACTGATTGCAGCAGCCATGCTCGGCGGGCCCGTGATGGCGCGCGAGCATCACGGCGTCGTGCGGCAGCCCGCCGTGGAAGCCGATACGGTCGCAACGAGCGCGCCCTTCTATTATCCAGGCGAACGCGCCTGCGTTCCGGCGCCGCGCGTCGGCGCCTTCGCCACTGCGCCGTGGACCGGCAACAACGTGCCTTGCGAGCCCGGCACGGGCAGCCTCTGATCGCGCCGACGCGTCCGTGCGGATGACGCCGCCGGCCGCCGTATATCGAATGACAGGGAGCGGGTTGGTCCATTCAGCCCGCTCCCTTCGTACGCCGCCACCACGCGCGGCCCGATCACCTTCGCGCGGAGCGTGCCTGATGTATGACGCCGAATTCAGTGGGATTCCCGTGCATCGCTCCTACCTCTCTTGCATCACACGTCCAGTCATCAGCAGCCTCGCGCGCACGGCATGACGCGGAAGCGGGCCCAGGGATGGCCGGGCAGCTCAACACGAGAGGAGCTTTCCATGAAACGAGCCATCATGATTCTGGCAACAGCAGCACTCGCTTCGACGCTAGCCGTCAGCGCGGCCGACGCGCACGGCGGCGGCGGTGGCGGCGGCGGCCACGGCGGCTTCGGCGGCTTCGGCGGCGGTGCACACGCCGGCTTTGGCGGCGGCGCGCACTTCGGCGGCATGGGGCATGAGGGCGGATTCGGTGGCGGTGCTCGGTTCGGCGGCGAGCATCTCGGCTTCGACGGCCATGCCGCAACCGGCGGCCTTCGCCAGCACGCGTTTCACCACTATGACCGCTACCGCTCTGGATCTGGATTCTACGGCGCCTATCCGGATTGCTACGATTGGTACGAGCTGCATCCCGGCCAGCCGTTGCCGCTGAGCTGCAGCTAGATCCGCGCGCACAACGCCGATCGGTTCGGATCGCACAGCGTTGCGGTCCGGGCCGATCGAGCTGCGCAGTTCATAGCGTGGCTGTCGGCACGCGATGTGCCCGCAGACCACAACGGCAATGGCGGCTCCAGCCTGCAGCCTCCACTGGAGCCGTTTTCTTGCCTGCTGGCAGGGCGAAACACCGCGAGATTGAGGAACGCCACAAGAAAACGCCGCCCGCTTAAAATAAAGCGCAGGCGGCGGCGTTCCAGCCCCGAGAGGGATGAGCAAAATCCCGGATATCCATTGGTCTGGACGGTCAGCGTAAAGGTTCAGTCTAGTCCAGAATGGCCACGCACGTCTGCCTGTGAGGCAGAACGACTGCGGATATGGTGGCTCGCTGCTCGGCCTGAGATTGTCAGCGCTGAACCCAATGGCTGGCCTTAAATTCCGGCGTCCAGGAAGCGAAAACGGTGAGTGGACCTTAGTGGGCTTTGTGGCGCGCGCGAATGTCTCTAAGCTTTGCCCCAATGGGAGGCTGCCGATGTCCGACGATCCGATGCCGTACGAAAAGGCGATTGAGGAGACCGCAAAGACGACCGGGATGATGGTCGACCTTGTGCGGGACGGCGCCCGGGCGATCAGCCCGACCGTCGCGGACGCGTACAACTTCCTGATGGGTGACCGATTATCACACGCCCGTAAACGAAATTTGGATGCGATCGCGAGGGAGACCGACAACATCCTGCGTGATCGCGACGTCAAGGACCGATCAGCCACGCCGGAGCAAATCGCAATTCCGCTCCTTAGCGCGGCGGAGGCAGAGAGCCGAGACGAGCTTCGCTCCCTCTGGTCTCGCCTGCTGGCGAATGCGGTGGACCCCAGTCGGTCGGAACGGGTTCGGCCGGAATTCATCAAGCTGCTGCAGAGCCTCGAGCCCTTGGATGCCCGCGTTCTGAAGTTCCTGCACACGAAATCGCTGGAGGATCACGTGCTCAGGCTAACTGGCAGGCCGCGGTTGCCAGCGGGCCACGGCCTTATCGGACATCAGCCGCTGCGAATTCGGACCAAGCGTCAACGCACGACGGATTTACAGTCGGTCTTCCGATAGGCCCGCCTCATTCAAGGGCCATCACGCGACCTAAATTAAAATCCGTATTATATTTTGATTAAATTCGCCATATACTTTTAAATCTAGAAGTATACAATTTCTGGGCACTGGGCAAGATCACGCGTCATCGCGCTCTTTATTCACACGGCAAGATCGCCAAGGTGCCTGCATATGCTCCGAAACAAGATCGATCCGACAAAGAGCTTAGTCCGGCCAAGCGGAGGCTGACCGTTCGTACCGACACGGAAGATGCGCCTGAGAGCTTTCTCATGCTGCGCCCGGAGTCTGGCGCCGCACAGGCTGTCAGCGACGGCTCATCCGGCACATTCGCTTCAGCGAAGCCATCCGATTTGCTCGGTTCATTGCGCGAAACCTCTCGTTTCCGCCGGCATGCTGGTTTGCATTTGAAAATGGGACGTTTAACGGGAGGTGTTCATGGCCAAGTGCATTCCAATTATTCCTGGGAGTCTCATTGACCATCAGGTGGGTACCGATGACGTTTTGATTGGCCTCGCGAACGCAACCAACTTTCTTGTCGGCGATGCGGGTCAGGATATTCGCGACCACGCCACCGGGGGCAACGACACCTTTACCGGTGGCGTGAACTCCATCAACAACTTCGTTGGCGATGCGGGTCGGAGCATGCTCGACCATGCCGTTGGCGGCAACGATCGCTTCACGGATCTCGCCTTCACTGACAGCACCTTCTATGGGGACGCTGGCGGAAACATGTCCGGCTACGCGCGCGGCGGCGATGACATTGGTGAGGCCGCTCCTGCCCTTGGCGCAGTTGCACCGCATATCACTTTCTACGGCGATGCCGGAGGCAACATGTCCGGCCACGCCGAAGGTGGCAACGACAGTTTCGAAGCATTCAGAGGCTCCCCCGCCATTAAACCGCAGACCACTTTCTACGGCGACGCGGGCGGCAGCATGTCGGACCGTGCCCATGGCGGTGACGACACGTTCAGCGCCAACGTGGCGAATTCCGATTCCGACCTGATCTTCTACGGCGACGCGGGCGGCAACATGTCGGACCGTTGCGCGGGCGGCAACGATACGTTCACGACGACCGGCTTTGAGAACAACAACCATTTCTACGGCGACGCCGGGGGCAGCATGACCGGCCGCGCCGTGGGCGGCGATGACACCTTCACAGTGAGCGGCTTGAACCCCTTTAGTTTTTTCTACGGCGACGCCGGTGGCGACATGTCGGATTATAGCCGGGGCGGCAATGACACGTTCACGACGAGCGGAATTGCCATCGATTTCGTGAACACCTTCTATGGTGACGCCGGGGGCAATATGTCTGGTCATGCCACGGGCGGAAACGATGCCTTCACGGCCGGCGGAGGTCGAAACACCTTCTTCGGGGACGCCGGGGGCAATATGTCTGGTCATGCCGCGGGCGGAAACGATGCCTTCACGGCCGGCGGAGGTCGAAACACCTTCTTCGGGGACGCCAGTGGAACCATGTCTGATGACGCCCAGGGCGGCAGCGACACTTTCATGGGTGGTGCGCCAGCGGGCACGCGCGGCATAAATTTGGCCTACGGCGACGCGCTGGCGATGTCCGGCAACGCTCAGGGTGGCAATGACACGTTAATCGCAGGTGATGATGCGACCCAGCAACCGGCCGGCACATTCGACAATACCCTGATCGGCGATGCACAGACCATGTCCGACTATGCCTGTGGCGGAAATGACAAGCTAGTCAGTGGTACTGGAAACGATGACATGTGGGGTGATGCGCAGTCCATTCTTGGCAAAGCGCGAGGCGGCAACGACACGTTCCGTTTCAATTTCAATAGCGGTCACGACAGGATCGAGGATTTTGGTCAGGGCGCACAAGATGTGGCAGGATCAAATTCGGGGACCGACCACATTGATGTGAGCGCCTTGGGCATCACAAATCTCAGTCAGCTCAGCATCTCTGCTTTCGATCCAACAACTCACGAAAGCATGATCACGTTCAGTCCTGGCAACGACGTCATTGTGCATAGCCAAGTCGCGCTCACGTCGCACGATTTCCTTCTTGCATAGAGCTTTTGGCGGCGGCACCTGATCCCATGGCAGTGCACGCCGCGTCGCGCGCGTTGCGAACGTTTCGACGATGGCGAGCAGAAGAGCGAGGGGACTAAAGATCCGACCCGACAGCCTGACCTGCACGACGACCAAGTTCGCCCTCGCCCTTGCGCGCTGGCTGTGCTGGTACTGCTCGGATGACGCGATCGTGAGATCGCGGGCCTGATAATCGCGGCGCTATGCCGCGCGCTCCGGTCGGCCCATTTACCAGAAATTTACCCCTGCTCGCGAGCGCCGGTATCA
The DNA here is from genome assembly GCF_023073375.1 of Bradyrhizobium sp. 197. Lineage (NCBI taxonomy): Bacteria > Pseudomonadati > Pseudomonadota > Alphaproteobacteria > Hyphomicrobiales > Nitrobacteraceae > Bradyrhizobium > Bradyrhizobium sp. 197. The sequence continues at coordinate 47,697 of NZ_JADPJJ010000100.1, read as the reverse complement.
TTTGCTTAGAATTTGATCGCTACCGTGGATCTACGGAAATATTCCGAAACACGATTGGCGCCCATGTCCGTCGCAGACTTCCTCAGGCAGCGTGCAGTGCAAGTCACCGTAAGCGGCAGCTACTCGCTGCCGCGCTGGTACGATTGCGAGGGCAAGCTCCGCACCTTCGCCTGCCGCACCAGCCGCGTCTCGCCCTTCCGCATGATGGTCGACGTTCCCGTGGTCGGCAAGATCGGCGAGCGCGTGACCTCCTACTTCCAGGATTTTGGTGAATTCCAGTGCACCATCAGCGCGACGCTGAAATCGGGTTTCCTGATGGAGCTCGACATGACGCGGGCCCGGCGCGCCTGGATGTCGGAAAAGCTGACCTGGCTCGAGAAGAAGCAGAAGGACGCCAGCGTCCTGGAGCTGCGGAATGACGCGCGCTTCGTTCCGCAGGTCGCCCATACTTTCCTGGCGCTTGCCGACGGCAGCACCCATGCCTGCTTCATCATCGACGTTTCCACGGCCGGCGTTGCGATATCCAGCGAGTACGACCCGCCGATGGGAACGCCGCTTGCGGTCGGCGCCTGCGTCGGGCGCGTGATCCGCAAATTCGAGCACGGCTTTGCGGTCAAATTCGCCGAAAGGCAGTCGCGGGACGACCTCGTCCGGCTGATTGTCCGTACGCCCATGCTGCAATCGGCCTGATCCTCCGCCTCGCTGCCCTATCGCGGCCCCATTCCGGGATCAGCTTTTGAGGGTCCGCCCTTGTGCCGGACATGATTTGCAGACCTGCGATCGGGGGACCGAATGGCAGTCGACAAGATCGGACTCGACAAAACCAGACTCGACAAGATCACTTGGGACAGGGTCGGCCGGGTCACCGAGCCCGGACGCTACATGTACACGTTCGGCTGGCTCACCATCACCGCCGGCGATCTCGATATCTGGAAGCAATACCCGCAGGCTGCGTTCACGCTGATGGCGGAACATTCCGAGCCGAACGCATCCATCGGCGAGGAATTCCACCTCGGCGCCTTCGACATCGCGCCCAACGCGCCGCCGCCGTTCACCACCCACTGAAGGCCGCAATGGCGGCCACCGACGGAACGGGAACGCATGGCATGGCCGTTGCTTTATCAATGCCATGGTACAGATCCCCGCCGTCGATCAGGCCTTCCTGCTGCTGCTCATCGTGTTCTGCCTGGGCATGTGCCTCGTGCGCGCCTTCTGGGAGCTTGAGCAGGTCCGGGCACGCCGGATCGCGTCGCCACCCCCGCGCACGCACGACGAAGCGTGACCAGGCCGGCCGCCCGGCCCCGCGTTGCTCTGGACTTCCCGCGGGGACACGTGCATCGTGAATCGAAGAAACCTGCGCATTTCGTTGATCTGGCTCATCAATCGCGCCCCGATATCTGGCGCGCGACCGTTGCCATGGATAACGAACATGTCCTGCCATGCAATTGATTGCGCTCCGCATTCTTGACCTCACCAGCGACGCGGATGAACGCAGGCTGTCACGCCTGTTAAGCGAGCCGACAGCAGGCGCATGACACATGGTCGCATTGGTGAATGTAGATAAGCGGATCAAGGGGACCTATTTTCGGCGCCGATGTACCTGATCGAAGCGTTACCCACGGTCATCGGAACGGCCGCCATCGCCCCGGCGCTGCTGATGCTATGGCTTGTCATTGCCGCCGAGGAACGGCCGGGACCGCCGGCCCAGGTCTGGACCGCGTTCCTGCTTGGCGCAGCCAGCATTTCGCTGCTGGGCCTCGCCCGCGCCCCCTTCGCCAAGATGGTCGCGGCCCCGGACAACCCGTGGGCGGCGCTGGCCATGCATTCGATCTTCGGCGTCGCGCTGCCGGAGGAAGCGGTCAAGGTGATCGCCATCGTGCTGGTCGCCTCGACCAAGCGGCGGACCTTCGCCAATCCGATGGACACCGTGGTCTATGGTGCCGCGGTTGGCCTCGGCTTTGCCGCCTACGAGAACCTCGCCTATCTCGTCCAGCACGCCGAGATGTGGCGCTCGCTGGCCGCCTTGCGCAGCGTGCTGACCGTGCCGTTCCACGGCGCGCTCGGCATCATCGCCGGCGCCTATCTGACCATCGCGCGTGCCGGCACGGCGCTGGGTGCGAACCGCCATCATCGCGACTGGGCCCGCCTCTCCAGCCGCCTGCTGATCTTCGCAGGCCCGCTCGCCCTGCATTCGGCCTTCGACTTCCCGCTGCTGACCCTGCAGCGTATGCCGGATCTCGATCCGACGCTGCGGATGTGGCTGGGCGGCGCGAGCCTGCTGATCGGCTTCAGCTCGATCGCCTTCGCCATCCGCCTAGTGCGGCGCGTCGCGCGCCATCACGCACCCCGGACCGACGTCGCGCGCGAGCGGCTGAGCCAACTGCGCCGGATGTGGGCGCTGCTGCTCGCCGGCGGCGGCGTCGGCTTTCTCGGGCTCGCCTTCGTGCTGACCTCGATTCATCACTGGCTCGTCAACCCCGAGCGCAATCTGACGCTGGCCCTGATCCCGATCGGCTTGGTCTCGATCCTGCTCGGCCTCGCACTTCTGATCGTCACGACCGCGATCTATGTTCTCGGCCGCGACCGCATCCGCACCAGCGGGGAAGGTTTTTCGTCAGCGCATGGCGGAGGCTGAACCGCGGGATGGCAAGCGCGGTGTGCGCATACTAGATTGAGCGCGCGCCCGTCGATCTGGAGCCTGCCGATGACATCACCTGAGGATTTTTCCCGGCTGCAATCCGCCATGAGCCGAACGGTCAAGGCACATTGGAAAGCCTTCCTGTTCGAAGGCATCCTGCTTGTCGTTCTCGGCGTTGCCGCACTGATCCTGCCGCCGCTCGCAAGCCTTGCGATTACGATCTTCCTTGGCTGGATGTTCCTGGTCAGCGGAATCGGCGGATTGATCGCGACCTATTGGGCACGCAGCACGCCGGGCTTCTGGTGGTCGCTGATCTCGGCCGCGCTCGCCGTGCTCACCGGCATGTTGCTGCTGGCGCGGCCGATGCAGGCGGTGCTGACGCTGACCATCGTGCTCGGCGCCTATTTCCTAGCCGAGGGCGTCGCCACCATCATGTACGCGCTGCAGCACCGGCGCGAATCGGGCGGCCGCTGGTCGTGGCTCCTGATCTCGGGCCTCGTCGACATCGCGATCTCGTTCATGGTGATCACGGGATTGCCGAGCTCGGCGGAATGGGCGATCGGCATCCTCGTCGGCATCAACCTGCTGTTCGGGGGTGCCACCCTGATCGGCATGGCTTTGGCGGCACGCAAAAGCAACGGTTGAGGCGCCCCGTGGCCCTCACCTCGCTTGGGGGGTGACAACTCGCCGATCGCGCGCTATATGACTGACCATGATCACCGTCGCCACCAGCTTTTATTGGTACTTAAGCTACGACAGCTCGCTGGCGGTGGGAGGATCACGCTCAATCTGACAAATTGCAGCATCTAGTCCGAACAGCCGCCAGACCTGGCGGCTTTTTTATTGGCCGGCAGGTTCTCAAAATGACAGGAGCCCGCCGTGCTGAGCACGACCGACGATCTTCGTATCCGCGAACTGAAAGAGCTGAGCACGCCGGAAGAGGTGATGCGGGAAGTCCCGCGCACGCTCACCGCGACGCGCGTGGTGATGGCCGCGCGCAACGCCATCCATGCGATCCTCAATGGCCAGGACGATCGGCTTCTTGTCGTGGTCGGCCCCTGCTCGGTGCATGATCCCAGGGCCGCGCTCGAATACGCCGAGCACCTCGCGAGCTTGCGCGAAGAACTCGCCGACCAGCTCGAGATCGTGATGCGGGTCTATTTCGAGAAGCCGCGCACCACTGTCGGCTGGAAGGGCCTGATCAACGATCCTGATTTGGACGGCAGCTTCGACATCAACAGGGGTCTGCGGCTGGCGCGCAACGTGCTCTCTGCGGTCAATAATCTCGGCCTGCCCGCAGGCACCGAATTCCTCGACATGACGACGCCTCAATACATCGCCGACCTCGTGTCCTGGGCCGCGATCGGCGCCCGCACGACCGAGAGCCAGATCCATCGCGAGCTGGCCTCGGGGCTGTCCTGCCCGGTCGGCTTCAAGAACGGCACCGACGGCAACGTGCGAATCGCGGCGGACGCGGTGAAGTCGGCCTCGCATCCGCATCATTTCATGGCGGTGACCAAGCTCGGCCGCTCGGCGATCGCCTCGACCGCGGGCAACGAGGATTGTCACATCATCCTGCGCGGCGGCAGCAAGCCGAACTACGATGCGGCAAGCGTCGCGGAGGCGTGCAACGAACTGGCGAAAGCGAGCGTCGCGCCGCTCGTGATGGTCGATGCGAGCCACGCCAATTCGAGCAAGAAGCCGGAAAACCAGCCGCTTGTGACGGCCGACATCGCCCGGCAGATTTCCGGCGGCGAGAACCGCATCATGGGGGTGATGATCGAGAGCAATCTCGTCGCCGGGCGCCAGGACGTGGTACCGGGCAAGCCGCTCACCTATGGCCAGAGCATCACGGACGGATGCATCGACTGGGCGACCACGGCAACCGTGCTCGAGCAGCTCGCTGACGCGGTCGAGATCCGCCGCAACACCAAAAGCGCCGGACTGCACGAGCGTACAGCGTAGGGCCAGAGCAAACGCGGGCGGGGTGAGGCTGTCGCACCCTGCCCGCTGCTCCGGCGCCTAGCAGCCGCGGCAGATGCTCTTGATCTTTTTGTCGAGCGCCTGATTTTCCTTGCTGAGGGGATCGTTCGGGTCGCTCAGGTTCTTCTCGTTCGGTACGTCGCTGGCGCGCGGCTGACGATGGCCCACCGGCGCCTGTGGCAGCGATCCGGAGGCCGCCCCGCCGGACGTGGATCCCTTGGTGCCGCCGGTCTGCGCAATCGCCGCGCCGCCGAGCAAGACCACGAGCGATACTGCCACCATGATCCTCTTCATGTCTCTCCTCCATTCCTCAAGCCGGCGTCTCCTCTGCCACCGCTCAGTTCTCGGGCGGATAGAGATGAATGTCGCCGCAATAATCCACGATACGATAGCGCGTTTCCGACGCCGCATCACCCGCATCAGGTGCGGTATTTTGCATCGGCAACACGTAATTCGGCCCCACCGGCGACTTGCCGGCGCCGCCGGGAATGTCGATGACATAGTCAGGCTGACACAGCCCTGACACCCGTCCGCGCAGCTGCCGCATGAGGTCCTGCCCCTCGGCGAGCGTCGTTCGCAGATGCGCGGTGCCGGGCGCGAGATCGCCGTGATGCAGATAATAGGGCTTGATCCGGCATTCGACGAAAGCTCGCATCAAATCCGACAGAGCGGTCGAATTGTCATTGACGCCGCGCAAAAGCACGGACTGGCTCACCATGGGAATTCCGGCATCGACCAGCCGCGCGCAGGCGGCGCGCGCCGGCCCCGTCAGTTCGCGCGCATGGTTGGCATGCAGCGCCACCCAGGTGGTCGCACCCTGAACCATCAGCGCCGCGACCATCTCGTCGCTGATGCGCGCGGGATCGGCCACCGGCACGCGGGTGTGAAGGCGGATGATCTTGACGTGATCGATGCCGGCAAGATCGGCCATGATCTCGCTCATTCGCCGCGACGACAGCATCAAGGGATCGCCGCCGGTCAGGATCACCTCCCAGACCTCGCTGTGCGAACGGATGTAGCCGATCGCCGCGCGATAAGCGCCGTCCGAGAGCGCGTTCTCCTTGCCGGGCCCGACCATCTCGCGGCGGAAGCAGAAGCGGCAATAGACCGCGCAGACGTGAACGAGCTTGAACAGAACGCGGTCGGGATAGCGATGCACGATCCCGGGGACCGGCGAGTGCGGATGATCGCCGATCGGATCGGCGTTCTCGCCCGGCTGCATCTCCAGCTCCGCGGCAGTCGGAACGAATTGCCGCGCGATCGGATCGTCGGGACTGGATTTGTCGATCAGTTCGACCAGTGCCGGCGTAATCGCAACTGCGTAGCGCGCGGCGACACGTTCGAGCGCGGGTAGCGCTTCGGCGGATACAAGCTGCTCGGCCACAAGGTCGGCCGGCTCGCGCAATGTGCGTGCAAGGTTGGTCTTCGTCATGTCTCACTTAACGTTTCATTTGCAGGCGGCGTCCAGACCACCTGATCAATTCGCGATGCGCCGCTCGCCAGCATCACCAGCCGGTCGAAGCCGAGCGCGACGCCGCTCGCCTCCGGCATTGCGGCGACCGCGGCCAGAAAGTCCTCGTCCACCGGATAGGCCTCGCCGTAGCGGCGCTGCTTCTCCGCCATGGAGTCCGTAAAGCGCTTGCGCTGCTCCTCTGCGTCGGTCAATTCGCCGAAGCCGTTGGCGAGCTCGACGCCGCAGGCATAGACCTCGAACCGCTCTGCAACGCGGGGATCACCGGCCTTCACACGCGCCAGCGCCGCCTCTGGAGATGGGTATTCGAACAGAATGGTCAAACGCCCCTGCCCCAGATGCGGCTCGACATGCTCGACCAGGACCTTGCTGAAGATGTCCGACCAGGTGTCGTCCCCGGCCACACGGACCTTGCCGGCAGCCGCCTGAGCGAGCGCCGCGCGGTCGCCTTGGTCGCCGGAAATGGTCGCAAGCAGATCGATCCCCGCAAACTGCTCGAAGGCGCCGGCAACCGTCATGAGCTCCGGCTCGGCGAACGGGTCCGCGGTGCGGCCACGGAAGGCAAAGGTACCGATACCGGTCGCCTGCGCCGCGCGGGCGATGAGAACGACGCAGTCGGCCATGATGGCGTCATAGGGGGCGTCTGCCCGATACCATTCCAGCATAGTGAATTCGGGCAGATGCAGGTCGCCCCGTTCGCGGTCGCGGAACACCCGGGCGAATTCGAAAATCCGGGTCTCCCCGGCCGCCAGCAGCTTCTTGCAGGCGAATTCCGGCGAGGTCCGCAAGTATCGGCTGGCATGGCTGCCGTCGGGCCGCATGATCTCCGTCCGGGGGGCGTGCAGATGGGTCTCGTTGCCCGGGGAGACCTGCAGGACGGAGGTTTCGACCTCGACAAAGCCCTGCTCGACGAAAAAGCCCCGGAGAGCCCCGGTGGTGGCCCCCCTGGCCTGAAGGAACGGCCGGCGGTCGAGATGCCGCCCGGGCGACCAGAACGGTGAGATCGGCTTGTCCCCAGCCATTAATCGGCCGCCCCCTCTTTGAGCAAAATGCTGGCATCCAACGGCAAAATCAGTATGTTGCGGCCCGAAACGGTCGCCGAGGTCCGATTTGAGACCCCGAGTCCCCCCGAGATTTGATCACGTCCTGGCCGGAGCCGGGCCAAGCAAGCAGGAAATTTAGCTTTGAGAGTCATCGCCAGTTCTATTCGCAAGGGCAACGTGATCGAGCAAGACGGCAAGCTATATGTCGTTGTGACCGCGGAGAACATCCATCCCGGCAAGGGCACCCCGGTCAGCCAGATCGAAATGCGCCGAATCTCGGACGGGGTAAAGATCTCGGAGCGCTACAAGACCACCGATCAGGTCGAGAAGGCCACGATCGAAGAGCGCAACTTCACCTTCCTCTATGAAGATGGTGAGGGCTTCCACTTCATGAACCCGGAGACCTATGACCAGGTCCAGGTGTCCAAGGACGTGATCGGCGACGCCGCGGCCTATCTTCAGGAGAGCATGACGGTCAAATTGTCGACGCATGACGTCAACGTGGTGTCGATCGCGTTGCCGCAGCGCGTGACGCTGGAAGTGGTCGAGACAGAGCCCGTGACCAAGGGCCAGACCGCCTCTTCGTCCTACAAGCCCGCGATTTTGTCCAACGGCGTGCGCACCACCGTGCCGCCGCACATCGCGGTCGGCACCCGCATCGTGGTGATGACTGAAGACGGCTCCTACTCCGAGCGCGCCAAGGACTGACGGGGAACAGAGCGAGCGCAACAGGTGCCGCCGGGAGGCGAGACAGTGGTTGGGAAGGGTTTCCGCTTCGTCTCGCAACTTCTGGCGTCGCTTTCGCTCCTCATTGCCTCTCCGCTCGCTGCGGATGAATTCCGCAGCCCCTCGCTCACGGCCCTGCGCGTCGATTGGCGCGCGGCGCTCGACCAGCTCCGCACCGAAATCAACGCCCGTCCCCGGGCCGCGGACGATTTCATCTTCGCACCTCGTCGTTCGGTGCCGCGCTACGATCCGCGCGCGATGCCGGCGCTGGTGCAGCTCAACGCGATCTCCTCACAATTCTTCACCGGAATCGCCCGCAGCTCCGTGCCCGTGCTGCTGCCGTTCGACGCCGCCACCTATTTCGAGGCGCTGCGCAATGGCGCGCCGGCGACACTCGCGCTGTCGCGCTACCAGGCTGACTTCAATTCTGTCGACATGTTCGATGCCGGCCCCGCCGGCTACAGCGCAACCTTCTCGTTCGAGCCCGGCGCCGGCGACGGCATGCCGAGCCGGGTGTTCGCAAGGCCGGTCGAGGTGCAGATCACGGGTTCGGCGCTCGTCTACGACGTCGCCGATCCCTCGGGCGGCAAGGGCGAGCAGGTCAAACCGCTCGCAGCGCTTTATCCGGACCTGCGCAAGTTCATAAGGGAAGGCTATGTGCGCTACGCTTTCACCCGTTTCGGCGCCGCCTATGTGGTGTCGATCCAATGCCTCGACAGCGTCGCCAAGCCGCGTCGGCTTGCCTGCAAGGAAGCCTATCCGGTCGCCGAGCGTTTCCTGAAGGCGCTGCACGTTGCCGGTGGCCAGCGCATGCGGCCGCTGACGGACATTGCTTCCAACATTCTCGATCGTCCCACGCAGCGTTCCCCGGACTTCACCTACCGGCCAAGCGGCGACATCATCCCGAACACCGGCTATCGCAAGCAGGGCGGACATCCCGACGTGATGGCCTATGCGCAGATCCGCTTTCCTCTCGAGAAGGTGCCCGCGTTCGTACGCTCGCAATCCTATGCTAAGCGCGACAAGATGGAGAGCACGACCGGCTATCCCTGGCGCGACAATTTCTGCGAATCTCGCAGTTTCGAGGTCTGGCAATGCGGCGGGGGTTATGGCCACCAGGGCGAGGACATCCGCGCGGCCGAGTGCCCACCGCCCGGCGAAGGCCGCGAAGCCTGCGATCCCAAGCAGCGTGGCGTCGTCGCCGTCCGCGATGCGATGGTCATTCGCGCCTCCAAGGACCAGGCCGTCACGCTTCAGGTCAACAGCCGGACCGAGCACATCCGCTTCCGCTATATGCATATGAACCCCCAGGCGTTGAACGCCGACGGCCTGCTCAATGGCCGCATCGTCTCGGAGGGCGAGAAGATCGGCGTGGTCTCGAACTATCTCGACCATCCCGCCGGCACCTCGATGCACCTGCATTTCGACGTGCAGTTGTTCACCCGCGACGGCTGGATCTGGGTCAGTCCTTACGTCACGCTGGTCTCGGCCTATGAGCGCCTGATCCGCGCCCGCGGCCGTGAGGTTGGCCCGGAGATCGCGGGTGCTCCGCAGCCGGTCGCACATGCGCTGCCGGAGGACGTGATCAAGCCGGACCTGCGCGAAGGATCGGGCGGCGAAGAGAATTGACGGCTTGCTCGTTAAAATGCCGGGCAGCGCAAAAGCGTGTTGTCGCACACCCGACGGCTCGAAGGCCGAAGGAACAGGGTTGATGAGTGTCGGACTGATTGGTCTTCTCGACGATATCGCGGCGATTGCAAAGGTGGCAGCAGCCTCGCTCGACGATGTAGCGAGCCAAGCGGCCAAGGCGGGAGCAAAGGCGGCTGGCGTGGTCATCGATGACGCAGCCGTCACGCCGAACTACGTGATCGGCTTTGCCTCGAAACGCGAACTGCCGATCGTGGGTAAGATTGCTGTTGGGTCGCTGCGTAATAAATTGCTGATACTGTTGCCCATTGCCCTGTTGCTGGGTTATTTCCTTCCCGCCGCGGTGACGCCGCTGCTCATGCTGGGCGGAGCCTTTCTCTGCTACGAGGGTGCCGAGAAGGTGCTCGGAGCCGTGATGCCGCATCATGCGCGCCACCACGAAGCTCAGCTCCAGCCGATTGCGTTGAATGCGCGGTCGGTCGAGGACGAGAAGGTCGCGAGCGCCATCAAGACGGATTTCATCCTGTCGGCGGAGATCATGGCGATCACGCTGGCGGCAATTCCGGCGGGCAACATCTGGACGCAGGCGCTCGTGCTGGCGCTCGTCGCCATTTTCATCACGGTTGGAGTCTACGGCGTGGTTGCCCTGATCGTGAAGGCGGACGATGTCGGCGTGGCCCTTGCGCGGTATGACGGCGCATCGGTCATTGGCGGCGCAATCCGCTTGCTTGGACGTGCGCTCGTCCGCGGCATGCCTGCCTTCCTGGCGGTGCTGAGCACCATCGGCACGGCGGCGATGATCTGGGTCGGCGGCGGCATCATCCTGCACGGCATCGAGCAATACGGCCCACGCGTGGTCGGCCACACGGTCCATGCCGTGACCGAGGCTGCCGCGCACCTCCTTCCCTCCATTGCCGGCATCGTCGAATGGTTGGTCGTGGCAGCCATCTCAGGCGTCATTGGACTCCTTGTCGGCGCAGCCGCAATTCCTGCCGTCGAATACGGTCTATCACCGGTATGGAAACGGTTGAAACGATCGCAGCCGACTTGAACAACGGCGGTTGCGGATTGCAAGTGCCAGCTACTCCAGCAACGTCGTCAGCTGCGCGCCCTCGTCCGCCACGAATACCGCGATCAATTCCGCCGGCTCCGTGGTGCTGGCATTGGCCGAGACCAGATGGGTCGAGCCGGGCGGCTCGAAGAAAGACTGGCCGACGCCAAACGTTTCGACCGGACCGCCGCCGAGCTGGGAGCGGATCTCGCCCTTGGTGATGTAGGCGGTCACTGACCCTGCGTGACGATGCGGCCGCGAGAACCCGCCGGGACCATAGAACACACGCACGATGGTGACGCGCTTGCCCGGCACGTTCGGCAGCGCGTCGGAGCCAATCGGTTCGACTTTGTCGAGCGGCGAACTTTCGGCGGCGGTGGCACAAAGCGGCGCCAGCGCGCCTGAAACAGCATCCATCGTCACCGGTAACGCCTTGCCGATCGCAAGCGCGCAGGCAAGCCCGCCGGCGACGGTAATCGCGATCGAACGCGATGGCACCCGGCACTGCATGGTGGCCAAATTCATTGCAGTCATGACAACCTCCCCTCTTTGCAATCAGGACGCCGCGGCATTCGCTGCAACCGGCCGCTTCGCCGGCGTCCAGCGAAACGCTGCGCCAAAACGGTTCCAGACGCTGATCGAGGCGACCGCCGAGGTCAGGTAGGTCAGCTCGGTCTCGGAGAATTCACCGCTCGCTTCGGCGTACACGTCTTCGCCGACGCCATCAGGCAGCAACGTTAGCGCCTCGGCCCAGGCCAACGCGGCGCGCTCGCGCGCGGAGAAGATCGGCGCCTCGCGCCAGACCGCGACCAGATTGAGCTTGTCGACGGGCACGCCGATCCGCTCCGAAAGCAGGATGTGATGCTGCACGCAGAACGCGCAGCCGTTGATCTGCGAGGCACGCAGCTTGACCAGCTCGAGGAGCTGCTTGTCGAGGCCGGCCTTGGCTGCGAGCTGTCCCAGCGCCAGCACGAGATCATAGACGTCGGGCGCGATCTGCTTGAAATCCTCGTATTCGCTGCGGGCGTGTGACATTGCCGTTCACCTCGTGATATTGTAAGAGCGCTGACACATTATAAGAGCTCATACATGACGCGCAAGCCGGCCGATATCACGAGATCGCAACCCCGGCGGAAGGCACCCACGGCCGCCCCGGTGGTGCGCGTGCCAGCCCCGGGGGAAGGCAAGCGCGGCGAGCAGGGTTATCTCGGATATCTGTTGCGCCAGGCCCACGCCGCAGTCCGTCTGACGATGGAGCGGTCGCTGGCCGATCTCGGCGTGACGTCGCCGCAATTCGCTGTGCTGACCATGCTCAATGCCTATCCGGGACTGTCCGGCGCCGATGTCGCCCGTCTCACCTTCCTGACGCCCCAGACTGTGGGCGTCATCATCCGTAATCTCGAACGTGACGGCGCGATTGTGATGACGCCGCATCCTGTCCACGGCCGCATCCAGCAATGGACGTTGACGCCGCGCGGGGCGACGCTTTTGAAGGCGTGCCGGGAACGAGTGATCGCGCTGGAGAAGCGCCTCGCTCGAGATTTGGATACCAAGGCGGAAGCCGCGATCCGGCGTTGGCTCGCCGGAATCGCGACGGATCTACAGGAGGATTAAGCGATCTGCGGTTGCCGCGGGCGAGTCTAGTCGCCGTCTCCCTCGCCGCAGCCGCGATCGTAATCCGAGAAGTCGCTGACGGCACCGTCGCCTCGAATGCCGCGGCCAAAATTCTCGACAACGATCATCAGGATCACGACGAATAGCCCCGCGCCAAACGGCCAGGGATTGATGCGGATGATGTCGAACAGCTCTCGCATGTTCGTATTATGCGCAGATGGAAACGAACCGACCGTAAAGTGACAGGCTTAAATCGGGGATATCCACCCGTTACAGGAACGTCCTACCTGCCCTTCAACACTTTCTTAACCTCGCCATCAGACCAGGTTTCGCCCGCTGCAATCACCCGCACGCGGCTTTGGTCCGCCGCGTTCACCAGCTCATGCGAACTCACCCGGTGGCCGCTTGGCTCCAGATGCAGATCGGTCTCAGGCTTCCAGCTCAGCGTGGTCGCGAGATCGCCGGGAAAGATCTGCCATTGTGATCCGTCATCCAGCTCGACCACATGGCTTTCCGTATGCGCGTTTATCTTCATTCCACCCCAAGTTCTCGATGAACGGACTGCGTGCGGCAGCGGGCCCCGGCGATCGGCCGGGGCCCCGTTCCGTCAGTCATTGTCGTGATGAATCACGGTCTTGCTGCGGTTGCCGAGTTCATCTTCCTTCTTGATCACCGTGGTGCGGTCGGCAGGCTCGCGCTCCTTGACGACCGTGGTGCGGTCGCGGTCGCGGTCCCGCTCCCGATATTCGTGAGATTGTCCCACCGTCACGCCGGCACCGACCGGACCGACGTGAACGCCGACTTCGTCGGCAAATGCAGGCGCGGCGATGGCGGTGACCATAGCGGCGGCAAACAGATATTTCCTCATCTTCTCCTCCTCAATTTGGTGCGGGGAAAATGCGGGAGTGCGACAGTTTGTTCCGGCGAACGCATGCAAGGCGGCTTGTTCCTCCAGTTCCAGGAACCGGGTCACAAGCGCCATGTTTCCCGCTAGACTAGGTTCATGAAACAAGCTGATTCCTCGGCCCATCGCAGCCGCCGCGCTCTGCTTCGATCCACGCTCGGCGCAACCGCACTCATCGTCATTCCAACGCGCATCCTCGCCGCGCCTCCGGGCTTCGAGGAATGGCGGGAGGGTTTTCGCGCTCGTGCCATGGCGAAGGGAATTTCGGCCGCGACCTGGCAGCGCGCGATGGCGCGGGTCGAGCCCGACATGAGCGTGTTCAAGCAGATGCGCAACCAGCCCGAATTCCACGAGCAGGTCTGGCAATACATCAACCGCCGCGTCTCCGACTGGCGCATCATCAACGGCAAGATCGCGCTGAAAAACAACGAGGCGCTGCTCGCGCGCATCGAGCGCGATTTCGGCGTCGAGCGCGGCACGCTGCTGGCGCTCTGGGGCGTCGAGTCAGCGTATGGCGATCCGCTGGTGCAGCAGAACCACATGACGCCGGTATTTCCCTCGCTCGCCGCGCTCGCCTGGAATGAGCCGCGGCGCAAGGCTTATTGGGAGACCGAGCTGATCAACGCGCTGCGCATCATCGACAAGGGCTGGAGCACGCCCGAGCAGATGCAGGGATCCTGGGCCGGCGCGATGGGGCATTCGCAATGGATGCCGGAGGTCTGGCTCAATGTCGGCATCGACTATGACGGCGACGGCAAGGTGTCGCCGTTCGGCAAGCCCGACGACGCGCTGGGCTCGACCGCAAAATATCTGGTCAACCGCGGCAAGTGGCACCGCGGCGAGCATTGGGGCTACGAGGTGCGCGCATCCGGCGAGGCGAGCGGCAGCCGGACCTATGCGGCCTGGCAGGCGGCCGGCGTCACCCGCGCCGACGGCCAGCCGTTTCCGCAACCCTCCGCGTCCGCGCAGATGTGGACGCCGGTTGCGGGCGGACCGACCTTCCTGCTGGGACCGAATTTCAGCGCGGTGAAAAGCTACAATCCCTCGATGAACTATGCGCTGGCGATCTGCCATCTCGGCGACCGCTGCCTCGGCGGGCCGCCCTTCATCCAGCCCTTCCCCGGCTCTGAGCGCGCGCTGACACTCGCAGAAGTGCAGGAGATGCAGACGCGCCTGACCAAGGCAGGTTTCGACACCGGCGGCACCGACGGTCGCGTCGGCAACGACACCATGAAGGCGATCAAGGATTTCCAGCAGCGCGCGGGGATCGCGCCTGCGGACGGCTATGGCGGGCTGAAGGTGCTGGCGAAGCTGCGCCAGGGGTCGTAGGCCGGCTCAGTGCCGGTACTGCGGCTCCTCGGCATCGAGCTGGCGGCGCATCGCGGCAAGATGCAACCGCGCGGATTCGGAATCGCCTTCGCGCATCTGCCTGTAGGTTTCGGCCGCAATCGCGGCATCGACCGGCAGCACTTTCCTTCCCGTCGACATCGCCAGCACCTGTACCTCGGCGGCGCGTTCGAGGTAGTAGAGATCGTCCCAGGCTTCCGCGATAGTCGGCGCCAGCACCATCACACCGTGATTCTTCATGAAGACGATGTCGGCATCCCCGACGGCTGACGCTATGCGCGCGCCTTCGCTGTTGTCGAGCGCGAGGCCGTTGTAGTCGCGGTCCACCGCCGTGCGACCGTAGAATTTCAGCGCGGTCTGGCCGGCCCAGATCAGGGGGTCGCCCTCGGTCATCGACAGCGCCGTGGCGTAGGGCATGTGGGTGTGGAAGGCGACCTTGGCGCGCGGCAGGCGCTTGTGCATCTCGGCATGGATGTAGAACGCGGTCGCCTCAGGCACGCCCTCGCCGTCGAGCACGTTGCCGTGGAAGTCGCAGATCAGCAGTTTTGACGCGGTCAGCTCGCGGAAGGCGTAGCCGTAAGGGTTGACGAGAAACAGATCGTCATGGCCCGGCACCACGGCCGAGAAGTGGTTGCAGATGCCCTCCTCAAAACCGTTGCGCGCGGCCATGCGGAAGCAGGCAGCGAGATCCTCGCGCGCGCTCCGGATCGCGTCGCTGACGAGATCCGGACGATTCGAGCGGAATGGCGCCGGCGTGGATGACGAAGAGTGAAGGCTGTGCGCCATGGCGGGAGGACACCTCTGTCGGTCGGGAGAGCTGCCCGCGTTGTACAGGGGCTGCGCCTGCGCGTCAGCCCCTGCGGGCGCCACCCTGCCCTTCGCAGCCCGCGCGGCGGCTTATTGTCGCCGCGGCACGCCGCCGGCGTTCATGCCGCCGTCGATGACGAGCTCGCTGCCCGTGACGTAGCGCGAGGCATCGGAGGCCAGATACAGCACGCCAGAGGCAATCTCGGCGGCCTGGCCAGCACGGCCAAGCGGCGTGACGACGCGCGCACGCTCGTCCGGATCGATCGGCGCGTTGCCCTGGTTACCGGTCGCGCCGGTCGGGATCTTGCCCCAGATCGGCGTGTCGATGATGCCGGGATGGACGGAGTTGACGCGGATGCCGTCACCGGCGGCCGCACACTCCATCGCGATCGATTTTGCGAACAGCCGCACGCCACCCTTGGTCGCCGAATAGGCCGACAGCCCGGGCGAGCCGCGCAAGCCTGCGAGCGAGGACATCATGACGATCGAGCCGCCGCCGGTTTTGCGCATCAAGGGCAGGCAATGTTTGACGGAGAGAAACACGCCGTCGAGATTAATGGCGTTCTGCTTGCGCCAGTCACCGAGTGTCATGTCGACGATCGAGGGCACAGCAATGCCGATGCCGGCATTGGAGACCATGATGTCGAGCCGGCCATGGCGCTTTGCGATATCAGCGACGATCTCGATCCAACGCTCTTCGCTGGTGACGTCCTGCTCCAGGAAAATCGCCTTGCCGCCGGCCTTGGTGATGCGACTGGCGAGTTCGGGGCCGCGCAACTCGTCGATGTCGGTGGCAATGACGGTGGCGCCCTCGCGCGCGAACAGCTCGACGATCGCTTCGCCAATTCCGGATGCGCCGCCGGTCACCAGCGCGACCTTGCCCTCAACCTGCCCTGCCATGTTCACTCCCTTTTTTTGTTGTTTGCTTTTTGGTTGTTTGCCGGACCTATCTAATCATGGATGGCCCTTGGTCGGGTAGCGCGACGTCGATGACGCGGAATTGCACGCGCTCCGCGCCCTGGTAGCGATCGACCGACAATGATCCCGCGACATGCAATTGCTGGCCGCGATTGGCAACAAGCGCGTTGCCGAGCTTCTGTCCGATCGAACGGAACGCGATGCCGTTGACGATAGCACCGTCGCCCGACTTGAAGCGCAGCCTCAAATGCGCCTGTCCGACCTCGTCGGCATAGACGAGCTGATGCGCCGGCAGCGCCAGCACGGCTTCCGGATTGCCGCTGCCGAAGGGACCTGCACGGTTGAGCGTGGCGGCAAGCTCCGTCGTCACCGCGCGCGCGGAAACCGCGCCGTCGATGTAGAGCTCGTTGACGTGGCGGGCCTCGGCAACATCGCGTGCCAACGCATTCTCGAGGTAGGCACGGAATTCGGCGAGCTTCTCCTTCCGCAGCGTCACGCCCGCAGCCATCGCGTGGCCGCCGCCCTTGAGCAGAATACCATCGGTCACTGCCTGCCGAACCGCCTTGCCGATGTCGACGCCGGCGATCGAGCGACCCGAGCCGGTACCGATGCCGCCGGGCTCCAGCGCGATCGCGAAGGCGGGTCGCGAGAACTTCTCCTTCAACCGGGACGCGACAAGACCGACCACGCCGGGATGCCAGCCTTCGGAGGCCGTGACGATGACGCCGAGTTTGTCCTCGAAGCCGATCGAGGCGAGTGCCTCGGCTTCGGCCTGCGCTTCGGCGCCCTGCTCGATGACGCGGCGCTCGCTGTTGAGGCGGTCAAGCTCGGTGGCGATCCGCGCGGCCTCGACGCTGTCACCTTCGAGCAAGAGCCGCACGCCGAGGTCGGCGCGGCCGATGCGACCGCCAGCATTGATGCGCGGCCCCAGCATGAATCCGAGATGCCAAGCCTCCGGTGGGCCGTTGAGCCGCGACACGTCCATCAGCGCGGTGTGGCCGACATGGTCGCGCCGCCGCATCGCGATCAGGCCCTTGGCGACGAAAGCGCGGTTGAGACCGATCAGCGGCGCGACGTCGGCAACCGTGCCGAGCGCGACGTGATGCAGCATGCAGAGCAGATCAGGCTCAGGCAGCCCCGCACTCCAGAAGCCGCGCCGGCGCAGCTCGCGATTGACCGCGACCAGCGTCACCAGCACGAGGCCAACGGCGGCGAGATGACCGAGGCCGGAGAGATCGTCGAGCCGGTTCGGATTGACCAGCGCATCGACCTCCGGAAGCACGTCGCCGGCCTGGTGGTGGTCGATCACGACAACGGACATGCCGAGACGTTTTGCCTCGGCGAGCGGCTCGATGCTGGTGGTGCCGCAATCGACGGTGACGAGCAGCGTGGCGCCCTTCGCGGCCAGCCCGCGAACCGCTTCGACGTTGGGGCCGTAACCTTCAAAGATGCGGTCGGGAATGTGGATCAGCGGATCGAGACCGCAATGGCGCAGATGCCAGCTCAGCAGCGCCGCCGAGGTCGCACCGTCGACGTCATAGTCGCCGAAGATCGCAATCTTCTCGCCATTCGCGGCGGCATCCGCGATCCGCTTCGCGGCGGCTTCCATCTCGGTCACCGTGAACGGATCCGGCATGAGCTTGCGGATGGTCGGATCGAGGAAATCGGCGACCGCATCGGTGTCGACGCCGCGGCCCGCCAGCACCCGCGCCAGCAGCTCGGGCAATTGGTGCTGCTGCACGATGGCGAGCGCCTTGGCCGCCCCGCGCGCGTCCAGCCGGTCGCGCCAGAGCTTGTCGGTGAGCGAGCGTGCCACTCCCAGGAACGCCTGGGGTGCTTCGACAGGCAAGGCGGTGGCGGGCGGCGTCATGAATAGCTGTCGGTTTGAGGAACCTGGGAGCCGGAGCCATCGCATCGCCCGGCCAGCGGGACGATTGACCCGGAATCGCCCGGGCTTGGCAATGTCTGCGCCGCACAAAGCGGTGGATTGCTGCTTTGCTACGCGGACTGACTATCATTTGAGCATTCCGCAAAACAGCAAATTAAGCAGGCGTTAGGCGGAATCTTCGAAAAAGACTCGTATTCGATCTGTCAGTGATTGTTCCGGGTTCGTTGCAGATCAGACCTCATTGCCAAGGGAAGTCCCCCGATGTCTGCTGCGCTGGGTCTCAAAGCCAAGCCGATCGCGACCGAACCCGCCGACGATGATTCCGACATCTCCGCGCTGATCAACCGCCTCACGGCGGAGGTCAACCAGATCGCGGTCGACAAAACCAAGGCGATCCAGCAGATCACCAACCAGATGAAGATGCTGGCGCTGAACGCGCTGATCGAGAGCTCGCGCGCGGGCGCGCAGGGTGCGGGCTTCGCAGTGGTGGCGCAGGAGGTGCGCGGCGTCGGCCAGCAGGTCGAGACCATCGCCCGCGAGCTCGAAAGCCAACTGACGAAACGCACCGGCGATCTCGTCGCCTCGATCGACCGCATGAGCCGGCGCTCGCGCGGCGAGCGCATGGTCGATCTGTCGCTCAACGCCATCGAGCTGATCGACCGTAACCTCTATGAACGTACCTGCGACGTCCGCTGGTGGGCGACCGATTCCGCTGTCGTCGATTGCGCGGCCTCGCCCGGCACCGCTGCCGTGTCCCATGCCTCGCAGCGCCTCGGCGTGATCCTCGGTGCTTACACCGTCTATCTCGACCTTTGGCTCTGCGACCTCGACGGCAATGTCATCGCCAACGGCCGCGCCGACCGCTTTCGCGCCGTCGGCCAGAACGTCGCCCACACCAAATGGTTTCGCGAAGCGAAGACCTTGCGCTCCGGCGACGACTATGTCGCCGGCGACGTCGAGAACCAGCCGCTGCTCGGCAATGCGCCGGTCGCGACCTATTGCGCCAGCGTCCGCGCCGGCGGCCAGGCCAACGGCGCGCCGATCGGCGTGCTCGCCATACATTTCGACTGGGAGGCACAGGCCCGCTCCATCGTGCAAGGCGTGCGCGTCGGCGACAGCGACAAGGCGCGCGTGCTGCTGGTCGATTCCAATCTTCGCATCATCGCCGCCTCGGACGGCCAGGGCATTTTGAGCGAACGCGTACGGCTCTCGCTCAACGGCCAGCGCTCCGGCTTCTACCAGGATCGCTCCGGCGCGCTGGTCGCGTTCCATGCGACGCCCGGCTACGAGACGTATCGGGGGCTCGGCTGGTACGGCATGATCGTCTGCGGGGCGTAGTGCCAATCGGTCAAGCCGACGACGGTCCGGCTCGCCTGCCAGACAAAAAAACCGGAAAACAACCCAAAACAACCCCATGCAAAGTAGCGCAGGGTGCAGGCATGATGCATGCTCACGCTGCATAAGCGTTTGATACGTCAGGCAGAACGATGGCAGCTGCGCATCGCCCGCGAGATGCGGCGATCATATGCCTTCATCAGTTGAAGTGACCGATGCATGGATCACGACACCATGCTGCTCGGCGATCGTCGCGACGGCCTGGACAGGCGGCATGCCTCCGCTGTGTCGTCCAAGCTCGTCGAAGGCGGCAAACATGCGATCGAGACCGGCGCCCGGCATCGCGAACACCAGCAGGCGCGCCGTATCCGTGCCGACATTGCGATAGCCGTGACGCCGATGGCGCGGAGCGAAAAGAAATGCACCGGTGCCAAGACGCAACGGACCGGTCGCACCTTCGATGTCCATAACCACCTCGCCGCTCAGCACATAGAATGCCTCGTCCTCGCGGCTGTGCGTATGCGCTGGCGCCCCGCGACCCGGCGGCACGATCGATTCCCACACGGAGAATTGTTGGCCGGTATCGCTCGCCATCGCCTTGTAGCTATGCGTCACACCGAGCACGTCGAGCGTGGGTCCGCTCCCCGGCGCCCGGAACAACGCGCTCAATGACGGATAATTGCGAGTTGCATCGCTGCTCATGGCAGTTCCCTCCAAGGATCGGGTTGCGATGCGCTGTCTTCCAGCGAAAACGAACCCGCCCGACGCCATAACGTTCCGCACCCGAAGATGGGCTTCGCCCACCGATGTCGCGCAGCGGAACCGGCGTATCCCCTGCTGGAACGGCACTTGCCGCACCTCCAGCGCTTCCCAAATGAACGGGTGGTCGCACCGCTTGAATTCCGAAAAGGCGGGAGGCCCGTCTCAGGATCTCCTTCGAGGAGACCAACATGCCGTCACCGGCGCCCACAAACGAAACAGAACGGCTCGCCGCCCTGCGCGCACTCGACATCATCGACAGTGCGCCGGAGGCCGCTTACGACGAAATTACCGAGCTTGCGGCGCAACTCTGCGGCTGCCCGATCTCCTATATCAGCTTCATCGATGACGACCGGCGGTGGCTCAAGGCGAGATATGGCCTGCCGGCCGAAGTCACCGACGCACCACGCGAGAGCGCCATCTGCGCAACGACAATTTGCGGCGCCGAACTGCTCGTCATTCCCGACTTGAAACAGGATCCGCGATTTCAGAACAGTCCGATGGTCGCGCTAAGGCCATCCTGCCGGTTCTATTGCGGCATGCCGCTGATTACCGATGAAGGCTATGCGCTCGGAACGCTCTGTGTGATGGACTTCGAGCCGCGGCAGCTTTCCTTCGAGCAGACGGAAGCGCTGCGAATGCTTTCGCATCAGGTGCTGGCGCAACTGGAGCTCCGCCGCAAGCTGCTCGAGTACGGCCAGACCATCAGGGAGCTCGAGCAGGCACGACTGGAGGCCGCTGCCGAGCGCGCGCGTGCTGAAGCCCTGCTGCGCAATGTCCTGCCGACGTCGATCGCCGACGAACTCAAGCGCAGCGGCAGGGTCCAGCCCAGATACACGCGATCGGCGACCATCCTGTTCGCAGATATCCAGGGCTTTACGCTGCTGGCCGAACGGACCGAGCCGGCCCGGCTCATCAATCTCCTCGATGAGTATTTCTCGACCCTGGACGAAATCGGCGCCCGATATGGTCTGGAGAAGGTCAAGACCATAGGCGACGCCTACATGGCGGTGGCCGGCGTGCTATCGCCCGGCCGGCGGCACTCGATTGATGTTTGCCTGGCGGCGCTGCAGATGCGCGCCCGGCTTGATCGCCTGAAGGCGCAATACGAAGCAGTTGGCGAACATGGCCCGCAACTGCGCATTGGTATCCATACCGGGCCCGTCATTTCTGGCGTCGTCGGCCTGCGCAGGATGACCTTCGACATCTGGGGCGATGCGGTCAACACCGCATGGTTCATGGAAGCGTCTGGAGTCGCAGGAAGGATCAACGTGTCGGAAACCGTGGCCGGACATGTCCACGGGCTGTTCGCGCTGGAGTCACGCGGCGCTGTCGAAGCCAAGCACGAACGCGCCCATCAAATGTTCTTCCTCAATGGCCTGAAGACCGAGTATTCGCGCGATGGCGATGGCCATTTGCCGAATGACCAGTTTCTTGCCGAGTATCACCGTATCGGCGGTTCCCGGTTGGCGCCGGATTGACGGGAGCGCGCACGGTCCGTCTGATGCGTCGGGCAAAACAGCGGCAACCTGAGATCGTCGTGCAGTCCGCAAATGCGGCCGTTCACCTCGTCTAAAGTCAGGCGCCTGCGTGGACACCCCGACGATGCGACGCTTATGTGCGCGACTCCGCGACGTGGGCTGACGTCGCCAAAAGGGGAATAATCCCTTACCAATTGTCGTATCGCGACGAAATCTCTGGAGCATTTTCCGGCAAGGCAGGCCCGTTACAGGCAAGAGCTTGCCCCATTGCTCGGGTAAGAGTCGCTTCGCATTGCGTTCATCAACGTGAGAGCGTGAGTACCCGTTGGCTTTGACCATCCCACACTCGCAAAATACCGAGGAGACATGCCATGAAGATCGTCGTGATCGGCGGGACCGGATTGATCGGATCCAAGCTCGTAGCGAAGCTCAAGCAGCAGGGCCACGAGGCCGTGGCAGCTTCGCCGAAATCAGGCGTCAACGCCGTGACCGGGGAAGGCCTCGCAGCAGTGCTGGCGGGCGCGGATGTCGTCGTTGACGTCGCTAACGCGCCGTCGTGGGAGCCTGCCGCCGTGCTGGAATTCTTCGAGCGTTCGAGCAAGAACCTCGCCGCGACCGAGGCGGCCGCCGCCGTGAAGCATCACGTGGCGCTCTCGATCGTGGGAACCGATCGATCGCCCGACATCGCCTATTTTCGTGCAAAACTCGCGCAGGAGACCATCGTCAAGGCATCTCCGGTGCCCTACTCGATCGTCCGCGCCACCCAGTTCTTCGAATTCCTCGGCGCCATCGGCGATATGGGTGCGACCGAGGACCGGATCGTCGTTCCATCGGCGTTGTTTCAGCCGATCGCGGCCGAGGACGTCGCCGATCGCCTCGTGGAGGTCGCGATGGGCGAGCCGCTCAACGGCACGATCGATATCGCAGGGCCCGAGAAGGCTCCTTTCAATGAATTTATCGCACGGCGCCTGAAGGCGTCTGGCGACGCCCGACCTGTGGTGGGAGATCCAAAAGCAACCTATTACGGCGCTCCCATTGACGACAGATCGCTGAACCCGCTCGGGGAGGCACGGCTCGGAAAAATGCCGCTCGCGACATGGCTCGAGACGCTCTGAAGACTCGCAAGTCCCACAGATCACGACAGAAACGGCAATAAAGGGAATCCCATGCGCAGATTGCTGATCGCAACCGCGATTTATACCGCATCTCTCCTGACGGCACACGCCGCCGAGACCGCTGCGCCATCGGCCAAGGTGACGGTCGTGTTCGACCAGGCGCTGCCGAATGTCCCCGGCAAGAGCATGAAGGGCGTGCTGGTCGAATACGGCCCTGGAGGCTCCTCGCCGGCCCACATGCACCCGCGCTCCGCATTCATCTATGCCACCATCCTGGAAGGAGCGATCCGCAGTCAGGTCAATGACGAGCCTGCCAAGGTTTATCACAAGGGAGAGAACTTTTCTGAAAAGCCCGGCGACCGCCATTCCGTTAGCGCCAACGCCAGCGACACCGAGCCCGCGAAGCTGCTGGCGGTCTTTGTGGTGGATACAGCGGATAAGGAGCTCGTGACGCCTGTCGCGAAGTAACGCCAGGTCAGCGCGTGCAATCAGGCAGCGCGCGGCGCGGCCATCTCCGCCGCGAGCAACACCGCGGCGCGGCTGGCGCCGATCGACGCAGTGCCCTGGCCCGCGATGTCGTAGGCAGTGCCGTGCGCCGGCGTGCAGATCGGGAACGGAAAGCCGCCGAGCAACGTCACGCCGCGATCGAAACCCATCAGCTTCATCGCGATCTGGCCCTGGTCGTGATACATCGTCAGCACCGCATCGAAGGCGCCGCCCTTGGCGCGCAGGAACACGGTGTCGGCGGGAAACGGTCCCTCCACGGCGATGCCATCGCGCTGGCCGGCTGCGACGACCGGCGCAATAACATCGATCTCCTCACGGCCGAAATTGCCTCCGTCGCCGGCATGCGGATTGAGCCCGGCGACCGCGATGCGCGGCCGCGCGAAGCCTGCATTGCGCATGCAGGAATCGGTCAGCTTGAGCGCGCGATGGATGCGTTCGCTGGACAGTCGCGCGGCAACGTCCTTGAGCGGGATGTGGGACGTCACGCGTGCGTTCCAGAGTCGGTCCAGCACATTGAATTCGCTTGCAGGGGTTTTGAGTCCGACCACTTCCGCGGAGAACGCGATCTCGTCGTCATACTCGGCGCGGGCGAGCCGCATCGCCTGCTTGTTGAACGGGGTGAAGCAAACGGCATCGACGCGGTTGTCGCGGCCGAGTTCGAGCGCGTGCTTGTAGTTGGCAAGCGCGAACCTGCCGCCGGCAAGGCTGGCAACTCCCCGCTGGACGTCGTTGGGATCGAGGTGGCCGAGATCGACGAACAGCGTCTCGCCCTTCGCTGCGCGGAAGTCGGCTCCCTGCTCCATTGTCTTCAGCTCGGGCTTGACGCCGGCAATGCGCGCGCCCTGGTCGAAGATGCGGCGGTCACCGACCACGACGATCCGGCTGCAGGCGCGGATATCGTCCTGCACCACGAGCCTTGCAGTCAGCTCCGGGCTGATGCCGGCGGGATCTCCCATTGCCAGTGCAATGAGCGGCTTTGCGGTCATATGATCACCTTCTCTCGAGCTGTCTCTTGAGCTTTCTCTTGGGCCGTTGTCCCGGTCGCGGCAGATGCGGGTTTGCGCCAGAGGCGCGGGAGCTGCAGCACGAGCGGAAGCAGCAACAGCGTGATGCCGGCCACGATCAGGCACGTCACCAGCTTGTTGGCAAAGAAGATTCCGAGCGATCCCTTGGACATCAGCATCGACTGCCGAAACGCGTCCTCGGCCTTGTCGCCGATGACGATCGCGAGCACGAGTGGCGCCAGCGGATAGAACAGCTTCTTGAAGAGATAACCGACGATGCCAAAGCCGAGCATCATGACGACGTCGAGATAGGAGTTCGACACCGAATAGGCGCCGACGACGCAGATGATCACGATCAGCGGCGCGATGATCACGAAGGGAATCCGCATCAGGGCGGCGAAGACCGGGACGGTCAGCAGCACCAGCGCGACGGCGACGATGTTGCCGACATACATCGAGGCGATCAGGCCCCAGACAAAGTCCTTCTGGTCGACAAACAGCATCGGCCCGGGATTGAGACCCCAGATCATCAGCCCGCCCATCATGACTGCCGCGGTCGCCGAGCCGGGAATGCCGAGCGAAAGCATCGGCAGCAGCGCGCTGGTGCCGGCGGCGTGATCTGCCGTCTCCGGCGAGATGATACCTTCGACCTCTCCGGTGCCGAAGTATTTACCACGGCGCGAGAAGCGGCGGGCGATGCCGTAGCTCATGAAGGATGCCGCGGTCGGGCCGCCCGGCGTGATCCCCATCCAGCACCCGATCGCCGCGCTGCGCAGCAATGCAACACTATGCCGTGGCAGGCGGCCGATCGCGCGAAACACCTCGCGCCACTCGATCTTCGAGGAGACCGCGCGGGCATGAAATTCTTCCTCGACCGCGACCAGCAGCTCGCCGATGCCGAACAGGCCCATCACGGCGACGACAAAATTCACGCCCTTGACCAGCTCGTCGACGCCCATGGTGAGGCGCACGCTGCCGGAGACGGTGTCGATGCCGATCGCGGCAATGGCAAAACCGATCGCGAGCGCCACGACGGTCTTGATCGGCGCCGCGCCGCCCATGCCGACGAAGCTCGCGAAGGCGAGGAAATAGACCGCAAAATATTCCGCCGGCCCGAAGGCAAGCGCGACCTGCGCCACCCAGGATGCGAGGAAGGTGATCAGGATGACGCCGATCAGCGCACCGAACGCCGCCGAGCCGAAGGCAGTCGCGAGCGCCGTGGTCGGTCGGCCGTCGCGGGCCATCGGATAGCCGTCGAAGGTGGTCGCGACCGACGACGGCTCACCCGGAATGTTGAACAGGATCGAGGTGACCGAGCCGCCGAACAGCGCGCCCCAATACATGCTGGAGAGCAGGATAATCGCCGACACCGGCTGCATGCCGAAGGTCAGCGGCAGCAGCAGCGACACCCCATTCGGCGCACCAAGCCCTGGCAGCACGCCGACGAGAATACCGAGCAGCACGCCGACAACCATCAGCACCAGATGCGGCACTGTGATCGCGATGCTGAAGCCGTGAAGGAGTTCCCCAAAATTGTCCATCGGCCTCTCCGTCAGAAGCCAAGCGCCGCGGCGAGCGCGCCGTGCGGCAAGCTCACCTGGAACATGCGCTCGAACACGGCATAGAGCGCGAGCGCCGTTGCCGCGGCCATGGCCAGAGCACGCGGCACGGATTGGTACTTGGGGATCGCAAGCACTGCGAAGACATAGAGCGACGAGGCGACATACATCCCGGCCAAAGGGATCGCGGCAACGAAAATCGCGGCCGGCACGAACAGGCCGGCAAGCCGGCGCAGCTCGATCGGCGTGATTGCGATGGGAACATTTGCGAGCGCCGTGGCCGGCAGAACGCCTCGCACCAGATTGTAGAGGCTTCCGAGCACGATGATGATTCCGGTCAGGAACGGGAACGTCCCGGCATCCACGCCCGCGCTGGACCAGCCGATGCCGTTGTCGAGGCTGGAGACAACGACGGCCACACCAAAGCTGCCGGTGAGGATGGCGGTCGCAAGTTCAAGCGCACGGCGTGAGATCATCGAGGGCTCCGGTCCGTCACGAGATGTCAGAACGTCATTGCGGTGTCACCGCCTTACTTGACCAACCAGCCCTGCTCGCTCGCAACCAGCCGGACGCGCTCAAGGTCCTCCTTGATGAAATTGTCGAACTCTGCGCCGGTCAGGAACGTGTCGATCTGGGAGCTCTTCTCGATGTAGTCCTTCCAATCCGGCGTCGCCTGCACCTTCTTCATCAAGTCGATATAAAACGCGGCCTGGTCCGGAGTGACCTTGCCAGGCAACCACACCGTCCGCGGCTGCTCATATTGCTTGATGTCGAGGCCCTGTTCGACACAGGTCGGAACGTCGCCCCAGCCTTCGGTCGCGGTGATCTTGGCGCCCTGCGGCAGTCGCTTCGGACTGAAAACGCAAAGCGGGCGCTGCGTTCCACCGCGCCATTGCCCGAGGCTTTCGCTGGGATTGTTGACGTGGGAGTCGAGGTGTCCGCCGGCGAGCTGCACGGCAGCTTCGGCGCCGCTCTTGAACGGAATGTAGGTCATCTTGACATGACCTGCCTTCTCGATCATGCGGGTCAGCACCTCGTCGGTATCCTTCGACTGAGCGCCGCCCATCTTGAATTCGCCCGATGCGGCCGCCTTCAGATAGTCGCCCGCCGTCTTGAAAGGCGAGTCCTGTTTGACCCAGAGCAGGAACTCGTCCTGCGCCATCGCTGCGATCGGGGTGAGATCGGTGTAGTTGAAGGCGACCTTGGAGACGAGCGGCTGCTGCCAGGCATTCGACGTGCCGAAGATCACCTTGTAGGGATCGCCGGCGGACGCCTTGCCGTAGACATAGCCTTCCGCGCCGCTGCCGCCGCCCTTGTTGACGACGACGATCGGCTGCTCCGTCAGCTTGTGCTTGGTGATGATGTTCTGCACGGCGCGCGCGAGGTTGTCGGTGCCGCCGCCGGGCCCGGCGGTCGCCACGAACTCGATCGGCTTTTGCGGCTGCCAGGCCGAGAGCGCCGGCATCGTGCCGGCGAGCAGGGTTGCGGCTGCGGAGAGCAGAAATGTTGACGTCCGACCCATGATGTCCTCCAGCTGATTTTTGTCGTTTGTTCTTGTCGTTTTGACGTCCGGTCAGGCGACGCGTTCCTCGCGTCTTCCTGCTGCCAGGACGATTGCGCCTTCTTGTTCGAGCGCTTCGATCTGCTTCTGGTCGAACCCGTGCTCGGCCAGCACCTCGCGCGTATGCTCACCGTAGACCGGCGCGCCCGTACGCACTTTGCCTGGGGTCTCCGAAAACTTGACCGGAAGACCGATCGTCTTCACCGGACCGAGCGTGGAGTGCTCGACCTCGACGACCATCTCGCGCGCCAGCGTCTGCGGATCGCTGAGCGCCTCCAGCATGTCGTGCACGGGTCCGCACGGAACACCCTTCTCGTCCAGCGCCGCGAGCCAGTGCGCCCGGGTCTGGGTGCGGAAGCGCTCGCTCAGGACGGCTTCGAGCTCCTTCAAATGCGCCATGCGGTCGGCCCCGGTGACGAAGCGCGGATCGGCGGCGAGTTCGCTCGCGCCGAGGGCCTCTAGCATCAACAGCCAGTGCTTCTTGTTGGCGCCGCCGACCACGAGCCAGCCGTCCGAGGCCTCGAACGCCTGATACGGCGCGTTGAGCGGATGAGCAGAGCCCATCGCGCGCGGCGCGGTGCCCGCGGCCAGCGCAATGGTCGATTGCCAATAGGTCTGCACCAGCGCGGCCTCATAGAGCGAGGTCTCGACCCACTGCCCTTCGCCGGTCTTGAGGCGGTGCGTATACGCCGCGAGGATTCCCATGCTCGCGAGCAGTCCAGCGGTGATGTCGGACAGCGGCGGACCGCACTTCACGGGCGGACCGTCGGGACGTTCGCCGGTAAAGCTCATGATGCCGCTCATGGCCTGGGCGACCAGATCGAAGCCGCGGCGGTGCTTGTAAGGACCGGTACGGCCGAAGCCCGACAGCGAGCAATAGATCAGCGTCGGGAATTTTTCGTGCAGCGCCTCGTATCCGAAGCCGAGGCGCTCCATCGCGCCGGGCGCAAAGTTCTCGACCAGCACGTCGGCGTCCGCGATCAGCCGTCGCAGCACCGCTTTGCCGCCGTCGGTCTTGAGGTCCAGCACGATGCCGCGCTTGTTGCGGTTCATCATCAGGAAGGAGGCCGCCTCATCGCCGATCTTCGGCGGGACCGAATGGCGGGTGTCGTCGCCGTTCGGCGATTTCTCGATCTTGATGACGTCGGCGCCCATGTCGGCCAGCATCAAGGTGCAGGTCGGCCCGGCCATGACATGGGTGAGATCGATGACCTTGAGGCCGGCAAGCGGCCCCGACCGGCGGGAATTGGATTGCGATCGATCGCTTTGCATCGGCCCGTTCCTATTGGCCGCGCCATTGCGGCGCGCGCTTGGTGAGGAAAGCATCGAGCCCTTCGCGAAAATCCTGGCTCGTGTAGCACATCAGGATGAGGTCTTCGCCCTCGTCCCGCGTCAGCCGCCTTTGCAGGCGCGCCACGGCCTGCTTGGTCGCATTCAGCGTCAGCGGCGCATGACTGGCGACGAGCCGCGCGACCTCGTCGGCACGCCGGTCGAGCGCGGCAAGATCCTCGACGACCTCGCCGAGCAGCCCGACGCTGGCGGCCTCCGTGGCGTCAACGAGGCGCGCGGTGAAGATCAGGTCCTTGACGCGCGCGGCGCCGATCAGCGACGTGAGACGGCTGACATTGGACATCGACAGGCAATTGCCCAGTGTCCGGGCGATGGGAAAGCCGATTTTCGCGCTTCTGGTGCCGATGCGAAGGTCACAGGCCGCCGCAATGCCCGCACCGCCGCCGGTGCAGAACCCGTTGATCGCCGCGATCGTCGGCACCCGGCACGCCTCGAGCGTGGTCAGCACCCGATCGATCCGGTTCTCGTAGTCGATCGCGTCCTGCGGCGACTTGAACTCGCGGAACTGATTGATGTCGGTGCCCGAGGCAAACGCCTTGTCGCCGGCCCCGCGCAGCACCAGCACCTTGATCGCATGATCGTCATTGACCTCTTCGCAGATCGCGGCGAGCCGCTCGTACATCGCGAAGGTGAAGGCGTTGCGCGCCTGCGGTCGGTTGAAAGTGATCCGCCCGATGCCGTCCTGGCGCTCGAAAACGAGGTCTTCCGCCTCGACCTGCTCGTCCATTTCCTTATGTCCTTCTGTTTTTTACATTTTTGAATGCAAAATTATCGCTTTTCAAGCTAAAACTTGCAATACTGCGCATGTATCTTCGATTTTGCATTCAAATGGACCTGAGACCCATGCTTCATGAGGACGTCGTCGGCCGTATCCGCGCCATCCTGCTCGACGGCGAAATCCCGCCGGGTGCGCGGATTCCCGAGCGCGAGCTGTGCGAGCGGCTCGAGATTTCGCGCACACCGCTGCGCGAGGCGCTCAAGGTGCTCGCAGCCGAAGGGCTCGTGCAGCTCCTGCCCCATCGCGGCTCACGCGCGGCGAAACTGACTGACAAGGACATGCGCGACCTGTTCGAGGTCTGCCAGGGTCTCGAGGCGCTCGCCGGGGAGCTCGCCTGCGAACGCATCACCGATGCCGAGATCGACGCGATCGCCGCCGCGCACGCGGACATGGTGCGGCATTATCGCGAGGGCGATTTGATCCAGTACTATCGCGGCAACCGCGCCATTCACGAAGGCATCGTCGCAGCGGCCGGAAACCCGGTGCTTGCGGGGCTGTATACGTCCGTGACCGCGCGCATCCGCCGCGCGCGCTATGTCACGCCGATGACGCCGCAGCGCTGGGCATTTGCCGTCAGCGAGCACGAAGCGATCCTGAACGCGCTCCAGCGGCGCGATGGCGCCGGCCTCTCGCACATCCTGCGTGCGCATCTGCGCCACAAGCGCGAAGAGGTCTTGCAGGCGGGCTTTGCAGAGACGGAAGGCAATGACCTCACGCTGAGAATTGCGTAAGACAGCGTTCGCGACGTAAAAAAATCTTACCGTCCCATCGCATCGCGTGGTTAGACGACATAATCGCGACACAATCATTGATTGCATTTGCGGCAGGCTTGACCGGATCGTGCTGACGACAAAAGTCAGCAACGAACGTCTTTTGTCGCGCGCCGGAATTGCACCGCCAACTGCGACAAGCCGCGATCATCCGCAAACCAATTCCACTTGCTAGCGTGTCTGAACCGGCGCAGCATCTCACCGCTGGCTTCAGGCCGACATAACGCGCGACAAATTCGCGCAGCTCAAAAGAAAAACTGGAGGAAACGAATGACACTCAATGTCTCACGTCGATCCCTGCTGTCGCTTGGCGCCGGACTTGGTGCCAGCGCCATGTTCGGCAGCAGCGCGATGGCGCGCGCTCCCAAGCTCGGCACGCAAACGCCCTACTGGCACCGCTTCGTGCTCGGCGACGCAGAAGTCACCGTCGTCTCCGACGGACCGCTGCCGCTCGGCGATCCCTCCGGCACCTTCACCGGCGTTTCCAAGGAAGAGGTGAAGAAGATGCTCACCGACAATTTCCTGTCGCCGGACAATGTCGTGCTGGAGCAGAACTCGCCGATCGTGAACACGGGCGACAAGCTCATCCTGTTCGATACCGGCATGGGCTCATCCAAGATGTTCGGCGCCACCACCGGCCGGCAGCAGAAGAGCATGACCGAGGCCGGCATCAAGCCTGATGACATCGATGCGGTGGTCTGCTCGCATGCCCATATCGACCACATCGGGGGCATCGTGGACGACGGCGGCAAGCCGCTGTTTCCGAACGCGCAGATCTACATTTCGCAGACCGATTTCGATTTCTGGACCGACGAAGGCAAGCTTGGCAACCCGGAAAAGGACTTCGTGGTTCACGCCCGCAAGAACCTGCTGCCGGTCCGTGACCGCATCGTGTTCTTCAAGGACGGCCAGGAATTCCTGCCCGGCATACAGGCAATCGCAGCGCCCGGTCACACCGTCGGCCACACCATCTTCATGGTCTCGTCGGCCGGCAAGTCCTTCGCCTTCCTCGGCGATCTTTCACATCATCCCGTGCTGCTGCTCGAGCGGCCGCGGATGGAATTTTCCTACGACACCGACCCGAAGCAGGCGGCCGAGTCGCGCGTGAAACTGCTGACTATGCTTGCGGCGAACAAGACGCCTGTGATGTCCTATCACTTCGCCTGGCCCGGCTATGGCCATGTCGCCAAGGCCGGGGAAGGCTTCCACTATTATCCCGAACCGATGCAGATGACGTTGTAGATCGTCGGATCAGGTTCGGGTGGCGCACGCGCCGCCCGGACCATCCGAACGATCACCGCCGTCCGGCCGACCGGCAAAGAACTGCAATTCGTGAGGCCTCCGGCGGCGTTGGCAAACGGGCATTTTGGGGCTGCTGAACTGCACTTACTAGTTGCAAATGAAGCTAATTTCACGCGGTTGTGTTTGGGAGCGTCAATGTCCCGCGAGAACGATGGTTTTGTCTTCCACCGTGACCTGCTCCAAGGGGTCCAGGACGTTGTCTATCGGGCCATCAACTTCTTTGTCACATGGGACAAACTGCCGACCCTGCTCGGAGCTGCCAATCTTTCGGCGTTCCGCGACCGGCTGCGGAAGCACAATCTGCACCATACCGGCTACGGCACGGCATCGCCCGGCTGGAGCACGGGCAATGACCGGTGGCGTTCCGCCGACGGCTCCTTCAACAGCCTCGACCATCCGCGCATGGGGATGGCTGGTGCCCGGTTCGGACGCAATTTCGCGCTGTCGGAATGCGTGCCGGACAGCGTGGACGATCTGCTCGAACCCAATCCGCGCGTGATTTCGGAGGAATTGCTGGCGCGCGACGAATTTATTCCCGCGACCAGCCTCAATCTGCTGGCTGCGGCCTGGATCCAGTTCGAAACCCATAACTGGTTCAGCCACGGGGTGCCTGGGTCGGGAAGCGAGTTCAAAATCCCGCTCAAGCCGGGCGACACTTGGCCCAAGGAGGAGCGGATCGACGGCTGCATGAAGATCCGTCGGACCGTTTGCGACGAGACATCACGTGAACCATGGCTCGGCGCGATCCCCACGTTCCGCAACCTCAACTCGCACTGGTGGGACGCCGGACAGATCTACGGCAGCGACCGCGCGAGGCAGATGCAGATCCGCTCCGGGCTCGATGGAAAGATCACGGTCGGCGATGATGGGATGCTTCCAGCCGATCCAGTCCATCCGGGCGCCGATCTCACCGGCTTCAATGACAATTGGTGGGTCGGGCTCAGCCTGCTGCACAACCTCTTCGCACGCGAGCACAATATCATCTGCGACGGCTTGAAGACGCGGTATCCGACCTGGGATGACGAGGAGCTATTCCAGCGTGCGCGCCTGATCAACGCGGCCCTGATCGCCAAGATCCACACCGTCGAATGGACGCCAGGCATCCTCGGCCATCCTGCGCTGGACTTCAGCATGCACGCCAATTGGTCGGGGATACCGTATCGGGTGCTGCGCGCGGTGCTCGGCAAGAACAGCGAAGCCGCCTTTGGCATCATCGGTTCTCCGACGGAGCAGCACAGCGCGCCCTACGCCATGACTGAGGAATTCACCGCCGTCTACCGCCTGCACCCGCTGATCCCGGACGACATGGATGTGCGGCGGCTCGAAGCCGCAGAGGTCGAACACTGCAAGCTGGTCGATATGCAGGGAGGCGTCTCCCGCAAGTTCATGGAGACGCACGGCTTCGCCAACCTGATGTACTCCTTCGGCACCGCTCATCCCGGCGCCATTCGCCTCCATAATTATCCCAACTTCCTGCGCCAGTTCACGAAAGACGGCCAGCCGTTGCTCGATGTGGCCGCGATCGATATCATGCGCGACCGCGAGCGCGGCGTGCCGCGCTACAACCGTTTCCGCGAGCTGGTCGGAAAGGAGCGGGTCAAGACATTCGAGGAAATCACCAGCATCCCCGGCGCGGCCAGGAAGATGCGCGCGATCTACAAGGGCGACGTCGATCGCGTTGATCTGATGGTCGGACTATTGGCCGAGGACCTGCCGGACGGTTTTGGCTTCAGCGATACCGCCTTCCGCATCTTCATACTGATGGCATCGCGGCGTCTCAAGAGCGACCGGTTTTTCACCGACGACTACCGGGCGGAAGTCTACACCAACTTCGGCCTGGACTGGATCCACAACAACGGAATGAAATCGGTCCTGCTGCGGCATGTGCCGCAACTCGGACCGGCGCTCGAGGGCGTAAACAACGCCTTTGCTCCCTGGCACGTGCTGCAAGGCTGAGCCATGGCCTTCATATTCAGCATCCGGGCCTCGTCCGCCTCGCATGGGTATCAGCCGCCCTAGCACCCGAGCTTGTCGGCGATGCCGCCAAAATCCTTCGCGACGATGTCCCAATTGCCGGTGGCCTCGAAATCGACTTTCTGGAGCGGACCGTATTCGGTCGGCCGCGCCACGAAGGCGGTCTTCAGCCCGTTCTTCTGCGCGGCGGCGAGATCGCCGTTGTGGGCGGCGACCATCATCACCTGCTCCGGCTTGAGGCACAGCAGGCGCGCGGCGCCAAGGTAGGTTTCGGGATCGGGCTTGTAGTGCTCGAACAGCTCGGCCGACATGACGAGGTCCCAGGGAAGCCCTGCGAACTTCGCCATGTTGGTCAGCAGCGCGACATTGCCGTTCGACAGCGGCGAGATCACGAATTTCGACTTCAGCCGCGTCAGGCCCGCAACGCTGTCGGGCCACGGATGCAACCGGTGCCAGCCTCTGCTGAGGTGATCGAGATCGGCTTCGGCCAGGCCCTTGATCGAAAATTGCTCGACCAGCTTGTCCAGCGAGCGGCGATGCAGGTCGTCGAGCACGACATAGCCGCGCTCGGGATGTTTGCGCACGTCGTCCATCGAGGCCATGTACATGCCGCGCCAGCCGTCGACCAACGCGGTCCAGTCGGCGGAAATGCCGCGCCCCTTCGCCCACCACATGAAATCGGTGATCAAGCTCGTGCGCCAGTCCACGACGGTGCCGAACACGTCGAACACCAGGGCTTTGACGGCGGTGAGGTCAGACATCGACGCTTCCCTGTATATCGCTTGTTCTTGGTCATGCCGGGGCGCCGCGAGGCGCAGACCCGGAATGACGGCCGCACGTTGTGACTTAGTCCAGGTGGAACTTCGCCAGCTCGCGGTGCTCGGCCTTGATGTAGCGCACGGTGCCGGTGACGGAGCGCATCACGACCGTCTCGGTCTCGATCACGCCATCCTTGCGGAATTTGACGCCCGAGAGCAGCGAGCCCGTGGTGACGCCGGTGGCGGCGAACAGACAATCGCCGCGCGCCATGTCCTCAATACCGTAGATCATCTTGGGATCGTTGACGCCCATCTTGGCGGCACGCTCGCGCTTCTCGTCGGAGTCGAGGATGAGGCGGCACTGCATCTGGCCGCCGATGCAGCGCAGCGCCACGGCCGCGAGCACGCCTTCCGGCGCACCGCCGGTGCCGAGATACATATCGACGCCGGTATTGTCGGGGTCGGCGCAATGGATCACGCCGGCGACATCGCCGTCCGTGATCAGACGCACGGCGGCACCCGTCGAGCGCACGCTCTCGATGATGCTGGCATGGCGCGGACGGTCGAGCACGAGAACGGTGATGCCGTCCGGCTGGACACCCTTGGCCTTGGCGAGGCGGCGGACGTTGTCAGCCGGCGTGGCATCGAGATCGACGACGCCCTTGGCGTAACCGGGACCGATCGCGAGCTTCTGCATGTAGACGTCGGGCGCGTGCAGCAGCGTGCCGCCGTCGGCCATTGCCATGGTGGCAATCGAGCCCGGCATGGCCTTGGCGCACAGCGTGGTGCCTTCGAGCGGGTCGACCGCGATGTCGACTTTCGGGCCGGCGTTCATGCCGACCTTCTCGCCGATGAAGAGCATCGGCGCCTCGTCGCGCTCACCCTCGCCGATCACGATGGTGCCTTCGATCGGCAGCTTGTTGAGCTCGCGCCGCATCGCGTCCACCGCGGCCTGGTCGGCAGCCTTCTCATTGCCGTGCCCGCGCAGACGCGCCGAAGACACCGCCGCCCGCTCCGTCACGCGCACGATCTCCAGCGTGAGAATCCGCTCGAGCAACGCTTGCGGCGGGACTGAAATATGGGTCGACATCGGCTAACTCCTTCGCAACAGTTTGGACGGAAATCTCCACCCGCATCAACTCGTAACACCCACAGTTCGTTCGAACCGTGTCATTGTTTAAGCATGCTCTTTCCGGAAAACCGCTTCACACTTTTCCGGAGCATGCCCTAGTTCTTCTCGATCCGGATCACCTGCGGCCGCCCGCTGATCACCTTGTCGCGCTGCACGGCCGCGAGCGCGCGGCGCACGGCGTCCTCGTGCGTGGCATAGGTGATCAGGATAACGGGCACCGGGACCGCCTTGCCGTTTGCCGGCGCAGCGCCGCCATTGGGGTGGCGCTGCACGATCGACTCGATCGAAATCTTCTGCTCCGCGAGCCGGGTCGCGATCGCAGCCGCGGTACCCGGGAAATCGCGTGCCAGAAGGCGGATGTAGTAGCCGCCCTCGTGGCGCTCCATCGGCGCCTTCTTGGTGTCGCGCAGCTGCGAAATCGGTCGGCCGAACGGATTGGCGCGAATGCCGCGCGCGACATCGGCGATGTCGGCAACGACGGCGGATGCGGTCGCCGCGCCGCCGGCACCGGGGCCGACCAGCGTGATCGGCGGGATGCCCTCGCCGTCGATCGTGACCGCATTGGTGACACCCATCACCTGTGCGATCGAGGAGGATTTTGGAACCATGGTCGGATGCACGCGCTGCTCGATGCCCTTGGCGGTGCGAACCGCGACGCCGAGCAGCTTGAGCCGGTAACCGAGATCGTCAGCGGCACGGAGATCTTCCGGCGCGATGGAGGAGATGCCTTCGACATACACCGCGCTTTGAGCAACTTTCGTGCCGAAAGCGAGGCTGGCAAGAATAGCGAGTTTTTGCGCGGTGTCGTGGCCGTCGACATCGAAGGACGGATTGGCCTCGGCATAGCCGAGCCGCTGCGCATCCTTCAGGCATTCGGCGAACGACAGGCCCTCCTGCTCCATCCGGGTCAGGATGTAATTGCAGGTGCCGTTGAGGATGCCGTAGACGCGGTTGATGCCGGTTCCGGCAAGACCCTCGCGTAACGTTTTGATGACGGGGATCGCGGCGCCGACCGCTGCCTCGAAATTCAGCGCGCCGCCGTGCTTTTCAGCGGCTTTTGCCAGCTTGAGGCCGTGCTTGGCGAGCAGCGCCTTGTTGGCGGTGACGACGGACTTGCCGGCGCTGAGCGCGGCTTCGACCGCCGCCAGCGCGGGATCGCCCGAGCCGCCCATTAGCTCGACGAAGCAGTCGATGTCGGGATGCATGGCGAGGGCAAGCGGATCCTTGACCCATTCGACACCGCGCAGGTCGACGGCGCGCTTCTTGGCCTTCGAGCGCGCGGTGACGGCGACGACGCGGATGCCGCGGCCGCTGCGGCCCGCGAGCACGCGGGCCTGCGTTTCAATCAAACGGACAACTTCGGCGCCCACGGTGCCGAGCCCCGCTATGCCCACTTTCAGGGGTGCAACCATGATGCTTCAGAAAACCTGCGGAAGAGAACTTAACGCCGATTGGCGAGCGGAACGACGTTGTGCAACGTTTCGATGCCGCTTTCAAGGAAGCGGCGCACGCCGCGCGCGGCCTGCCTGATCCGTTGCTCGTTTTCCACCATGGCGATGCGGATATATCCTTCACCATGCTCGCCGAAGCCGACGCCGGGCGAGACCGCGACGCCGGATTTCTCCACCATCAGGGTCGCGAACTGCATGCTGCCGACGCTGCGGAAGGCTTCCGGCAGCGGCACCCAGGCGAACATCGAGGCCTCCGGCGGCGGGATCTCCCAGCCGGCACGGCCGAACGATTCCACCAGCGCGTCGCGCCGCTTGCGGTAGGTGTCGCGCATCTCCCTGATGCAATCGTCGGGGCCGTTCAGCGCGGCGGTCGCGGCGACCTGCACCGGCGTGAACGCGCCGTAGTCGAGATAGGATTTGACGCGCGCGAGCGCCGCGATCACGCGCTCATTGCCGACCGCAAAGCCCATGCGCCAGCCGGCCATCGAATAGGTCTTCGACATCGAGGTGAACTCGACGGTGACGTCCATCGCGCCGGGCACCTGCAGCACCGAGGGCGGTGGGTTGTTTTCGTCGAAATAGACCTCGGCGTAAGCGAGATCGGACAGGATCAGGATTTCGTGCTTCTTCGCGAACGCGACCAGGTCCTTGTAGAAGTCAAGGCTCGCGACATAGGCGGTCGGGTTCGAGGGGTAACAGACGACCAGCGCCAGCGGCTTCGGAATCGAGTGGACGATCGCACGCTCCACCGCCTCGAAGAACTGCGGGGTTGGCTCCGAAGGCACCGAGCGGATCACGCCGCCCGCCATCAAAAAGCCGAACGCGTGAATCGGATAGCTCGGGTTCGGGCAGAGGATGACGTCACCTGGCGCAGTGATCGCCTGCGCCACGTTGGCAAAGCCCTCCTTGGAGCCGAGCGTCGCCACGACCTGGGTGTCGGGATTGAGCTTCACGCCAAAGCGGCGGGCGTAGTAGCCGGCCTGGGCCTTGCGCAAGCCGTTGATGCCACGAGAGGCCGAGTAGCGGTCGGTGCGCGGCTTGCCCAGTGTCTCCTTCAGCTTCTCCAGCACGTGCGCTGGCGCCGGCAGGTCCGGATTGCCCATGCCGAGGTCGATGATGTCGGCGCCGGCATTCCGCGCGGCCGCCTTGGCCCGGTTCACCTGCTCGAATACGTAAGGCGGAAGGCGGCGGATGCGGTAAAATTCTTCCATGGCTCTCTCGGCTCCGGGCAACCGGTCAGGACAGAATCGACAGGCCATAACGACCATGCGAAAAGGCGCCCGCCTCGTTCACGAAAATCACTCAAAATCAAATGCTTAGAGCAATCATCGATGGCGGTGACTGAAGTCGTTCGCCCTGACTCTCGGCTGAACTGAATTCTTTTAGCACGGCAAGGCGGAGGCGCCAGCGATTACCTTGCAGCGTCTTACTTCGCGTCCTTGCCGGCAACGGCCTGACGGTCGCGCGCGGCAGCGAGCTCGGCCTCGATCTTGGCGCGTTGGTCCGGCGGGATGACCGCCTGATCGCGATCCGGCGGCAGATCGTGCACCGGCAGATAGCTGCCGGGCTCCTTGGGATGCGCTTGCGCATCGGCGGGCGTCATGTCCGCGAGCTGGCTCGAGCAACCGCCCATGGCAAGCGCCGCCATCACCAGCGCGCCACAGATCAGCCGCGACTTTTGCAGGTCCCTCAACGCCAACACTTGGGAAATCCCCTACTCGTCCCAAAGCACGGCCCCGGCAACCTTACCGAGGTCCGCACCCAAGCTCAAACCATTGCTGCCCAAATGGCGCGAGCGAGAAAACAGCCCGGGACCACCAAGCCGAGCGGTGCGGCTCGATTGTGACGGAACCAAGAAAATTTGTCGCACTGCAACACATCTTCGAGAGTGTTTAACGCCAAACATGCGAGCTTCGCGGTGACGAATACGGAATGAATCGTTACTGTTCTGCTCATGAGCATGGCCACGACCGACACGCCCAAACCCGACACGAAGTTCGATGCGGAAGCCTTCGCGATGAATGTCGCGCGGGCGATGGAAAGCGGCGGCAAAGCGCTCGCTGCGTACCTCAAGCCCCGCGAGAGCGGCGAGGTGCAGGATCGTCCGCCGGCCGAGCTTACCGAGGTCGTCAAGACCTTCACCGCGGTCGCCGAATACTGGCTGTCGGACACATCACGCGCGTCCGATCTCCAGACCAGGCTCGCCAAGGACTATCTCGACCTCTGGGGTTCGGCGGCGCGCCGCATGGCTGGCCAGGACGTTCCGCCCGCGATCGCCCCCTCGCCGCGCGACAAGCGCTTTGCCGATCCGGAATGGAAGTCGAACCAGTTCTTCGATTTCGTGATGCAGCTCTATCTGCTCACGACCAAATTCGCGCATGAGCTGGTGCGCGACGCCGAGGGGCTCGATCCGCAGACCCGCCGCAAGGCGGAGTTCTACATCCAGCAGGTCACCAACGCGCTGTCGCCGTCCAACTTCGTGCTGACCAATCCGGAGGTGCTGCGCGCGACGGTGGCCAGCAACGGCGAAAATCTCGCGCGCGGCCTGAAGATGCTGGCCGAGGACATCGCAGCCGGCAAAGGCGTCCTGAAGATCCGCCAGTCCAATCCGGACAATCTCGTCGTCGGCGTCAACATGGCGACGACGCCGGGCAAGGTGATCTACCAGAACGAGATGATGCAGCTGATCCAGTATTCTCCGACCACGGAGAATGTGCTGCGCACGCCGCTCCTGATCATCCCGCCCTGGATCAACAAGTTCTACATCCTCGATCTCAAGCCGGAGAAATCCTACATCAAGTGGTGCGTCGACCAGGGCGTCACCGTGTTCGTGATCTCATGGGTCAATCCCGACAAGCGGCTCGGCACCAAGAGCTGGGAAGACTACATGAAGGAAGGCCCGCTCACGGCGATGGACGTGATCGAGAAGGTCACTGGCGAGATGAAGGTGCACGCTGCCGGCTATTGCGTCGGCGGCACCATGCTCGCGACGACGCTGGCCTGGCTCGCCGAGAAGCGCCGCCAGCGCGTGGCGTCCGCGACGTTCTTCGCGGCACAGGTCGACTTCACCCATGCGGGCGACCTTCTCGTGTTCGTTGACGAGGAGCAGATCGCTGCGCTGGAGCAGGGCATGAAGGCGGCCGGCGTGCTCGAAGGGTCCAAGATGGCGATGGCCTTCAACATGCTGCGCTCCAACGATTTGATCTGGTCCTATGTCGTCAGCAATTACCTCAAAGGCCAGCAGCCGAGCGCGTTCGACCTCTTGCACTGGAATTCGGACGCCACGCGCATGACGGCGTCGAACCATTCCTACTATCTGCGCAATTGCTATCTGGAGAACCGGCTGTCGACCGGCACGATGGTGCTCGACAACACCCTGCTCGACCTCTCCAAGGTCATGGTGCCCGTCTACAATCTTGCCACCCGCGAAGACCACATCGCGCCGGCGGAATCGGTGCTGTACGGCTCGCAGTTCTTCGGCGGTCCGGTGAAATATGTGCTGTCCGGCTCGGGCCACATCGCCGGCGTCGTCAACCCGCCCGCCTCGAACAAGTACCAGTACTGGACCAACGACAACGTCAAGGACGTCAACGTCGCCGAGTGGATGAAGGACGCGGTCGAGCACAAGGGCTCGTGGTGGCCGGACTGGCGCCAATGGCTTGGCACACTCGATCCCGCGGAGGTGCCGGCGCGCACGGTCGGCAGCGAAGCGCTGCCTCCGATCGAGGACGCCCCCGGCAGCTATGTCAGAGTTCGCGCATAGTGGAAAATTCTTTGCGCATGGCGCAATCTTGCGCGCTTGTATAAGCTCGCTCTCAACACAGCGACGACAGAGGGGACCGGGTTATGACGCGTGAACTGTTCTGGCTGACACTGACGGTGGTCCTGACCGGAATCCTGTGGATTCCCTACACCATCAACCGATGCCAGATTCGCGGTCTCGGTGGCGCGATGGCCAATCCCTCGCGCGCCGACAAGCCGCAGTCGGAATGGGCGAACCGCCTGATGTTCGCGCATGACAACGCCGTCGAGAACCTCGTGCTGTTCGCACCGCTGGTGCTGATCCTGAACGCGATCGACTATTCCTCGAAATGGACGGTGCTCGCTTGCGCCGTTTATTTCTGGTCGCGCGTCGCGCATCTGATCGTCTATGCGCTGGGGATCCCGATCTTCCGCACGTTGGCCTTCACCGTCGGCTTCCTCGCACAGGCCGTGCTGGCGGTGGCGATCTTCAAGGCGGTTTGAGATCAGGCCCTGCTTTGAGATCAGGCCTTGCGAACGACGAGATGCAGCATGTTCGCCGGCGTCTCGTCAAAGCTCTGGATCACGTTCCTGTCCGACGACAGCGTGATCCATGGCCCCGCGGTGGCGTAGGCCGCCTCGAGCCATTCTGGCGACGCATAATTGTAATAGCGCCCCAGGCTGTCCCGGCCGTCGCCCTCGCCCATCTTGTAGCTGGCATAGAACACGCCTGACGGCCTGAGCGCGCGATGAATCCGCGCCAGGATGCCGGCGAGCTCGTCGCGCGGCACGTGCAGGAGACAGGCGCTGGCCCAGGCGCCGTCATAGGCCTCGTGCGCGTCAAGCTGGTCGAACCGCATCGCCTCGACGGGATGACCGAGCCGCCGCGACGCGATCTCAGCCATCTCAGGCGAGCCGTCGGTAGCGCGTACCGAAAAACCTTCGGCCAGCATCACCGCCGAATGATTGCCGGCACCACAGCCGAGTTCGAGGATCGAGCTACTGGGTTGCAGCAAAGCCAGAAAACCGCGCAGCCGCGTCGAGGGCGCCTTGGCCCATCCGGCATAAGACTCGGCGTTCTCCCGGTAGAACTGCAACGTGGTCTCATCCATGGCGTCACTCACTTCGGCAGGTCCTTAGCTAGACCAGCCTGCCTACTCTGCAAGCAGCCCCGGCATCAACCGGCGGTGT
This sequence comes from Bradyrhizobium sp. 197, assembly GCF_023073375.1. Classification (NCBI taxonomy): domain Bacteria; kingdom Pseudomonadati; phylum Pseudomonadota; class Alphaproteobacteria; order Hyphomicrobiales; family Nitrobacteraceae; genus Bradyrhizobium; species Bradyrhizobium sp. 197. The sequence continues at coordinate 5,892 of NZ_JADPJJ010000100.1, read as the reverse complement.
TGCGGAAGGGTGACATTGCGGCAAAAACAACCGGCGTCCCGGATTGCCTCTACAGGTTGTCACCCGTCCGCAGCTATATTCGCTCATCGCAATTGATTGATTCGGGGCAAACATGAACTGGAAGATGATATCCGCGCTCGGCGCGATCTCACTCGCAACCGTCGTGACCCAGGCCAACGCCGCTGATCTCGCCGCCCGCCCCTACACCAAGGCGCCGCCGATGATCGCTGCGGTCTACAATTGGAGCGGCTTCTACATTGGCGCCAACGGCGGCTATGGCACGTCGCACAAGTGCTGGGACCAGACGGTTGGTTTCTCCCCTGCAACTGCCGAGGGATGCCATGATGCGACGGGCGCCGTCGCCGGCGGTCAGATCGGCTATCGCTGGCAGAGCAACGCCTTCGTGTTCGGTCTCGAAGCGCAGGGCGACTGGGCCGACCTCTCCGGCCGGAATACCAGCGCCGTGTTCGGCGTCGCGAACCGCACCCGCGTCGATGCCTTCGGCCTCTTCACCGGCCAGGTCGGCTACGCCTGGAACAACGCACTGCTTTACGCGAAGGGCGGCGCCGCCGTCACCCGCGATCGCTACCGCGGCATCGGTACGGGCGGTCTGGCCGGGGCCGAGTTCGACGGCGCCGACGAGACCCGCTGGGGCGGCACGGTCGGCGTCGGCATCGAATACGGCTTTGCGCCGAACTGGTCGGTCGGCCTCGAATACGACCATCTGTTCATGGGCCGGCGCGACGTTACCCTCACGGCCAACGGCGTGCTGGCGCCCGTCGGCACGTTCTCACGTACCGACCGCATCGGCCAGGACGTCGACTTGATCACCGCCCGCATCAACTACAGGTTCGGCGGACCGATCATCGCGAAGTACTGAGGCCTCCTGTCCCGGACGCGCGAAGCGCGAACCGGGACCCAGAAGGCTGCAGCAAAGTAACAATGGGCCCCGGCTCTGCAGCGCACCGCCAAGAGGCGCTGCGCTGCGTCCGGGGCACTACCGTGCCCTACTCCTCCGGCAGGCCCAGCATCAGCCGCATGTTCTGCACGGCCGCGCCGGAGGCGCCCTTGCCGAGATTATCGAGCCGCGCGACCAGCACCGCCTGGTGATACTTGTCGCTGGCAAAGACGTAGAGCTCGAGCATGTTGGTCTCGTTGAGCGCTTCCGGCTCGAGCTTGCCGCCCTTGGTCGTCTCGTTCTGAAGCGGCATCACCGAAACGTACTTCGAGCCGGCGTAACGCTTTGCCAGTGCGGCTTGCAGGTCCGCACCATCAGGCTTGCCGGGCAGCGTGTCGAGCTGGAGCGGCACCGAGACCAGCATGCCCTGCCGGTAATTGCCGACAGAGGGAATGAAGATCGGTCGTCGCGTCAGGTTCGAATAAAGCTGCATCTCCGGCAGATGCTTGTGCTCGAAGCCGAGGCCGTAGAGCTCGAAGGACGGCGCGCTGCCGTCTTCGAAGCTTGCGATCATCGACTTGCCGCCGCCGGAATAGCCGCTCACCGCATTGACGGTGATGGGATAGTCCGAAGGCAACAAGCCGGCATCGACGATCGGCCGCAATAGCGCGATCGCGCCGGTCGGATAGCAGCCGGGATTGGACACCTTCTTCGCCGCCTTGATCTTGCCGGCCTGGTCGGGCGTCAGCTCCGGAAAGCCATAGGCCCAGTCGGGCGCGACCCGGTACGCGGTCGAGGCGTCCAGCACCTTCGGGCCCGACGGTCCCATGCTGTCGATGAGCGCGACGGTTTCCCTGGCAGCATCATCCGGCAGGCAGAGGATGACGAGATCCACCTCCTCCATCAGCGCCTTCTTGGCTGCGGGGTCCTTGCGCTTGTCGTCGGCGATCGTCTTCACCGCAACGTCGCTCTGGAGCTTCAGCCGCTCGTTGATGCCGAGGCCGGTGGTGCCCGAGCCGCCGTCGACGAAGACGGTGGCCGGCTTCTTCGTAGCGCCAGTGGTCGGTGCTTTCGTCGTTTCAGTGAGGCTCATGGCGCGCTCCTTTCGAGCATGTTCGTTTCGTTCGCGAAGGCTTCCGGCCTCACGTCCTGCATCAGTTGCGCGATTTCTCTCGCGTCGGCAGCAGGCTGCGCGCCGAGCGCATTGGCAATCGCCGTATAATCGGCGTCGGACTTGTGCTGGTTGAGCTTGAAGCTGCCTTCGACCTCATCAACCGTCATGACCAGCCCTACAATTCCCTTCTTCAACGCTTCCAGCCTGCCGGCCGTCATCTTGCCCGACGTCCACGGCGTCTTCGGCAACAACCAGCTTTCGAACTTCTCGCTGAGCGTGTCGATCTGCACCGCCAGCTCGTCATCCGACAGGAGCCGCACCGGCCCGCTCAGATGCACCGACTGGTAGAGCCAGGTCGGCACCTGATCCGGCGAGACGTACCAGTCCGGCGACACATAGGCATCGGGGCCGTTGACCGCGAGCAGCCAGGACGCCGCGTCGCCTGCCAGTTTTAGCAGCGGATTGTGACGGGCGACATGAAAGGCGGCCTGCGGCGTGCCGTCAGCGGCATAGGTCAGGTAGAACGGCAGCGGCGAGGCAACCGGCTTGTGGCCGTCGAAGGCGCACATCGTGCCGAAGCCGCGCTCGCCTGCGAATTTCAGGCTCGCGGTGCGGTCCTGCTTGAAAAAGGGTGGCGTGTACATCGTGGTCTCCTGCTGGCCTCCTTGGGGGCCGCCGGATCAGATCGCGCTGACAGGAGAAAGAATGCCGCGGATCGGATCCGGCGGCAAAGACGATGATCTCAAACGCGATCGACCGCCCAAACCGCAAGACTGCGGCGGCGGCGACGGGCGAACAGAATGGTCGCGGCGTTGATCATGGCGCGCGGCTATAAAGCCATATCCGGTTTTCGTCAAGGTTTTGGCGTCAGATCACCCGCCAGAGCCATTCCATGAACTTCGCAAGCACGTCGCCGAACAGAAGCAACGCGGCCGACCAGACCAGCGCCGAGACGAAATTGGCGGCCTGGAAGCTCCAATAGGGCATCTCGAAGATGCCGGCTGCGAGCGGCACCGACGCACGCAACGGACCGAAGAAGCGGCCGATGAAGATGCTGGGCACGCCCCAGCTCCGCACGAAGGCCTCGCCCCTGGGCAGGAGTTCCGGATAGCGCGAGAGCGGCCACATCTGGGCGACCCGCTCCTTGTAGCGATAGCCGAACCAGTAGGAGACCCAGTCGCCCAGCGCCGCGCCGATGCCGCCGGCGATCCAGACCGGATAGAAGCTGATGCCGCTGGCGCCGATCAGCGCGCCGATCGCGACCAACGCGCCCCAGGCCGGGATCAAGAGCGAGATGAAGGCGAGCGACTCCCCGAAGGCCAGCAGGAACACGATCGGGGCCGCCCAGGCCTGGTGAGCACGCACGAAGTCGGCCAGTGCGTGCGCATAATGCTCCATTCCAGATCGCCTTCCCGCCCCACCTTGAGGTCTGCTCGATGAAAAAGACTGGTAAGGCAATGGCTTGTGTGACATCAAGTCACAAATCCCGACCCAGACCGGCCGCAGACGTCAAATTGCCGGCAATTGGTGGGCCTGTGGCGTAAAATCGCTGGCATCGGCTGCCGCGCAGACCGGCCAGCCGGCACCCGATGACCTTTTCAAACGAGCCGTGGCATAGTCGGCGTAACCGATTCGCCGCCTCCGCGGCCCTGAAAGCACATCAAGATTCATGTCCAAGCAGCTGAAACCGAAAGCCAAAGACGACTTTTTTGGCGGTGACGAGCCCAAATCCCGCGCGCCCGCCAAGGCAACCTCGCGTGCGAGCGGTGCGGAGGCCGACTACACCGCGGCCGATATCGAGGTGCTCGAAGGCCTGGAACCGGTGCGCCGGCGGCCCGGCATGTATATCGGCGGCACCGACGAGAAGGCGTTGCATCATCTCTTCGCCGAGGTCATCGACAATTCGATGGACGAGGCGCTGGCAGGGCATGCGACCTTCATCGGAGTCGATTTGAGCGCGGACGGCTTTTTGACCGTCATCGACAACGGGCGCGGCATCCCGATTGATCCGCATCCGAAGTTTCCGAAGAAGTCGGCGCTCGAAGTCATCATGTGCACGCTGCACTCGGGCGGCAAGTTCGACTCCAAGGTCTACGAGACCTCGGGCGGCCTGCACGGCGTCGGCATCTCCGTGGTGAACGCCCTCTCCTCGCTGCTCGAGGTCGAGGTCGCGCGCAGCCAGAAGCTCTATCGCATGACGTTCGAGCGCGGCCACCCGAAGGGCAAGCTCGAGGATCTCGGCAAGGTCAACAATCGCCGCGGCACGCGCGTGCGCTTCAAGCCCGACACCGACATCTTCGGCGCCAAGGCCGCGTTCAAACCGCAGCGCCTGTTCAAGATGACGCGCTCGAAGGCGTATCTGTTCGGCGGCGTCGAGATCCGCTGGAACTGCGCGCCCGAACTGCTCAAGGGCGTCGAGGACGTGCCGGCGGAAGCGACGTTCCACTTCCCCGGTGGCCTCAAGGATTATCTGGCGGCTGCGATCCACGCCGACACGCTGGTGCATCCTGACGTCTTCTCCGGCAAATCGGGCCGCAACGGCGCGCATGGCGCCTGCGAATGGGCCGTGGCCTGGACCGCCGATGCCGACGGCTTCCTCTCCTCCTACACCAACACCGTGCCGACGCCGGACGGCGGCACGCACGAATCCGGCCTGCGCAGCGCGCTTCTGCGCGGCCTGAAGGATCACGCCGAGCGCGTCGGCCAGGGCAAGCGCGCGTCATCCATTACGTCGGAAGACGTGATGGTGGGTGCAGCCGTGATGCTCTCGGTGTTCGTGCGCGAGCCTGAATTCCAGGGTCAAACCAAGGACCGTCTCGCCACAGCGGAAGCGCAGCGCATCGTCGAACAGGCGATGAAGGATCCGTTCGACCATTGGTTGTCGGGCAATCCGAACATGGCCAACAGGCTGCTCGACTTCGTGATCGACCGCGCCGAAGACCGGCTGCGGCGTCGCCAGGAAAAGGAAACCGCGCGCAAGACCGCCGGCAAGAAGCTTCGCCTGCCCGGCAAGCTCGCCGACTGCAGCGATGCGGGCTTGGACGGCTCAGAACTCTTCATCGTCGAGGGCGATTCGGCCGGCGGCAGCGCCAAGCAGGCGCGCGACCGCAAGACCCAGGCCGTGCTGCCGTTGCGCGGCAAGATCCTCAACGTCGCCTCGGCCGGCAAGGACAAGCTGACGGCGAACACGCAGCTCGCCGATCTCGTGCAGGCGATCGGCTGCGGCATGCTTGCGCAGTATCGCGAAGAGGATCTGCGCTACCAGCGCATCATCATCATGACCGACGCCGACGTCGACGGCGCGCACATTGCCTCGCTGCTGATCACCTTCTTCTACCGGCAGATGCCGCGGCTGATCGACGAGGGCCACCTCTTCCTGGCCGTGCCGCCGCTCTACAAGCTGACCAACGGCACGAAGTCGATCTATGCCCGCGACGACGCGCACAAGGCGGCGTTGATCAAGAGCGAGTTCAGCGCCAACGCCAAAGTCGAGGTGAACCGCTTCAAAGGCCTCGGCGAGATGATGCCGGCGCAGCTCAAGGAAACAACCATGGATCCCGCCAAGCGCACCATGCTGAAGGTGGTCCTGCTTGCCGACGACCGCGACACCACCGCGGATTCGGTGGAGCGCCTGATGGGCACCAAGGCCGAGGCACGCTTCGCATTCATCTCGGACAAGGCCGAGTTCGCCAATGAGGAATTGCTGGACGTCTGACCCTCAGACGCTGCACGCTGCGCGTCCCCATCAAGAGCCCCGGCGTGATGCCGGGGCTCTTTTGCTGTGTGCCGAGTATGAACGACAGCTTGGAGGTGGAAGTCCTCTATCCAGCCTGATGGCGGCGAAGGATTAGCGAAGCGCAAGGGCGTCATCGTGAGGTGG
>NZ_JADPJJ010000012.1:0-59427 GCF_023073375.1 Bradyrhizobium sp. 197 | reverse complement strand
AGCTGCTGAAGCTGAACTTCCTCGAGCACTGGACCGGCGGCGTGCAGGGCCTCGTCGTCACCAAGCCGGACGCGCCGTTCGGGCTGCCGATGTCGCAGGACATGTGGCTATACTACTTCTCACTCGCCGTCGTGCTCGCGATCTACATCTTCTCGGTGAACCTGCTGCGCTCCCGCTCGGGCCGCGCCTTCATGGCGATCCGCGACAACGAGATCGCGGCCTCCTCGATGGGCGTCAACGTCGCGCTCTACAAGACGCTGGCCTTCGGCGTGTCCGCCGGCATCACCGGCGTTGCCGGCTCGCTTGGCGCCATCGCCGTGCAGTTCGTCGCGCCCGACAGCTACACCATCACGCTGGCGATCTCGCTGTTCCTCGGCATGGTCGTCGGCGGCGTCGGCTGGTTGCCCGGCTCGTTCGTCGGCGCAGCCTTCATCATCTTCGTGCCGAACATGGCGGAGGGCATCTCCAAAGGCCTGTCCGGCGCGGTATTCGGCGTACTGTTGTTCCTCGTCATCTACCTGGTGCCGCACGGCGCAAGGCAGATCGCGATCCTGGGCCAGCAACTCGTCGGCCGGCTCAGAAAGAACTGAAAACCCGTTGATTTAACCAAGGAGACCCGAATTGCTTTTTGAAAGAACACTGCGAACCGCTGCGCTGGTCACGGCAACGGCGGTCATCACTCTCACCTCCGGCGCAGCACTCGCGCAGAAGAAATACGACACCGGCGCGTCCGATACCGAGATCAAGATCGGCAACATCATGCCGTACAGCGGCCCGGCGTCGGCCTATGGCATCATCGGCAAGACCGAAGAAGCCTATTTCAAGATGATCAACGACAAGGGCGGCATCAACGGCCGCAAGATCACCTTCGTCACCTATGACGACGGCTATTCGCCGCCCAAGGCCGTCGAGCAGGTCCGCAAGCTGGTCGAGAGCGACGAGGTGCTGGCCGTGTTCAACCCGCTCGGCACGCCCTCGAACAGCGCGATCCAGAAGTACCTCAACGCCAAGAAGATCCCGCAGCTGTTCGTCGCCACCGGCGCCACCAAGTGGAACGACGCGAAAAACTTCCCCTGGACCATGGGCTGGCAACCCTCCTACCAGAGCGAAGCGCAGATCTACGCGAAATGGCTGTTGAAGGAAAAGCCGGACGCCAAGATCGCGATCCTCTACCAGAATGACGATTTCGGCAAAGACTACCTCAAGGGCACCAAGGACGGCCTGGGCGCCAAGGGCGCGTCCATGATCATCATGGAAGAGAGCTACGAGGTCTCCGAGCCGTCGATCGACGGTCACATCGTCAAGATCAAGGCTGCCAATCCCGACGTGCTGTTGATCTACACGACGCCGAAATTCGCTGCCCAAACCATCAAGAAGACAGCCGAGCTGAGCTGGAAGCCGCTGCAGATCCTCACCAACGTGTCGATCTCGGTCGGCAGCGTGATGAAGCCCGCCGGCTTCGAGGCTTCGCAGAACGTGCTCTCGGCCGCCTACGCCAAGGACTCGACGGACCCGCAGTGGACCAACGACCCCGGCATGAAGAAGTGGAACGAATTCGTCGACAAGTACATGCCGGGTGCCGACAAGTCGGACACCAGCATGGTCTATGGCTACGGCGCGGCGTCGACGCTGGCCAAGGTCCTGGAGATGTGCGGCGACGATTTGACTCGGGCCAACATCATGAAGCAGGCGACCTCGTTGAAGGATTTTACTCCGGACACGCTGCTGCCCGGCGTCAAGATCAACACCAGCGCCACCGACTTCGCCCCGATCGCGCAGCTCCAGATGCAGCGCTTCAAAGGCGAGAAGTGGGAACTCTTCGGCGAGATCATCAGCGGCGACGTCGCCACGGAGTGATACTCTGACGCAATAGTCCAACGCCTCGAGAAGCCCCCGCGAGCAATCGCGGGGGCTTTTTGTTGACGTCGAGCGTCAATCTTGTTCAATGCGGCGCCGATCCAGCCGGGGTGGGAGAGAAATGACTGCTGTTCGATTTCAGGTTGCGGCCCTTTTGGCCGCATTCATATTGTGCACTGCGATGAGCGGCCCTGCACTGGCGCAGAAAAAATACGACAGCGGCGCTTCCGATACCGAGATCAAGATCGGCAACATCATGCCCTATAGCGGCCCGGCCTCCGCCTACGCGGCGATCGGCAAGGCCGAGGAAGCCTATTTCAACAAAATCAATGCCGAGGGCGGCATCCACGGCCGCAAGATCAAATTCATCTCCTATGACGACGGTTATTCGCCGCCGAAGACGGTGGAGCAGGCGCGCAAGCTGGTCGAGAGCGACGGGGTGCTGCTGATCTTCGGCTCGCTCGGCACCTCCACCAACGGCGCCATCCGCAAATACATGAACGAGAAGAAGGTGCCGCAATTGTTCGTGGCGAGCGGCGCTTCGAAGTGGAACGATCCCAGGCAGTATCCCTGGACCATGGGTTGGCAGCCGAGCTATGCGAGCGAGGCGCACATCTACGCCAAGTACATCATGAAGGAGAAGCCGGACGGCAAGATCGGCGTGCTCTACCAGAACGACGATTTCGGCAAGGACTATCTGAAGGGGCTGAAGGACGGCCTTGGGCCCAAGGCCTCGATGATCGTGCTGGAGGAAGGCTACGACACGTCCGAACCGGCCATCGACGAGCACGTCGTGAAATTGAAGGCCGCCGGCGCCGACATCCTCATCAGCATCACCACGCCGAAATTTGCTGCCCAGGCGATCAAGAAGGCGGCCGAGATCAACTGGCACCCGGTCCACATCATCTCCAACGTCTCGGCCTCGGTCGGCGGCGTGCTCGAGCCGGCGGGGCTCGAGATCTCGCAAGGCATCTTGTCGGCGAGCTACACCAAGGACGGCTCCGACCCGCAATGGAACGCCGATGAAGGCATGAAGAAGTTCTATAACTTCCTCGCGCAATACGCTCCCACGGCCAACAAGCTCGATGCCGGCGTGGTGTTCGGCTATGCCGCCGCGCAGACCATGGTGAAGGTGCTGCAGATGTGCGGCGATGACCTTACCCGCGAAAACGTCATGAAGCAGGCCGCCAGCCTGAAGGATTTCGAGCCCGATACGCTCTTGCCCGGCATCAAGATCAACACCGCGCCGGACAATTTCGCCCCGATCGAGCAGCTCCAGATGATGCGATTCAAAGGCAAGAAATGGGAGCTGTTCGGCGACATCATCTCAAGCGATCCTGGCCATTGAGGCCGATCAACTCAAAATCGCGCTATTCAAATTAAACAATCAGCGGCGGTCGCGATTTTTTCGCAGCGCACACGCTCCCGCGGCCGCCTTTGACTACTAAAGAAGCAGCCCCTGCGACGCCGTCGCAGGGGCTTTCTGTTGAAGGCACCAGGTAAATCGTATTGAATTGCGGCCGCGTCACCAAAAACAAGCAACGCAAGAAAAGGAACGCACACACACCAAGAAAATAGGGAGATAGGAATGCCCGCTGTCACCGGCAAACTTGCGGCCGCGTCACTGGCGCTTGCGCTCATTGCGGCCTCGGCCTCCACTGCATCGGCCCAGAAGAAATACGATACCGGCGCGACCGATACCGAGATCAAGGTCGGCAACATCATGCCCTACAGCGGACCGGCCTCCGCCTACGGCATCATAGGGCGGACCGAAGCCGCCTATTTCAAGAAGATCAACGACGAAGGCGGCATCAACGGCCGCAAGATCAACTTCATCTCTTACGACGACGCCTATTCGCCGCCGAAGACGGTGGAGCAGGCGCGCAAGCTGGTCGAGAGCGACGAGGTGCTGTTCATCTTCAACTCGCTCGGCACACCGCCGAACTCGGCGATCCACAAATACATGAACTCGAAGAAGGTGCCGCAGCTCTTCGTCGCGACCGGCGCCACCAAGTGGAACGATCCGCAGAACTTCCCGTGGACGATGGGCTGGCAGCCCAACTACCAGAGCGAGACGCAGATCTACGCGAAGTGGCTGCTCAAGAACAAGCCCGACGCCAAGATCGCCGTGCTGTTCCAGAACGACGATTACGGCAAGGACTATCTCAAGGGCCTGAAGGACGGCCTCGGCGCCAAGGCCGCCTCGATGATCGTCATCGAAGAGAGCTATGAGACTTCGGAGCCGAGCATCGACAACCACATCGTCAAGCTGAAATCGACCGGCGCCGACGTCTTCATGAACATCACGACGCCGAAATTCGCAGCCCAGGCGATCAAGAAGAACGCCGAGATCGGCTGGAAGCCGCTGCACTTCCTCAACAACGTCTCTGCCTCCGTCGGCAGCGTGATGAAGCCTGCCGGCTTCGAGAACGGCCAGGACATTATCTCGGCCGATTATCTGAAGGACGTGTCGGATCCCGAATGGGCCAACGATCCCGGCATGAAGGACTTTCTTGCGTTCATGACCAAATACTTCCCCGACGGCGACAAGCTCGATAAGGGCACCATCGTCGGCTATGCCGTGGCACAGACGCTGGTCCACGTCTTGAAGCAGTGCGGTGATAATCTCACGCGCGAGAACATCATGAAGCAGGCCGCTGGCATGAAGAACTTCCGCACGGAGGCGCTGCTGCCGGGAATCCAGATCAACACGTCCCCGACCGACTTTGCGCCGATCAGCCAGCTCCGGCTCGAGAAGTTCAAGGGCGAGAAGTGGGAGCTGTTCGGCGACGTGATCAGCGCCGACGTCGGCGGCTAGCCCCGACACGACAACAAGCCTCCTGCGAACTCTCGCAGGGGGTTTTTGCTTGCGCGCCGATTATGATCACGCGATTGCACAATCGAATGACGACAAAGCCCGCTTACGCTTTCGCGCCTGATGCGGTAGGCAGGTGAACGGCGCGTTTGCCGCCAGTCTTTCCTGTCCGCTCAAGGCCTTTCGTCATGACCGACCGACGCCCCCTGCTCCGCGCGCTCTACGACGCCGCCGTTGCCGCCGCCCATCCCAACACGGTGCTGGCGCCTCACTTGCGGCCCGCACCGAGGGGACGCGTGATCTGCCTCGCCGCCGGCAAGGGCGCGGCCGCGATGGCCGCGGCGGCAGAGCGGCATTATCTCGACACGCTCGGGCTCGCACCGGAGCGCCTCGTCGGCATCGCCACCACGCGCCACGGCTACGGCGTGCCGACCCGCCGCATCCGCGTGGTCGAGGCCGGCCATCCCGTGCCTGACGAGGCCGGCCTGAAGGGCGCGGCCGATACCCTCGCGCTCGCAGGCGAGGCCGGACCCGATGACCTTCTCCTGGTGCTGCTCACCGGCGGCGGCTCGGCGAACTGGATCGCGCCTGTCGACGGCATCAGCTTCGCGCAGAAGCAGGCCGTCAACAAGGCGCTGCTCCGCTCGGGCGCGCCGATCGGCGAGATGAATATCGTGCGCAAGCACCTGTCGCGGATCAAGGGCGGGCGGCTGGCGCGCGCCGGCAAAGATGCCGCCGAGATCGTCACGCTCGCGATCTCCGACGTGCCGCATGACGAGCCCTCCGCGATCGCCTCCGGCCCCACCGTGCCCGATCCGACCACGCTCGCTGATGCGCGCGCGATCGTGACCAGGTACAAGCTCGACATCGACGATGCCGTCCGCCGCGCGCTGGACGCCCCCGCCAACGAGAGCTGCAAACCGGGTGACGCCGCCTTCGCACGCGCGCATTTCGAATTGATCGCACGTCCGAAGCAATCGCTCGATGCCGCGGTGAAACTCGCGCACGAGGCCGGTTACGAGACCATCGATCTCGGCGCCGATCTGGAAGGCGAGGCCCGCGGAGTTGCCGCCGATCACGCCAGGCTGGCGCTCCAGGCCCGCGCGCAAGGCAAGCGCGTCGCGATCCTCTCCGGCGGCGAGCTCACGGTCACCGTGCGCGGCCAGGGGCGCGGCGGCCCGAACCAGGAATACGCGCTGGCGCTCGCCGATTTGTTGAAGGACACGCCAAACATCTCCGCGCTCGCCGGCGATACCGACGGCGCTGATGGCGGTGCCGGCAACCCCACCGATCCCGCCGGCGCGCTGATCGACGCGGCGACGTTCGCGAAGATGAAGGCGCAGGAGCTGCAGCCGCAGGCGTATCTCGCCAGCAACGACGCGACGACGTTCTTCGAGGCGACGGGTGACCTGTTGCTGCCGGGGCCCACGCTGACCAACGTGAACGATATAAGGGTGATCCTGGTCGACTGAGGCGCCTGCCCCAATCACGGCGTCATTCCCCGCGAAGGCAGGAAATCCAGTACGCCGCGGCTTCTCCATCACCCACTACTGCCTCTGGAATACTGGAGCGCCCGCCTTCGCGGGCGACGACAGCTGAGCCGACCGCCCCGTTAAAACTCGTTGGCGATCTTCGAGAGCATCCCGAGCAGCGCTTCGCGGTTGGAGGGGCCGAGCAGCTCGTTCAGCCGGGCCTCGTGCTTGGTGGCGACGAGCTTCTTGGCGCGGGCCAGCACCGCCTTGCCCTTGTCGGTCAGCACCAGGATGTGCGAGCGGCGGTCGTTGGTGGAGCGGATCCGCGCGCAAAGGTCGCGGCTCTCGAGATTGTCGAGCATGGCGACGAAATTCGGGCGCAGGATGCCGAGGGTGGAGGCGATCTCGGTCTGGTTACGGCCCGGATTTTTCTCGACCAGCAGCAGAACGGAGAACTGCGCGGGCGTGAGCTGAAGCGAGGCCATGCAGCGCAGGAAGTTCTCGAACACCTTAAGCTGCGCCCGCTTCAGCACATAGCCGAGCTGCTCCGAGAGCTCGCCGAGCTGGAGGGCTTCGCCGGGCCCCTGACCTTGCACCTCGGCCGCGTCTTTGCGGACCTTGGCCGGATCGGCGGGCTTTTCAGAAGACTTTTCGGAGGTTTTCGAAACGGTCATCGCCTCATGCTCGTAATCCCGCTAAGTTCGGGAGGGTCGTCCCGCCACCCTTGAAGTTATATTTGATAATTGTTATGGACCATATCAAATATCGTCAGCGTTTTTCAATGGCTGTGAGCGGACCGTCCACGACTATCAGGGGACCGGTCCTTAATCTTTGAGGGGGAGCGTCCGGTCTTGAATACCACCATCATGCTGTTCCTGCTGCAGGACGGCATCACCAACGGCGCAATCTACGCGTTGCTCGGCCTCGCGCTGGTGCTGGTGTTCGCCGTCACCCGCGTGATCCTCATCCCACAAGGCGAATTCGTCACCTATGGTGCGCTGACCTATGCCTCGCTGGCTGCGGGCCAGATGCCGGGTACGGCGAAACTCGCGCTCGCCCTGGGCATCGGCGCCTTCGCGTTCGACCTGTTCGCCGCGCGCAAGGCGCTGCACGGACGCCTGGTCCTGCGCAGCGTCCTCACCAACATCGTGCTGCCGGCCATCGTGCTGGCGCTGACGGTCCACTACGCCGCTCAGAAGCCGCCGGTTGCGGTCTGCATCGCGCTGTCGCTGGTGATCGTGGCGATGATCGGCCTGTTTCTCTACCGCATCGCATTCCAACCGCTGGCGCACACCTCCGTGCTGGTGCTGCTGATCGCCTCGGTGGGCGTCCACCTCGCGCTTCAGGGATTGGGCCTTTTGTTCTTCGGCGCCGAGGGCCAGCGCGGACCTGCCGTACTGTCCGGCTCTTTCACCGCCGGCGCGCTGCGCTTCACCGGCCAGAGCATCACGGTCTACGGCATCACCATCGCCTTCATCGTCGGGCTGTGGCTGTTCTTCGGGCTGACACTTTACGGCAAAGCGCTGCGCGCGACCGCCGTGAACCGGCTGGGTGCCCGGCTCGTCGGCATCCGCACGACGCTATCCGGGCAGATCGCCTTCCTGCTGGCGTCCGTCATCGGCGCATTGTCGGGCATCATGATCGTGCCGATCACGACGCTCTATTACGACTCGGGCTTCCTGATCGGCCTGAAGGGCTTTGTCGCCGCGATCATCGGCGGTCTCGTCAGCTATCCCCTCACCGCCGTCGCAGCGCTGTTCGTCGGCATCGTCGAGGCGTTCTCGTCCTTCTATGCCTCCAACTACAAGGAGGTGATTGTTTTCATGCTCTTGATCCCCGTGCTGCTGCTGCGCTCGCTCGCTGCTCCCGCGGTCGAGGAAGAGAAGGACTGAGGCCAAGATGCAGAGCCGGCTCCCCATCCTCATCTTCGCGCTTCTCATGGCGGCGATCCCGTTCGTTCCGGGCATGCCCCCGTTCTGGATCGTGCTGCTCGACAATATCGGCCTCACCGCCCTCGTCGCGATGGGCCTCGTGCTGCTGACCGGCGTCGGCGGCCTGACCTCGTTTGGACAAGCGGCCTTCGTCGGCTTCGGCGCCTACACCACCGCGGTGCTGTCGACGGCCTACGGGATGTCGCCCTGGCTGACGCTGCCGCTGTCGCTGCTGGTCAGCGGCTTGCTGGCGGTGCTGCTCGGCCTCGTCACGGTCCGTCTCTCCGGCCACTATCTGCCGCTCGGCACGCTCGCCTGGGGACTCGGCTTGTTCTATCTCTTCAGCAAGCTGGAATTTTTAGGAAGGAACGACGGCATCTCGGCGATCCCGCCGCTGTCGATCGGCTCGTTCAAGATGCTCTCGCCCGGCTCGATCTATTACGCGATCTGGGTGGCCGTGATCGTCTCGGCGCTGCTCACGATGAACCTGCTGGACTCCCGCACCGGCCGCGCCATCCGCGCGCTCCGGCGCGGCCATGTCGCGGCCGAAGCATTCGGCGTGCACACGCCGCGGGCCAAGATGCTGGTGTTCATCCATGCGGCCGTGCTCGCCGGCCTCTCCGGCTGGCTCTACGCTCATCTTCAGCGCGCGGTGAATCCCACGCCGTTCGGCGCGCAGGCCGGCATCGAATATCTCTTCATCGCCGTGGTCGGCGGCGCCGGTTATGTCTGGGGCGGCGTCCTCGGCGCGGCGCTCGTCGTGGTCCTGAAAGAAGTGCTCCAGAGTTACCTGCCGCTGATCCTGCCGGGCTCCGGCCAGGTCGAAACCATCGTGTTCGGCATTATGCTGGTGGCGCTGCTCCAGCTCGCACCCGGCGGCGTCTGGCCCTGGCTGATGTCGTTCCTGCCCGAGCGCACCCGTGGCAAAAAGCCGGACACCTCCCTGAAACTGGCGCAGCGCGCCCGTTCGCCCGGCCAATCCGGCGTCCTGCTCCAGGTCGAGAAGGCGCGAAAGCAATTCGGCGGCGTGGTCGCGGTAAATAGCGTCTCCTTCGACGTCCAGGCCCGCGAGATCGTTGCGCTGATCGGCCCGAACGGCGCCGGCAAGAGCACGACGTTCAACCTGATCACCGGCGTGCTGTCGGCCACCTCGGGCTCGATCTCCGTGCTCGGCAACAAGGTCGACAAGGCGCCGCCGCAGGAGATCGTCAAGCTCGGCATCTCCCGCACCTTCCAGCACGTCAAGCTGGTGCCTGACATGACCGTGCTGGAGAACGTCGCGATCGGCGCGCATCTGCGCGGCCATTCCGGGCCGATCTCCTCGATGCTGCGGCTGGACCGTGCCGACGAGGCCAAGCTGCTCGCGGAAGCCGCCCGCCAGATCGAGCGCGTCGGACTTGGCGAGCAGATGCATCAGCTCGCAGGCGCGCTTTCGCTGGGACAGCAACGGATCGTCGAGATCGCCCGTGCGCTGTGCGTCGATCCGATGCTGCTGCTGCTCGACGAGCCGGCCGCCGGCCTGCGCCACATGGAGAAGCAGCGGCTCGCGACGCTGCTGCGGGAGCTGCGCGACGGCGGCATGAGCGTGCTGCTTGTCGAGCACGACATGGGCTTCGTCATGAACCTCGCCGACCGCATCGTGGTGCTCGATTTCGGCACCAAGATCGCGGAAGGAACGCCGGCCACGATCAAGACCAATCCCGAAGTGATCAAGGCCTATCTCGGAGTGGCGGCATGAGCGCGCTGTTGTCCGTCACCGACGCCCATGTGTCCTATGGCAAGGTCGAGGCGGTGCGTTCGGTCTCGCTTGAGGTCGGCCAAAACCAGATCGTCACCATCGTCGGCGCCAACGGCGCCGGCAAGACCACGCTGCTCTCGGCCATCATGGGCGTTTTTCCGCTGAAGGGCCGCGTCGCCTTTGCCGGCCAGGACCTCTCCCGGCTCGACATCGAGGATCGCGTCGCGATGGGGCTCGGTCTCGTTCCCGAGCATCGCGAACTGTTCGTGACCATGAATGTCGAGGACAATCTCGAACTCGGCGCCTTCAGGATCGAGAGAAGCAAGGCGAAAGCCTCGATGGAGCGGGTCTACACGCTGTTTCCGCGGCTGAAAGAGCGGCGCAAGCAGTTCGCCGGCACGCTCTCCGGCGGCGAGCAGCAGATGCTCGCGATGGGCCGCGCGCTGATGGGCGAGCCCAAGCTCTTGATGCTGGACGAGCCGAGCCTCGGCCTCGCTCCGATCATCGTCGCCGACATCTTCCGCATCGTCACCGAACTGCGTGCCGCCGGCGTCTCCGTGCTGCTGGTCGAGCAGAACGCGCAGGCCGCATTGAAGATCGCGGATCAGGCCTACGTGATGGAGCTCGGCGAATTCGTGCTCAGCGGCAAGGCCAGCGACATCGCCGCAAACGAGCGGGTGGCGGCGAGCTATCTCGGCTTCCAGCACGAAGGCGCGAGCGTGATCTGATTTCGCGGCCCTACTTCCCTTCTCCCCTTGTGGTAGAAGGTGGCGCGCAGCGCCGGATGAGGGGTTCTCTCCGCGAATTACAACGTGGGACCGTTGCATGCGGAGAGAGACCCCTCACCCGTCTCGCCGCTTTGCGGCGAGCCACCCTCTCCCACAAGGAGAGGGTAAGAAGCATCATTTTTCAGCTCACCTTCTCCCCCTTCAGGGCTGCCACCTCCGCCTCCAACTCCGCGATCCTTGCATCCCTTGCCGCCAGCGTAGCCGCAACATCGCCGGCGTCGAACTTCTGCGGGATGTGCTGCGGGCAGTTCGTGTCCCATGCTTCGATCTTGAACAGGATCACCTGCTCCGGCCGCGCGCGGTAGCTTTTCGGCATCAGGGACTGCGTCAGCGCGGCGTCGTCCTCGACCACGCGCGCCTCACCCCAGATCTTCACCCGGCGGCGATGGGCGTAGTCCATCACAAAGACGTAGGCCCTGGGATTTTCGGACAGGTTTCCCTGCGTGATGTACTGCCGATTGCCGGCGTAGTCGGCGAACGCGAGCGTCTGCTTATCCAGCACCTTCAAAAAGCCCTTCGGGCCGCCGCGGTGCTGAATGTAGGGCTGGCCATCGGCCGAGGCAGTGGCGAAATAAAAGCTGTTGGCATCAGCGATGAACGCCGCGAGGTTCTCGTCGATCTCGGTGCGCCAGCCGCGCTGCTCGGCATGAGCATAGCCTTCGCGTGATCCTTTTCGGGTCTGGATCGATTTCACCGCCGGCGTGAATGCCACGTCGCTGGCGTAGGTGTGAGTTGCCGTCATCGGAACATCTCCTGAAATCCCGGCGCATCTCTGCGTCTTCGGGACCTAAAATGGACCTTCCGCCTGCCAAAACAATCTATCCGCTTGACACTTAATCGTTGCAATATATGCAATAATGAGGTGGACCGCCTTGAAGCCATGCATGTCTTTGTCACCGTCGCCGATTTGCGCGGCTTTGCGCCGGCGGCACGAAAACTGCGGCTGTCGCCCTCGGCGGTGACGCGGCTGATCGCGGCGCTGGAGGAACATCTCGGCGCGCGGCTGTTGCAGCGGACCACCCGGCAGGTGGGGCTGACCGACGTCGGCACGCGCTATCTGGAGCGCGCGCGTCGCATCCTCGCCGACGTCGAGGAGGCCGACGGCTCGGCGCGGGAGGAGCGCAACCGGCCGAGTGGACGTCTGGTGGTGTCGGCTCCGGTCGGCTTCGGCCGTCTCCATGTCGGGTCTGTCGTGACCGCCTACCTCAAGCGTTATCCCGAGGTCACCTGCGAATTGCGGCTGTCGGACAACCTCGTCAATCTCGTGGAAGATGCCGTCGACGTCGCGGTGCGGATCGGCCATCTCGCCGACTCCTCACTGGTCGCGCGCCAGGTCGGCGAGATGCGGCGGATCGTGGTGGCGACTCCGGGTTACCTGAAGCGCCATGGCGAGCCGAAGACGCCGGAGGCACTGCTCACGCACCAGACCATCGCGTTCGGTCCATCCGCCAGCTGGCGCTTCGTACTGGACGGCCGCGACATCGAGGTGACGCCGGAACCGCGCTTCGCCAGCAACAGCGCCGACGCCGCCCTGCAATATGCCGAGGCCGGCGGTGGCGTGACGCGGGTGCTGGCTTATCAGGCCGCAGAGGGGCTGAAGCGCGGGCGACTGAAAATCGTACTGGCGAAATACGAGCAGCCGGCGCTACCGATCCACATCGTCTATCCGACCTCGCGCCTGCTCTCGGCCAAAGTGCGCGCATTCGTCGATCTCGTGGTGGAGACGGCGGAGTGGAGATTTGGGTGATTTTCGTGCCCCGGACGCGCTGCAACGCATAGCGTTGCTGCGCAGAGCCGGGACCCAGAAGGCTATGGGTCCCGGCTCTGCGGAGCGGCACTTCGCGCCGCACCGCGTCCGGGACAAGGGAATTCACCCCTTCTTCAGCACGACGCGAAAGGTGCCGCTGGCGCGGGCGATCACGGCGTCGTCGGCCTTGACCAGGCTCTGCGCGAAACAGATCGTGCTGCCGGTCTTGATCGCCTCACCCTCGACCGCGAGCCATTGACCGATTTCGCCGGCACCGACGTAGTCGACCGACAGCGAGATGGTGACGAGCGACGTTGTCCAGCCCGTCGCCTGCGCGCAGCTGTAACCCATGGCGGCATCGGCCAGCGCCGCAATCAATCCGCCATGGATCAACCCGCGCGCGTTGGTGTGCGGTGTCGCCAGCCGCAATCCCACGGTGACGCCCTTATCGGTCTTTCTGGAATAAAGCGGCTCCCACGGGTCGGTGAGGGGCGCTTTTCGGAAATGCGGCTCGAAGCCGGCGGGAATGTCGGTGCTGGTCATGTCTGGCTCGCGTCGTTGGCTGCCGCCATTGAACGCGATGTGGATGCCAGTTTCACCGCCTACAAAGTTTTAAACGGAATTTGCGCGAGTGTTTGAAACGAGCGGCACTGTCGCCCCACAACCACTGTCATCACCCGCGAAAGCGGGTGACCCAGTATTCCAGAGGCGGTGACGTGATACGGACGGGCCGCGGCGTACTGGATGCCCCGCCTTCGCGGGGCATGACAGCTATTTTCAAAACGGCAGCCCCACGTAATTCTCCGACAGCGAGGTCATCGCGGCCTGCGACTGCGTGACGTAGTCGAGCTCGGCGAGCTGGATGCGGGCGCCGATGGTGCCGGTGTCGGGGAATTTGTGCAGCATCGAGGTCATCCACCAGGAGAACCGCACGGCCTTCCAGACCCGCGCCAGCGCCTTGGCGGAATAGGCGTCGATCCCGGCGCTGGATTTCTCGTCGTAGAATTCGCGAAGCGCGCTTGACAGATAATGGGCGTCGCTGGCCGCGAGGTTCAGTCCCTTGGCCCCGGTCGGCGGCACGATATGGGCGGCGTCACCGCACAGGAACATCCTGCCGAAGCGCATCGGCTCGGCCACGAAGCTGCGCAAGGGCGCAATGCTCTTCTCGATCGAGGGTCCTGTGACCAGGCTGTCCGCAGCCTCCTGGTCGAGCCGGCTCTTGAGCTCGTCCCAGAAGCGGTCGTCGGGCCATTGGTCGACATGGTCGTCGAGCGCGCATTGCACATAGTAACGGCTGCGTTTGGCCGAACGCATGGTGCACAGCGCAAAGCCGCGGGCGTGGTTCGAATAGATCAGCTCGTGGCTGACCGGCGGGGTATCGGAGAGGATGCCGAGCCAGCCGAATGGATAGATCCGTTCGAACTCCTCGATCGCCGAGGCCGGAACGCTGGCGCGGCTGACGCCGTGAAAGCCGTCGCAGCCGGCGATGAAGTCGCAATCGATGGTGTGGGTGACGCCATCCTTGACGTAGGTCACGCGCGGGCGACCGCCGTCGAAATCATGCGGCTGCACGTCCTTGACCTCGTAGACCGAGGTGAGGCCGGCGGCCTTGCGCGCATTCATCAGGTCGAGCGTGACCTCGGTCTGGCCGTAGATCATGACCGTCTTGCCGGTCGCGGCCTTCATGTCGATACGGTGTCGGCGGCCGGAAAAGGCCAGCTCGATCCCTTCATGCAGCAGACCTTCGGCATGCGCCCGCGCGCCGGCGCCGATCTGGTCGAGCAGCGCGACGGTTCCCTCCTCCAGGAGGCCGGCGCGGATGCGGCCGAGCACATAGTCCGGGCTCTGGCGCTCCAGGATGACGTTGTCGATGCCGTAACCGTGCAGAAGTTGCCCAAGCAACAATCCAGCCGGCCCTGCCCCGATGATTGCGACTTTTGTCCGCAATACTTGCTCCTCCCGATCCTGTAGGTTTTCGTCGCGGCTCGCTTGTCGCAGCCGTCCGCGCACGATAATTATATCATATAACGGTTGGGCAAAAGGGGAGTGCGCGGCGGCACGCCGCGCCAGTTCCGGCTTGAATGCGCCGGCTAATTAGATAACATGTTAATTAACGAGACCGGGCCATCGAAGCCCGCCGTCACAAGAGGGAGAGACACGTGATGAGGAAAGCCTGTCTGGCGTTGCTGCTGGCAGCAAGCGTGAGCCCTGCGCTCGCGCAGGACAAGACCTTCGACCTGAAGATCTCGCACTGGGTGCCGGCCTCGCACCCGCTGCAGAAATCGCTGGAGGATTGGGCCGCTGCGGTCGAGAAGGATTCCGGCGGCACCATCAAGGGCAAGGTGTTTCCGGCCCAGCAGATGGGCAAGGCGTTCGACCATTACGATATGGCCCGCGACGGCATCGCCGACGTCACCTACGTCAATCCCGGCTACCAGCCCGGCCGCTTCCCGATCATCGGGGCCGGCGAACTGCCGTTCCTGATCTCGGATGCCAAAGGCGGCTCGATGGGGCTCGACGCCTGGTATCGCAAATACGCCGAGAAGGAGATGAAGGACGTCAAGTACTGTCTCGCTTTCGTCCACTCGCCCTCCTCCTTCCACTCCCGCACCAAGAAGATCGTGATGCCGGAGGACGTGAAGGGCCTCAAGATTCGCCCGGCCCACGCCACCATGGCGAACTTCGTCACCTCGCTCGGCGGCACCAATGTGCAGTCCTCCGCGCCCGAAGTGCGCGACATCATCGAGCGCGGCGTCGCCGACGGCGTCACCTTCCCCTGGGGCTCGCTGGTGCTGTTCGGCATCGACAAGGTGACCAAGTACGACATGGAGGCGCCGCTCTACACCACGACCTTCGTGTTCGTGATGAACAAGGACAAGTACAATGCGATGTCCGACAAGCAGAAGGCCGCGATCGACAAGAATTGCACGATCGAGATGGCCGGCGTGGTCGGCGAGCACTGGGGCAAGTTCGAGGATGCCGGCATCGACAAGGTGAAGGCGGAATCCGGTCACGAGGTCTACAAGCTGACACCCGAGCAGACCGCCGCCTGGAAGAAGGCCGCCGAGCCGCTGGTGAAGACCTGGTCCGACGGCGCGAAGAAAGCCGGCGCCGATCCGGATGCTGCGCTCGCCGAGCTGAAGGCATCGCTGAAGAAGTACAACGCGCTGGCGGAGTAGCTCTTCATCGAAACACATGCGGCGGCGGGATGCATCTCGCCGCCGTTGTTCTGCAAGGGGGCCGAGACCTGAGGAGCGCACCGCGCGTCCTACCCTCTCGCCGCCTGAGGATGACATCTTTTAGGAAGCTCCCATGAAGCGCAGCTGGATGGATCGCGTTATCGATTCGATCGAATGGATCGCAGCGGCCTTCGTCGGCATCGTCGCGCTCGACATCTTCCTGTCGGTGCTGCTGCGCAACACGCTGAACTATGCGATTCCGGATTCATTCGACATCGGGCGCATGCTGCTCGGAATCCTCATCTTCTGGGGCATCGCCGCGACCTCCTATCGCGGCACCCACATCACGGTCGATCTGGTCTGGGGCAATGTCGGACCGCGCTACCAGCGCTGGATCGACGTGTTCGCAACGCTGGTGCTGCTGTTCGTTGTCACGGTGCAGACCTGGACGCTGTTCGACAAGGTCCGCGGCACCTACAACGACAACGTCCAGACCTTCGACATGCACATGCCGACCTGGCCGTTCTTCGCGATCGCCTGGATCGGCGACGTCTCGGCCGTGCTGCTGATCGCGATCCGCACTTACCGGCTGATCTTCCATCCCGAAGAGATGCACGACCCCAAGCTGAAGGCGACGGAATAATCATGAGCACCGATGCCGTCGCCGTTATCGGCTTTGTTTCCCTTTTCGCACTGATGCTGCTGCGCGTGCCCGTCGGCATGGCCATGGGCCTCGTCGGCGTCTCCGGCTTCACCTATCTCGTCGGCGTCACGCCGGCGCTGAAACTGGTCGGCCAGACCTCGATGCGCACGGTCACCGACTACACCTTCGGCGTCATCCCGATGTTTTTGCTGATGGGTTCCTTCGTCAGCAATTCCGGCATGAGCCGCGAGCTGTTCCGCGCCGCCAACGGTTTTGTTGGGCATCTGCGCGGCGGGCTCGGCATCGCCACCGTCGGCGCCTGCGGCGGTTTTGCCGCGATCTGCGGCTCGTCGGTCGCGACCGCCGCGACCTTCTCCGCCGTCGCCTACCCGGAGATGCGCCGCTTCGGCTATCCGCAGTCCTTTGCCACCGGCGTGATCGCGGCCGGCGGCACGCTGGGCGCGATGCTGCCGCCCTCCACCGTGCTCGCGGTCTATGGTATCATCACCGAGCAGGACATCGGGAAACTCTTCATCGCCGGCATCATCCCGGGCATCCTGGCGATGACCATGTACATGATCACGATCTTCCTGATCGGGTATTTCCGGCCCGACTTCCTGCCCAAGGGCAAAGTGCTGCCCTGGCGCGAGCGTTTCGCCGGCCTGAAGGACATCTGGGCGCCGGTGCTGCTGTTCGTGTTCGTGATCGGCGGCCTCTACGGCCTGCCCTATTTGCCGCGCTTCACGCCGACCGAAGCCGGCGGCGTCGGCGCTGCCGGCGCCTTCATCATCGGCGTGCTTACGGGACGCCTTGACCGCGAGAAGATTTTGGCGTCGCTGCTCCAGGCCACCCGCACGGCGGCCGCGGTGTTCACCGTGCTGATCGGCGCCTTGATCTTCGGCTATTTCCTCACGGTGACGCAGACCCCGCAGAAGGTGACGGAATTCCTCACCGGCCTCGGCCTCGGCCCCTACGGCGTGCTGGCGCTGATCATGGTGATGTATCTCGTGCTCGGCTGCCTGATGGACGCCATGGCGATGATCATCCTCACCGTGCCGATCATCTTCCCCGTGATCATGCATCTCGGTTTCGACCCGATCTGGTTCGGCGTCATCATCGTGATGACCGTCGAGCTCGGCCTGATCCATCCCCCGGTGGGCATGAACGTCTTTGTCATCAAAAGCGTGGTGAAGGACGTCTCCTTCTCCACCATCTTCAAGGGCGTGATCCCGTTCGTGGCGACAGACCTCGTGCGCCTGGTGATCCTGATCGCGTTCCCGCTGCTGGCGACATGGCTGCCGACGCGGATGATGGCGCATTGAAAGGCAAAGCGATGACCACACCGGCGCTGGAAACGAAATACGCTTTCACCATCACCGCAAAAATCGGCGACGTCGTCACCGCCGGCGAGACCGGCATCGGCGTTCGCCGCATCATCCCGATCCTCGGCGGCGAGGTGACGGGCGCAGTCACCGGTCGCGTGTTGCCGTTCGGGGCGGACTTCCAGACCATCCGCCCGAATGAGCTGATCGATCTCGAAGCGAAGTACGCCTTCGAAACCGACGACGGCGCCATCGTCTATGTCGAGAACAAGGGCATGCGCTTCGGTCCGGTCGAGCTGTTGCAAAAGCTCAAGCGCGGCGAACCGGTCGATCCAAAACTGATCTATTTCCGCACCGTGCCGAAATTCGAGACGGGGCATGAGAAGTACCGCTGGCTGATGGAGCACATTTTTGTGGGTTCAGCGGCACGGCATGCGGATCGCGTCGTGATCGACGTGCATCAGGTGATGTAAGTCAACGTTGACCACCGCCTGTTTAGTGTGTATAAATACACACCATGAATAGTCGAGACATTATCTCGGCCCTTCACAAGGATGGGTGGGTGCAGGTGGCTCAAAAGGGCAGCCACGTCCAGTTCAGACATCCGTCGAAAAAGGGCCGCGTCACGGTCCCTCATCCGAAGCGAGACATCGCGCTCGGAACGTTGAAGAGTATTGAACAGCAATCAGGACTGAAGCTGAGGTAAGCGCCATGCGTCACTACATTGGTCTTATCCATAAGGATGCCGACAGCGATTTCGGCGTGTCGTTTCCGGACCTGCCCGGCGTCGTGACTGCGGGGACCACGCTCGACGAGGCGCGCGACATGGCCGAGGAAGCGCTGGCGTTTCACCTCGAGGGCATGGCGGAGGACGGAGTGGCTATTCCCGAGCCTTCGTTGCTCGAAGACATCATGTCGGATCCCGAGAACCGCTCCGGTGTCGCCATTCTGGTGTCGGTGAAGGATGACCAGCCAAAGGTCGTGCGCGTCAATGTCACTCTGCCCGGAGATGTCCTGGAGCAGATCGACAAGTATGCCGAGGCCCACGGCTATACGCGATCGGGCCTGCTTGCTCAGGCCGCGAAGAAGCTGATGACTGAAGCGGCCTGAGACGCTTCTGAACCTCGCCCCCTATAAGGCGCCCTTTCACACAGCCCTTGGGGAGAGCTTCCCGTATTGACTCCTCCCGAATTCGTTATAGAACATAACTATTCTGACAAGGACGCAAATGACACAGGGAAACGCCGAAACCGCTGACGCGGGCGGCTCCGGGCTATTGAGGATCGAGCGGGCGGACCGGGTTTTGACCGTCGGCCTGAACCGGCCGGCCAAGCGCAATGCGCTCAACGACGGCATCATCCTGGAAATCGGCGAGTGTTTTGCGTCCCTGCCCGAGGATATCGGCGCGGTCGTCATCCACGGCATCGGCGACCATTTCTCCAGCGGTCTCGATCTCTCCGAGCTGACCGACCATGACGCCACCGGCGGCCTGCTGCATTCGCAGATGTGGCACCGGGTGTTCGACCGCATTCAGTACAGCCGCGTGCCCGTGATCGCGGCGCTCAGGGGCGCGGTGATCGGCGGCGGGCTGGAGCTCGCCTGTGCGGCGCATATTCGCGTCGCCGAGCCCTCGACCTATTTCGCCCTGCCGGAGGGGCAGCGCGGCATCTTCGTCGGCGGCGGCGGCTCCGTGCGGCTGCCGCGGCTGATCGGCGTCGCCAGGATGATGGACATGATGCTGACGGGGCGCGTCTATACCGCGACCGAAGGCGCCTCCTACGGCTTTGCGCAATATGTCACGGAAGCCGGCAACGGCCTCGGCAAGGCGCTGGAGCTTGCGACCAAGGTCGCCTCCAACGCGCCGCTGACGAATTTCGCCGTGCTGCAGGCACTGCCGATGATCGCGGAAGCCAATCCGCAGGCCGGCCTCCTGATGGAGTCGCTGATGGCAACGGTGGCGCAGAGCGACAAAGAGGCAAAACGCAGGATCCGCGAATTCCTCGAGCACAAGACCGCAAAGGTGAAGCCGAAATCATGAGCGCGCAGCCGTCCTCGTCCAGCATGGAGCGCGGCGCGAGCACTTCCCCGCTGCGGCCCATTTCGTTCGGCGATCCCGTCGTCAACATCGAGCGGCGCGACGACGGCACGATTTATCTGCGGCCAACACAGCCGCTCGGCGACTATCCGGTTCGTATCACCGACCGCCTGCATCATTGGGCGACGACCACACCCGACCGCGTCTTCATGGCCGAGCGCGAAGGCGGCCGCGGCTGGCGCAAGATCAGCTACGCCGAGTTGCTCGCCGCGAGCCGGCACATCGCCTCAGGCCTGATTGCGCGCGGCCTGTCGGCGGAGCGGCCGGTCGTCATCCTCTCCGGCAATTCGATCGACCACGCATTGCTCGCGTTCGGCGCGTTCTATGCCGGCATTCCGTTCTGCCCGGTGTCGCCGGCCTATTCGCTGGTGTCGAAGGATTACGGCAAGCTGTCCTATTTGATGAAGCTGCTGACGCCCGGCCTCGTCTTCGCCGAAGACGCCGACAAATTCGCCGACGCGCTCGCCGCCAATGTCTCGCTCGGCACCGAAATCGCCGCGTCTTACGGTCACGTCCCGGGCCGCGACGTGACCTTGCTCGCCGATCTCATGGCAACGCCGATCCGCGCCGATCTGGACGAGGTCCACGGCAGGATCGGCCCCGATACCATCGCGAAATTCCTGCTGACCTCGGGCTCGACCGGCAACCCCAAGGCGGTCATCAACACCCAGCGCATGATCTGCGCCAACCAGGTGATGCTGCGCGAGACGCTCGCCTTCCTCAAGGACGAGCCGCCCGTCATCATCGACTGGCTGCCCTGGAATCACACTTTTGGCGGCAACCACAATATCGGGTTGACGCTCTACAATGGCGGCTCGATGTATCTCGACGCCGGCAAGCCGGTGCCTGGAGGCATCGAGGAGACCGTGCGCAATCTCCAGGAGATATCGCCGACGGTCTATTTCAACGTCCCCAAGGGCTACGAGTCGCTGCTGCCTTATCTGCGCGACGACCAGGGCCTGCGCGCAAAATTCTTCGACCGTCTGCATGCGATGTTCTTCTCGGGCGCGGCCCTGTCGCCGTTCGTCTGGAACAGCCTCGACGAGCTCGCGGTGAAGGAAAAAGGCTACCGCGTGCCGATGCTGACCGGCCTCGGTGCAACCGAGACCGCGCCGTTCTTCATGTCGGTCAACCCGCGCACCAGCCGCTCCGGCCATGTCGGGCTTCCCGTATCCGGCAACGACGCCAAGCTGGTGCCGAACAACGGCAAGATGGAAGTTCGTTGCAAGGGGCCGAACGTGATGCCCGGCTACTGGCGCCAGCCCGACATCACCGCAAGTTCGTTCGACGAAGAAGGCTTCTACAAGCTCGGCGATGCACTCAAGCCCGTCGATCCCGATGATCTCAATGCCGGCTTCGATTTCGACGGCCGCATCGGCGAGGATTTCAAGCTCGGCAGCGGCACCTGGGTCAGTGTCGGCCCCTTGCGCGCGCGCTTCGTTGCGGCCTGCGCACCGCTGGTGCGCGACGTCGTCATCGCCGGCATCAACCGCGACGAGGTCTCCGCACTCGTCGTGCTCGATCTCGACGGCTGCCGGCTGATCAACCCGACGCTGCCGGCCGACGATCTCGTCGTCGCGACCCGCGACCGGCTGGTGCGCGAGGCATTTCGCGAACGGCTGACCCGCTTTCTCGGCGCGGCCACCGGCTCCTCGACGCGGATCACGCGCGCGATCCTCATCGACACGCCACTCTCGATCGACAAGGGCGAGGTCACCGACAAGGGCTCGATCAACCAGCGCGCGGTGCTCGAGCATCGCAGCCTGCTGATCGAAGAGCTCTACGCTGCCAATCCATCGGACCGTGTGATATCGGTCGGCTAAGAAATCATCGCTACAGGGAGAACGCCATGTTGTTGAAGGATCAGGCTGTCATCGTCACCGGCGGCGCGTCGGGACTTGGCGCAGCGACCGCGCGAAAGCTGGCTGCGCAGGGCGCCAAGGTCGCGGTGTTCGATCTCAATGCCAAGCTCGCCGAGACTGTCGCCGCCGAGATCAAGGGCGTGGCCGTGGCTTGCGACGTCTCTGATGCCGCCTCCGCGGAAGCTGCGATCGCGCAGGCGACCAAGGCCCATGGACCCGCGCGCGTGCTGGTCAATTGCGCCGGCATCGGCGTTGCCAAGCGCGTCGTCGGCCGCGACGGCCCGATGGCGCTCGCCGATTTCGACAAGGTGATCAAGGTCAACCTGATCGGCACCTTCAACATGCTGCGTCTTGCCGCAACCGAGATGTCCAAGCTCGAGCCGCAGGCAACCGGCGAGCGCGGCGTCATCATCAACACGGCGTCCGTTGCGGCCTATGACGGCCAGATCGGGCAATCGGCCTATTCGGCCTCGAAGGGCGGCATCGTCGGTATGACGCTGCCGATCGCGCGCGAGATGGCGCAGTTCGGCGTCCGCGTGCTGACGATTGCGCCCGGCCTGTTCCTGACCCCGCTGCTCGCCAACCTGCCGCAGGAAGCCCAGGACTCACTCGCCGCCGCGATCCCCTTCCCGCGCCGGCTCGGCCACGCCGACGAGTTCGCGGCACTCGCCCTGCACATGGTCGAGAACTCCTACCTGAACGGCGAAGTGGTGCGCCTCGACGGCTCGCTGCGCATGGCGCCGAAATAGGGCGCGACATATGTTCGTGAACCGGCGCGACGTACAGATCCAGTGGGGCGACTGCGACCCCGCCAACATCGTCTATTACCCGCGCTATTTCGCGATGTTCGACGATTCGACGTCGACCCTGTTCGAGGTCGCCGGCTTCTCCAAGCAGGATTTGGTCAAAAAATACGGCCTGGTGGGCATTCCCATGGTCGACACGCGCGCCAAGTTCTACATTCCATCCACTTATGGCGACTGGATCACCATCGAAACGAAGATCGAGAGCATCAAGCGCTCGAGCTTCGAGGTGAAGCACAGCGTCTACAAGGGCGAGGCGTTGGCGATCGAGGGTTTTGAGACCCGCGTCCTGGTCGGCCGCGACCCCGTTAACCCCGACAAACTGAAATCGGCACCGTTCCCTGCGGAAATGGTAGCCAAATTCACGGGGAGTTAGGTCGGGAGCTAAATCGCCACATCACCCAAAGAGGGGGCTGAATTACCCCCCGATTTCTGCTTTCAAAGAAACACATAAAGGGAGGAATAGATGAAACGCTTTTACCTGACCGCTGCCGTCACCGCGGCCGCGCTTGCGCTGCCGGCCCTGCCCGCACTGGCCCAGACCACCGAGATCACCATCGGCATCACCACGACCACCACCGGCCCGGGCGCGGCGCTGGGCATTCCCGAACGCAACGCGCTGGAGTTCGTGCCGAAGGAAATCGGCGGCGTGCCGCTGAAGGTGATCGTGCTCGACGACGGCGGCGATCCCACTACCGCGACCACCAACGCCCGCCGCTTCGTCACGGAATCCAAGGCCGACATCATCATGGGCTCGGCGCTGACGCCGCCGACCATCGCGGTCTCCAACGTCGCCAACGAAGCCGGCATCCCGCATTTCGGCCTCGCACCGTTCCCGATCACACCGGAGCGCATGAAGTGGTCGGTGGCGATGCCGCAGCCGATTCCGATCATGGGCAAGGTGCTCTACCAGCATATGAAGTCGAAGGGCGTGAAGACGGTCGGCTATATCGGCTATTCCGACTCCTACGGCGACCTCTGGTTCAACGACTTCAAGGCCCAGGGCGTGCCGATGGGCATGACCCTTGCTGACGAAGAGCGCTTTGCGCGGCCCGACACCTCGGTGACCGGACAGGTGCTGAAGCTCGTCGCCGCCAATCCCGACGCGATCCTGGTCGGAGCCTCCGGCACCGCGGCCGCACTGCCGCAGACCGAGCTGCGCGAGCGCGGCTATCAGGGTCTGATCTACCAGACCCACGGCGCGGCCAGCATGGATTTCATCCGCATCGCGGGCAAGGCCGCGGAAGGCGTGCTGATGGCTTCGGGCCCGGTGATGGACCCGGAAGATCAACCCGATGAAGCCGCGACCAAGAAGCCGGGCCTGGCGCTCAACTCGGCCTACGAAGGCAAGTACGGCCCGAACAGCCGCAGCCAGTTCGCCGGCCATTCCTACGATGCCTTCGAGATCCTGAAGCGCGTGATTCCAACGGCG
Organism: Bradyrhizobium sp. 197; assembly: GCF_023073375.1. Lineage (NCBI taxonomy): Bacteria > Pseudomonadati > Pseudomonadota > Alphaproteobacteria > Hyphomicrobiales > Nitrobacteraceae > Bradyrhizobium > Bradyrhizobium sp. 197. The sequence continues at coordinate 35,743 of NZ_JADPJJ010000012.1, read as the reverse complement.
CTGAAGACGGCCAAGCCCGGCACGCCGGAATTCCGCGAAGCAATCCGCCAGGCACTGCTGTCGGAGAAGGAAATTGCTGCAAGCCAGGGCGTCTACAATTTCACCGAAAAGGACCGCTACGGCCTCGACGACCGCTCGCGCATCTTGCTGACGGTGAAGAACGGCAAGTACACGCTGGTGAAGTAGACGCGGCGATAGTTCGAGACAACGAGAGCCGGCCCAATGGGCCGGCTCTTTTCATTTGCGATCCTTGAGCGGCGTCAGGCCGCCTGCCGCAGCGGCGTCCAGGCGAACTCGGGATAGTAATGGTCCATCATCCGGTCGACATAGGCGGTGAGATTCGGAAATCCTTCGGCGCGACGGCGCAGTCCGGATTCGAAGAACGGCGTCAGGATCCCGGCAAGCGCGCCGAAGGCGGTGGCATCGACACCGCAGGGCTTGTTGCCCATCAGATAGGACTTGTCGCCGAGCTGCACCGAGAGCGCAAACAGCGAGCGCACGGCGAGATCGACGTCGTCATCGGGCGCGTGGCGGCCGAGGCCGGAGAGCAGATAGTTCTCGGCGACACGGAATTGCGCGTCCTCACGCAGCTTCTCGCGAGCGTGCTCCGGCGCGCCGTCGAAGAAATGCGCAGGCCCCTTGGCGAAATTGACCGGATCGACCCAGCGCGCCCCGACCAGCGCAAAATAAACGTGATGCTCGATCATGCGCTCGAATGCCCAGGCCTGTGCGCGTTCGGCAAGCGACAGGCCGGCGTCGAAATCGAAGCCGTAGCGGCGCTCGATATGGGCGCGGATGAAGGTGGAATCCGCCACCGCCTCGCCGCCATCGTCGATGAAAGGCAGCTGCCCCTTGGGAGAGGCGGGCGGCATCGCCCGCTCCTTCCGGCAGGGCAGTCCCGCCATCTTGAGCTGCACTTCCGTCTTGGTGACAAAGGGGCTGATTTCCGGCAGGCCGAAGCCGGTGCCAAAGCCGTAAAGCGTGATCATGAAGGCTCTCCTGAAACGACCGAAAGAGTTGAGGGAACTTAACCGCCGGCTGCTGCCACCATGGTGGCAGCAGCCGTGATATCTTCTGCGAAACGGGCCCCTCGCCAGGCGCGGGCCATGACATGCCGGACCAGCGCGTCCGCAGCCTGGACCAACGAGCGAGCCACCACGGTCGCGAGCGCAAGGCGGAGGTCGATGACCATGAGATCAAGGGATACGAGGCGGCGGGACGCCCATGCGTACCAGGCCCTGACTTGCCAATGCTGGGCTCTCCAAGGCTGGACCTGCGAAGGCTGGGTCCGCCACAGCGCAGCGGCCGGGCCGAAATGGGTTGGAATGATCATGGACAAATCCTCTTCAGTCGACGTGTTGTCCCGGTATAGAACTCCCCTGCTGCCAACATCCTGTCAGCAGCCGCGCGCCGCCTTCTGAAAAAACAAGCGACAAGAGACCCGTCATGAGACGCGCCGACCGGCTGTTTCAAATCATCCAGGTGCTGAGGCGCACGCGTAAGCCGCTGACTGCGGACGCCATCGCGTCCGAGCTCGAGACCTCGAAGCGCACGATCTATCGCGATATCGCGACGCTGATCGGCCAGCGCGTGCCGATCCGCGGAGAAGCCGGCATGGGCTACATCCTGGAAAAGGGTTTTGACCTCCCGCCTTTGATGCTGACACCCGAGGAGATCGAGGCGGCGGTGCTGGGCGCGCAATGGGTCGCCGGCCATGCCGATCCCGCGCTGGCGCGCGCGGCTGAAGATTTGATGGCCAAGATCGCGGACACCGTCCCTGAGCGCCTGCGTCCCTTTGTGCTGGAGCCGGCAAGCCGCGCACGGCCGAGCTGGAACAGGGAGCCGGACCGCCTGGACATGGTGCGCACGCGCACCCAGATCCACGAAGGCAGGAAGATCATGCTGCGCTATCGTGACGAGCAGGGCCGCGCCAGCGAGCGCATGATCTGGCCGATTTCGGTCGGCTATCTCGAAGCCGTGCGCCTGCTCGCGGCCTGGTGCGAGCTACGCGGCGACTTCCGCAGCTTCCGCACCGACCGCGTGGTGGATGCGAGCTATCTCGACGACAGATATCCGGAGCGGCGCGACGTGCTGCGCGCGAAATGGCGGCAGAGCCTGGTCTGGGGCCCGCCAAAGGACACGTGACGACGATGGACGAGAACTCCCCCATCGACCTGTCGAGTTGCTGCCAGGGTTGCGGCGCCTGCTGCGGCTATTCGGCGAACTGGCCGCGCTTCTCGATCGAGAGCGACGAGGAGCTTGCCGCGATTCCCGAAACGCTGGTCAACGACCGCCAGTCCGGCATGCGCTGCGAGGGCGATCGCTGTTCGGCGTTGCAGGGAGAGATCGGAAAGCAGACCGCATGCGGCATCTACCAGGTGCGGCCGGAGGTCTGCCGCACATGCATGCCGGGCGACGCCGAATGCGCGATGGCGCGGCGGAAATTCGGGCTGCCGATTATCGCGAACGCATGATCCGGAAAAGTGTGCAGCGGTTTTCCGTCAAGATCATGCGCCAGCAAATGAGGCTCAGGCCGGAACGGCTTCGCTGATCTCGTCGTCGATCTCGTCGTCCAGCGGTGCGAGCACCGAGAGCGGCTTGGTCGACAGCGTGATCGGCTTGCGGCCACCCGACGACGGCGAGGATTTCGCCGCGCCTTCGCGCGCCAGCGCGTAGAGCGTCGAGCCGACGCGGCCGCCGCTCTCGATCAGGTCGCGCTCGTTGCAACTGCCTGCGATCGCGACTGCCAGCGAATGCAGATGGCTGCGGCGATAGCAGAACAAGGCCAGCATGGCGCGGACCTCAGGGGTAACAGTCTCAACCAGCCTCGGCAGACCGCTCTCATTGGCGCGATACATCTCGCCAAGGAGTTCGTCGCGGACCGGGCAGAAATCGCTTTCAAAGGCGTCGCGGCTTGAAAACATTGCAGTTCTCCCTCGTGGGGGAAGATGCAGTGCAATTCTCTAATGAAAGGTTAACCACGCTGCCCGGTAGTCACCCGGGGTCCTTGCGCCCTGACCGCGTATCAGAGGGCCGGCAAGGGTTTTCTCCGTGGCCATCCTTCGAGACGCCCGCCTCCGGCGGGCCCTCAGGATGAGGCCGGTTTCTGCTGAAAGATTCTCACCCCTCATGGTGAGGAGGCGCGAAGCGCCGTCTCGAACCATGCAGGCCCGACAGCCACTCCAGAGGGCCGCCGGCCTCAGTTCGCCGCCATGAAGATCGACAGGCCGAAGCCGGTCAAATGGTGCAGGGCCTGGTCGACACCGATCAGGGTCCAGAACCAGGGATGCGCAAGGTCGACACCGAAATTGGCCGAGACGAGGCCCTTGGCGCGGTCGATCGTGATGTGGATCACGAAGTCGATCAACGCCACAAACCAGAATTTCGGCGCCACGATCAGGATCAGCGGCAGCGCAACCGCAAGGTGAATCAGGCAATGCACCAGGAGCGGCAGGGCCCAGCCGTGCTTCTGGTCCTTGCCTTGCGCCATCCAGGCGGTCTGCAGAACGAAATCGGCGATGATGTGCTTGAAGGTGAGCAGCAACATCCAGCCAATGAGCGCTTCGACCGGAACCGCCGATGACAGGGATGGAAACGACAAAGCTGACGCCCTCATTGACGTGAGAAGAAGAATTGGAGCGTGCAGCGCAACCTCTTCCTGGACCGGTCAATTCGCCGGGACTTGCGATTTATGACATTTCCCGCGGCGGAATGCAGCCGGGGGAACCGGAAAATCGCCAACTGTGGCAAACTGGTGATAGGATGACCAATGGCCGCGGCCGAGTTGAGTAAGGTTACCTTCGGCTCGAAATTTGCTTTCCGCGACCTGCGCGCTATCATTGTCAGTAGAATATCGTTCCTTTTTCAGACGTTTACGAATTACGGGGCGTCCGCAGCGATCCACTTCCGCGAGCCGGCCGCCGTTGGAAGAATAAGGCCAGAGTGCTGCCATGAGTACTGAGGGCCCTACCTCGTCGCCGATCGAGCCACCGCCCCGGCGACCCAAGGTGATCAAGACCAATCAGCAGCAGGTCTTCCTCTACGTCGTGCTGACCCTGCTGTTGTCGCTTGCCACCGTCTGGGGCGGCCGCGCGCTGGTGCACAATTCGGAGACGCTGATCTTTGCCGTCGGCGCCCCCAACAGCGACGAGGCGCTGTTCGCGGCCAAGCTTGCCGCTGTCCTGAAGAACAACACCTCGCGCTTCCGGATCAAGATCGTCAACAACGCCGACAACGCCAAGGCGATCGCCCAGTTCGACCGCAAGCAGGCCGACCTCGCCGTGCTGCGCACCGACGCCAAGGTGCCGCTGCGGGCACGCACGCTCGCGATCCTCGAGCACGATCTCGTGCTGCTGCTCGGGCCCGGCAACAAGAAGATAAAGTCGCTCGCCGAGTTGAAGAAGAAGAAGGTCGCCGTCCTCGCCGACAACGAAGCCTCGCTCGCCTTCGTCCGCGGCATCCTCGACGTTCCCGATGGTCCGGACGCGGCGAAGATCCAGATGGCGCCGCAGGGCGCAACGCTCGACAAGCTGTTCGCCCCCGCAAGCGGCTTTGGTGCGGTCGTCGCCATCGTCCACGCCTCGAAGGCGGTGCGGGACAAGGCCTATGAGCAGGTCGCCAAGCGCGGCGGCTTCACACTGAACGCGATTGACGAGGCGAAGGCGCTGGCGCGCAAGATCCCCGGCATTTCCAGCGAGACGCTGACGGCGGGCACGCTGTCTGCATCGCCGGAAATTCCCGACGACGATCTCGACACGATCGGGCTCGAATGGCTGCTGGTGACGCAATCAAAGATGTCGCCGGCCGCCGCGGGCGAGCTGGCGCGCACCGTCTATGAGAACAAGTCCGCGCTCGGGCTCGACAGCGGCTTTGCCAGCCGAATCGAGCCCGCCTCCGTCGAGAAGGACGCCTTCGTGATGGCGCATCAAGGCGCTGCCGACTACATCAACGATGACACCAAATCGTTCATGGATAAGTACAGCGACCTGATGTATCTGGGCGCTGCCGCGCTCAGCGTCATCGGCTCGATCTTCGCCGCGATCTACGCCAAGATCACCCGGATCGCACCGGAGAAGGCCAGCGAGCTCTCGACCGCCATCCTCGACATCGGCGAGCGGATCGAGCACGCCCATTCGCTGGACCAGCTCGAATGTCTCCAGGACGAGCTGGAAGGCATCTTGCGCGGCGCGGTGATCGGCTTGCGGGACGGTACGATCAGCACCGACGGACTCGACACCTTCAAGCTCGGCTACGAATTCGTCCGCGACGAGATCGGCATGCGCCGCGATTACCTCAAGCGCCATGCCGGCGAGGGCGAGAAGGCCACTCAGGATGTGGCCCCTCCCCAGCACGACGAGGGCAATATCGTGGTGGTGAAGACTGCTCAGAGTGCCTGACCTATCGATCTGAAGTCTTGCGCGGCGCGTTGCCGGCATTTTCCACAAGCAACCAGGCCGGGTTCGGGAACCGTCTTGCCTCCACAACCGTTGCCTCCTGGATACAACCGGAGACCGCGCATGCGTGCACTCCTCATCATCTTCCTGCTGGGAATGCTGACGGCAGTTAGCTATTTCGCTTATTCCGCGATGACGGTCGGGGGCGAGCCGATCCCGACGGAAGGCTATGTGGCGCTGGCGCTGGGGGCCGGGTTTTCCGTTGTTGTCGGCGTAGGCTTGATGGTGCTGCTGTTCTTCAGCAGCCGTCGCGGCTACGACGAACCGCCGCATTTCAGGTAACGGCTCGCGGAACGGCAGGCCGCTCTCGTTGACGGCCTCGGCCCGGGCAGGCACTTTGGCACCGAGGTTCCAGCCGGGACCGCAAAGCACAAACCGAGCCGCCTTTCCGCATGTCCAAGCCGCTGATCTCCGCTCTGGCCCAGTTCGCGGCCGCCACGGCCGGCCGCAACATGACCAGGGCAGCCTATGTGGCGGTCGGCGTCGGCGCGCTCGGCATGGTGCTGCTGACGGTCAACCCGGCCTATGAGACGGCGCATCGCTGGGTCGATGCCCTGCTTTGGACCTGCCTCGTCTATTTCGTGTTCGAATGGGTGGTCCGGCTGCGCCATATGGCGCGACAGGGGCGCCTCGCACTCTACATGTCCTCTTCCGCCGGGCTGGTCGACGCGCTCGGGGCTCTCGCCGTGCCGGCCGCGCTGATTGTCGGGCTCGAGCCGAAAACGGCGTGGCTACTCAGCGTGCTCTGGGTGTTGAAGGTGGTGCCGGGCATTCCCGGCCTGCGGCAGCTCCGCCGCGTGCTGGTGCTGGAATCGGGGCCGCTGGTCAGCGTGCTCGTGATTTTCCTGATGGTGGTCTTCCTGGCCTCGGTCGCCGAATATTTCCTGGAGCGGGACGTGCAGCCCCAGACTTTCGGCAGCGTGCCGGCCGCGCTGTGGTGGGCTGTCGCAACTCTGACGACGACCGGCTATGGTGACGTCGTGCCGGTGACGCCGCTTGGCCGCATGGTGGCCGCGCTGGTGATGATCTCCGGCCTCGGCGTGTTCGGTCTCTGGACCGGTATTTTGGCCACCGGCTTTGCCGCAGAGACCCGGCGCGACAATTTCCTCAAGACCTGGGAATCCGTCAGCAAGGTACCGTTCTTCGCAGCGCTCGGACCGGCGGCCATCGCCGACGTCACCCACATGCTGCGGACCATGGAGCTGCCGGCGCGCACCATGATCATCCGCAAGGGTGCGCAGGGCGACTGCATGTATTTCATCGCCGCCGGCGAGGTCGAGGTCGACCTGCCCGGCAAGAAGGTGCAGCTCGGCGACGGCGCCTTCTTCGGCGAGATGGCGCTGCTCGGCAACAATTTGCGCGGCGCCAACGTCTCGACCACCAAGGTGTCGCGGCTCCTGGTGCTCGACCTCGTCGACTTTCGCGTGCTGATGGCCCGGCACCCAGATCTCGCCGAGACCATCGACACGGAAGCAAAGCGCCGCGCGCTCGAAAACAAATAACAGGAGACAAGAATGTCGGACATCACCGACGCGGCCTCTGGCCCCGTGCTCGAAATCATGGGCGCACGCGCCACCATCCGCCTCAACCGACCCAAACATCTCAACCGGCTCCAGGCCGAGGATCTCGGCGAGCTGGTGAAATTGTTCGACCGGATCGAGGCCGATCCCGATATCCGCGTGCTGGTGCTGACCGGCACCGGGCGCGCCTTTTCCGCGGGCTATGATCTCAACTCGGTCGCCGAGCGCGCGGTCAGCGCGAACGAGCAGCAGAGCGCGGGCTCCGCCTTCGAGATGATCGTCAACCGGCTGGAGGACCTCGGCGTGCCCTCGATCTGCCGGCTCAACGGCGGCATCTATGGCGGCTCGACCGACCTCGCGCTTGCCTGCGATTTCCGTATCGGCGTCGACACCGCCGAGATGTTCATGCCGGCGGCACGGCTCGGGCTGCATTATTACAGGAGCGGCATCAAACGCTACGTGACGCGGCTCGGCCTCGACAATGCGAAAAGACTGTTCCTGACCGCGCAGAAGATCAGCGCGCCGGAGATGCTGCGGATCGGCTATCTCACCGCGATGGTAGCGGTGGAATTTTTGGATGAAGAGGTCGACAAGCTCGCCGGCATCCTTGCCGGCAACGCGCCGCTGGCGATGCGCGGCATGAAGCGCGCGATCAACGAATTCGCCCGCGGCGAATTGGACGAGCAAGCCGCCGATCAGCGCCACCGCGACAGCATGCGCGGCGACGAGATCAAGGAAGGCATCAAGGCGTTCGCGGAGAAGCGACCGCCAGAATTCTGATTACGCCCGCTTCGACCGCATCGCGCGCACCTGCGTGAGCTTGGGATCGCGGACAAGCTCCTGGTAGCGTTTGCTGTCGATGGCGTAGATCGCGATCCGGCCCTCGCTATCGGCATGAACGCCCCAGCCGAAGCGCTTGCCCAGGCTCGATGCCCTCATGCACGCCTGCCCCCGGGAGAAGAACGCTTCACGGGCCGCATGCTTCTCCGCTTTCGCCGCCTTCACAGCGAGCTCGCGTCCCGGCGCAGACGTCGCGAAGATCACGTCGTCGGACGTGTATTTGTAGGGTGCCTTGGCGATCATCAGATATTGCAGGCACGCCACCGTCGGCTTTCCCGCGCGCAGCGGCGGCTCCTCGCCAGTACGCGCGAGACAGTCTTCGGCAACCCGGATGAAGGTGTTGAAGCAGTTGGTCGTGTGCATCTGCGTCGTCATCCGCAACCCTGGATCACTCATCCCCCAGCAGCCGCCGCGGCATGCTGAGCCGCCATCTCGGCATCGGCCGCAGTGATGCGCTGGAACGCAGGCCGCGAGGTCATGCGTTCGGCATAGCTGACGAACACATCCTTCTTCGGCACGATGCCGAACATCATGGTCCAGCTGAACGCGACACCCCACAAGACATCTGCGGCCGTCATGCGTTCGCCGAGCAGATACGGCCCGTTCGACAGCTGCGCCTCGAGCGCACCCAGCATGGTGTCATAATCGGCATAGGGCGACTGCGTGATTGGCGCCGGCTCGCGCTGCATGAACTTGTCGATCAGGGCCGGCTCGAACGAAGCGCCGTAGTAGGCGATCCAGCGCAGATAAGGGCCGCGCAGCGGATCGTTCAGCGCGGGCGTGAGCCCTGCCTGCGGAAACAGATCGGCGAGATAGATGGTGATCGCGACCTGCTCGGTCACGAGCTGCCCGCCGTGGCCGATCGCCGGCACCTTGCCGAGCGGATTGATGGCGAGATAGGCCGACTTGCGCTGCTCGCCGGCCTTCATGTTGAGGAGATGGAGATCGTAGGGCGCCCCCAGCTCCTCCAGCAGCACGCGCGTGCCGGTGGCGCGGCTTTGCGGCGAATAATACAGCGTGATGCGGTTCGAATCGGTCATGGCAGGTCTCCATCTGGCCGGCTGGCGATGGCCTTGTAGCGGACCATACCTGACATCTTGTGTCAGGTATGGTTTAAGGGATCATGCGCGCGAGCCGGATGCTGTCAATCCTCACCACGCTCCAGGCCAAGGGGCAGGTCACTGCGCCCGAGCTCGCGGAGGCCTGCGAAGTCTCGGTGCGCACGATCTATCGCGACATCGACGCGCTCTCGGCCTCCGGCGTCCCCGTTTATGCCGACCGCGGCGCGGAGGGCGGCTATCGCCTCCTCGACGGCTATCGCGTGCGGCTGAACGGCTTGTCGCAGAGCGAGGCGGGAGCGCTGTTCCTGACCGGATTGCCGGGCCCGGCCGCCGCGCTCGGGCTCGATGCCGCGATGATCGCCGCGCAGAACAAGCTGATGGCAGCGCTGCCCGCAAATTTGCGCGAGGATGCCAGCCGGATGCAGGAGCGCTTTCATCTGGACGCGCCGGGCTGGTTCGGCGAGGCGGAAGAGCCAAGGCATCTGCGCACCATCGCCGGCGCGGCTCTGCGCGGGACGCTGATAAAAATCCGCTACCAGAGCTGGCGCGCCGAGAAGCAGCGCCGCGTCGCGCCGCTCGGCCTCGTGCTGAAGGGCGGCAGCTGGTATCTCGCAGGTTTGGTCGACGGCAGCGTGCGCACCTATCGCGTCGCGCGCGTGCTCGACTGCACGGCGCTCGACGATCACTGCGAGCGTCCCGCCGATTTCGATCTCGCGGCCTATTGGCGGGACGCAACGCTGCGCCTCGAGGCCGAGATGCATCCCAATGTCGCGGTCGTCCGGCTATCGCCCTTCGGCGTCAAGCTGCTCGACGCGCTGAGCCAGCCTTACGTCAGGGCGCGTACGCAGGTTGAGGACACCGCCGATGCAGACGGCTGGCGCATTGCCAGAGTGCCGACCGGAAAGACGTCATGGCACGCTGCGGCCGAATTGTTGCGGCTCGGGCCCGAGGCCGAAGTGCTGGAGCCGGCCGATCTGCGCGAGAAGATGGCGGAGCTGACACAGGCGATGGCTGCGCGCTACCGCGCGGCGCGGAAAACATGGCGGCGGCGTAACCCGCCGCGACCGACGAAACACTCCTGAAACACGATTCTCCGCTCGCGGCATGAACGCATTCGCGTTTCGGCTCGACCGAGATGCAGGGACACAACAACGGCCCTTGCGCCACACTGGAGAATGAAAATGTTTCGTAAGCTTGCTCTTGGTCTGATCGCTGCCGGCTCGCTCGGCGTTGCCGCTCTCGCGCCGACCGCCGCGTCGGCCCATGGCTTCCATCATCACTGGGGTCCCGGCTGGGGCTTTGGCGGCATCTATGTCAACACCGGCGTCAACAATTGCTACCAGGAGCGCGTCATCCAGACCCGCCACGGCCTGCGCGTCCGCATGGTGAATGTCTGCGCCTACGGCGCCTACTGATTGATCGCCTCCACGACAAAGCTCCGGTCGCGCCGCGACCGGAGCTTTGCGTTTGCGCTAGCCGGCCTGCCGCTGCCGGCGAAACCAGACCCAGGTCTCGCGCGTCGTTCTGATGTAGCCGCGGCCACGGTAGAGGATCTCGCCGTCGACGATCCCGTTCAGCTTCGGCAGCGCGTGGAAGGGAATCGAGGGATAGGCGTGGTGCTCGACGTGATAGGGCATATTCCACGTGAACCATTTGACAATCGCGCCGGTATAGGTGGTGCGGGTATTCTGAAAAGCGCTGCGGGTGCGATCGCAGCCGGTGTGCTCGGCATAGAGATACGGCCGCAGGAAGAGTTGCCCGATCATCAGCGGAACGATCCAGACCCAGAGCAGCAGTGCCGACGAGAACCAGAGCGACAGCACGAGCAGCAGCGCATAGAGCGCGACATAGGCACGCGCCTCGGTCACGATGATGGCGCGCCTGTTCTCGGGGATCCAGGGCACGACGACCTTGCCGGTGACGGCATGGCCGAACATCAGCCAAACGCGGCCGACGACCTGAAGCAGGCCGCTATAGGCGAGCGCGAGCTGCGTGTCGGACTTCGGCTTCACGCCGACGACCAGCTCGGGATCCTTGTCCGGATCCTGGGTGTAGCGGTGATGGTCCCAGTGGAACAGGCAGTAATATTCGTAAGGCAATCCGATAATGAAGCCTGAGAGATAGCCGACCGCGAGGTTGAGGCCGCGGCTTCTGAACGCGGTCTTGTGCGCGGTCTCATGCACCGCCATGAACAGGAAGGCGACGAAATATCCCTGCAGGGCCACCAGTGGCAGCGCCCAGAGGACGCCGTATGTCGCGGTAACCTTCCATACCAGCGCGCCGACCAGCGTGATCAGGCCGTAATGGCAGAGGCTGCGCGCTGCGCCCTGAAAATTGGAGCGCGACGACAATTCGCGCAGCATCGCCGGTGACAGCGGCTTCAGGCGATGGCCGGACTCTGAAACGGCTGCGTCGCTCATGATCGGATGCCTGCCCTACTTGCCGAGGAGTGTTGCAATCTCGGCCTTGATGAAGGCCTAATCGCGCGGATTGTTGACGGGGTTGCCGGCGCGATGGCCGTGCAGCGACGGGATCGGATGCAGCGCCGCTGATTTCGCGTTGACCAGCCGGCCGAGTTCGTCCTCGTTGTCGCGGACGTCGAAATAGCGATCGGTCGCGCCCGGCATCAGCAGCATGTGCGCCTTGACCGCACCGAGCGCGCGATCGAAATCGCCGTCGAATGCGGTGCAGCGGCTGACATCGCCGTTCTGCCAGATGCCGATCTGGGCCAGGAGATCGTTGGCGTCGCGCCGGGCAAACGCCGGGTCCCATGCGCGGACGAGATAATCGTCCAGCGAGGCGAAGCCCGCTTCGCGCCAGATCTCGTCGCGATAGAAACCGTGCGACATCGCCCAACCCGCGTAGACGCGCCCCATGGCGCGATAGCCAGCGACAGGCTTCTCGACGAAGCGGCCGTCGCGGAAGGCCGGATCGGCGGTCAGCGCGGCCTTCACGCTTTCCAGGAAGACGTAATTATAGGGCGCGCAGCGGGCACTGCCGCAGACAACAGCCGCGCGCTCGACCATATCGGGATGCAGCGCCGCCCAGTGATAGGCCTGCATGCCGCCCATCGACCAGCCATAGACCAGGGCAAGCTTGGAGATGCCGAGCCGCTCGGTGAGCAGCCTGTGCTGAACCGCGATGGCATCGTGATAGGTCATCATCGGGAACGACGCCGCCGTATTCGACGGCGAGGACGACAGTCCGTTACCGAACAGGTTCGGGATCACGATGAAATAACGTGTGGAGTCGAGCACGCCGTCGGGGCCGATCAGCCACTCGGTGTCGGTGTGCTGCGCGCTGAACGAGGTCGGATAGAGAATGACGTTGTCCTTGGCGGGACTAAGCCGGCCGTAGGTCTTGTAAGCGAGCTGGAGCAAAGGGAAGACGGCGCCGGACTGGAGCGTGACGTCGCCCGCCTCGAAGATCTCGTAGTCGCGGTCCGCCGTCATGCGTCCAACTCCCGCTCACGCGCCAAGCGCGCCGCCGAAACGGCGATGCATCGATCATGCCGTTCCCGCAGACGCATCGTTGCGCCACGCTTAATAACTGTACTTATAGTCCATTTATTGTGAACCGGCAAGATGAATCCGATCGCGCGGCGGCTCAGGCGATGGCCGCCAGATAGCGCGCGACAGACGCCGCGAATGCGAGCTTGGCGCCTGCGGCGATGTTGCGGCCCCACCACGCACCGTAGATGCGATCGAACGCCAGCGGCTCGACCGCAGCTGCAATCCGTCTTACCGCCGCGGCATTGAGTGGCATGTAGTTCGGATAGGAGTACATGAAGCTGACGAAGCGGCGATCCATCGTCACCTGAGCGATATCGCCGGTGAGCAGCGCACCCCTGCTGCCCGCACCGCGCGCATGGTGCAGCATGGTGGCACCGGCGAAATGACCGCCGGTGCGCTGGAGCAGCACATCGTCGGAGATACGATGGCTTTCACCGGTCCAGTGCACGATCGATGAATGTGGACGCGTCACCCATTGGCGATCATCGGCATGCAAATAGACCGGCACCCCGCCGAACGCCTCGCTCCAGTCGGCCAGCGCGCCATAGTAATGCGGATGCGAGATCGCAATCGCCTTCAGCCCGCCGAGTGACCGCACATGCGCGATCGCCTCCGGCGTCGCCAGCGGTACGCAGTCCCACATCAGGCAGCCGCCCGCGAGCGGCACCAGCAGCGCGCGCTGGCCGATGGCAAAGCTTGGCTCGAGCGCGATGCCGGTCAGGCCGAGATCCTCGCGCCAGACCAGGCGGTGACGTTCTCCGAGCGCCTCGCGCGTGAGGAAAGTTTGCCCCTTCCAGCCGACGAATTGCCGTTCGTCCTCGCAAATCGGACAGGACGGGGGCGGATTTTCGCCGTCCGGGAATTGCGCGCCGCAGGTTTCGCAGGTCCAGAGGGGCATGATCATGATCCAGAACGAGACCGGAACGGCGCGAGGCAACATTCCCGTCCTCAATCGCAGGCGCGGCCGGAACCAACGCGCTGAGCGCAGGTTACTTTCTGGTCCGCCCCGGCGCAATTGGCCGGCCGTCAGTCTTGCACGAGACCATAGTCGGTTGGCAGCAATACGTTCAGCGTCTCGATGACATCGCGCCCCGCCCCGTCCCGCCTCTGGCCGCTGTTCGCAGTCAACTTCTTCATGGCCGATATGCAGTCGGGCATCGGGCCGTTCGTCGGAGTGTTCCTTCAGGAGCGCGGCTGGGCGAGCGGGCTGATCGGCACCGCGATGACGATCGGCAATGTCGCAGGCATGCTGGTCACGACGCCGATTGGCGGGTTCATCGATTCCAGCCGCAACAAGCGCCTGTGGGTGGTCATCCCCGGCATCTGCGTGGTGCTTGCGTCCGCGATCATCCTGATCTCGCAGAATTTCTGGGCGGTGACGTTCTCGCAGGTCGCACAATCGCTGGCGAGCGCCGCGATCGTGCCGGCCGTCACAGGTATCACGCTCGGCATCGCGAAACAGAAGGGATTCAATGCTCTGAACGGCCGCAACCAGGCGTTCAACCATGCCGGCAACATGGTCGGCGCGGCGCTGTCGGGCTATCTCGGCTATCAATTCGGCTACGTCTCGGTGTTCGTGCTGGCCGCCGCGTTCGGCGCCATCGCGATCGCCTGCGTGCTGATGATACCGGCCAAGACGATCGACGACCGCGCCGCGCGCGGCAGCAAGGAGGATGACCCCGACAGCCAGCCGGATGCGCTCACGATCCTGCTCAAGCACAAGGCGCTGCTCGTCCTTGCGCTGGCTCTCGCCCTCTTCCATCTCGGCAACGCCGCGATCGTTCCGCTTTACAGTCTTGCGGCGGTGGCCGACGGACAGGCCAACGGCCCGAGCTTCGTCGCCACCACCGTGGTGATCGCACAGGGCGTGATGATCGTCACCTCGCTGATCGCCATGAAGGTCGCGAGCAAGCGCAATTACTGGCCCGTCATCCTCGTCTCCTTCATGTTCCTGCCGATTCGCGGCGTGCTCGCCTTCTTCGTTACGGGATGGTGGGGCGTCGTGCCGATGCAGGTGCTCGACGGTATCGGCACCGGGCTCCAGACGGTTGCCGTCCCCGGCATGGTCGCGCGCTCGCTCAACGGCACCGGCCGCATCAATCTCGGCCAAGGCGCCGTCATCACCGTGCAGGGCGTTGGCGCGAGCCTCAGTCCCGCCCTTGGCGGCTGGATCGCACAATGGATCGGCTATGGCCCGACCTTCCTGCTGCTCGGCGGCTTCGGGCTCGCTTCGATGGCGCTGTGGCTGGCGTTCGGCGCGGCCGTGAAGAAGTATTGAGAGCGTCATTGCGGGACGAGCGCTCGCTCCGACGTCCCAGCGCATTCCTAAGAGAACTCCACCACGATCTTGCCGAAATGGCCACCCTGCTGCATCAGCCGCAGCGCGTCGGGCACGGCGTCGAAGCCGAACACGCGGTCGATCACGGGCTTCATGCCATTGCGGTAGATCGCAGCACTCATACCTTCGAACATGCGGCGGCTGCCGACAGACAGACCAATGACGTGCAGGTTCTTGGAAAACAGGCTCGGAATCGCGATCTGCTGGGAGAAGCCTGTGAGCACGCCGATCACCAGGATGTTGCCACCGACCCGCGCCGCCTCGAGCGATTGCGCAAAAGTATCCTTGCCACCGACCTCGACGACATGATCGACGCCGCCACCGGTCCACTCCGAAGCCGCCTTGCCCCATTCGGGCAACGAACGATAGTTGATGGTGTGATCCGCTCCGAGCGCCTTGGCACGTTCGAGCTTCTCGTCGCTCGACGAGGTCACGATCACGCTCGCACCGGCGAGCTTTGCGAATTGCAGCGCAAAGATCGACACACCGCCGGTACCCTGCACCAGCACCGTGTCACCGGGCTGCACCTTGGCCTCCTCGAACAGCGCGCGCCAGGCGGTTAGCCCGGCACAGGGCAGCGTCGCCGCTTCCCGGAAAGACAGATGCAACGGAATATGGGCGACGCCCTCGGCGGCGAGCACCATGACCTGCTGAAGCACGCCGGGCCGTGTGCCGCCGAGCGCATAGCGACGGCTGGTGGCCGACACCTTCCCGTCGATCCAGGATTGGAAGAACATCGGACAGACGCGATCACCCACCGCGACGCGGACAACGCCATTACCGACGGCGATCACCTCGCCGGCGCCATCGGAGAACGGGATCAACGGCAATCTGGTGACGCCGCCCTTCCCCTGCACCGTGAGCAGGTCGCGATAATTCACAGATGCCGCCCGTATGCGCACCGCGACCTGCCCCGCGCCAGGTGTGGGCTCGGGCAGATCGGCCAGCTGCATGCCCTCGATCGACCAGTCACGCGCAACCTGCCAGGCTTTCATGGCGATCGCTCCGCCTCAGGTGCCAAAATTTGTCTGGATCGCCTTGTCGAGCGTCTCGCCCCCGACGAAGCGCTGGCGCAGCTCGCGCTTGAGCAGCTTGCCGCTCGGGTTCTTGGGCAAGGCATCGACGAAGATGACGCGCTTGGGCACCTTGAAATGCGCCATCTGGCCGGCGCAGTGCTTGATGACGGAATCTTCGTCGAGCTTCTCGCCGCTCTTGACCACGACGATGGCAGTCACCGCCTCGATCCAGCGCGGATCGGGCAAGCCGACGACGGCGACTTCGGACACCGCGGGGATGCGATAGACCATCTCCTCGACCTCGCGGCTGGCGACGTTCTCGCCGCCGGTCTTGATCATGTCCTTGACGCGATCGACCACGGTGATGTGGCCCTCTTCATCGACGATGGCGAGGTCGCCCGAGTGAAACCAGCCGCCGGAGAACGCCGCCGCCGTCTTGACGGAGTCGTTGTAATAGCCGGAGAGCAGATGCGGCGAGCGGTGCACGATCTCGCCGACCTCGCCGATCTTGACGTCCTCCATCGACGTGGTGACGACTCGCGTCTCGACATTGAGCACGGGCTTGCCGGCCGAGCCCGCCTTGCGCAGCTGGTCCGCAGGACCCAGCACGGTCGCGAGCGGCGCTATCTCGGTCTGGCCGTAGAAATTCCAGAACTTGACGTTGGGCAGGCGGCGCTGGAGCTCGAGCAACACCTCCACCGGCATGATCGAGGCGCCGTAATAGCCCTTCTGAAGCGTCGACAGGTCGGCCTTGTCGAAGTTCGGCGAGCGCAGCATCGCGATCCAGATCGTCGGCGGCGCGAAGAAGGACGTGATCTTGTGCGCCTGGATCAACGACAGAATGTTGTCGGCGGTCGGCTTGCCCGTGATCACGCCGGAGGCGCCGAGATAAATTTGCGGCCCCAGGAACACGTCAAGCTGCGCGCAGTGATAGAGCGGCAGCGCGTGCAGGAATTTGTCCTCCACGCTCATGCCGCCGTCGATGATGCAGCTGACATATTGCCACATCACGGCATCATGGGTCAGCATCGCGCCCTTGGGCAGGGACTCCGTGCCGCTGGTGTAGACGATCTGCGCGAGATCGCGGCTGTCGACGGACGCCTCCAGGAACGAAGCGTCGGGGCTGAGGAGATCGTCGAAGGTGGTGAGGCCCGCGGGCGCCGTGGCCGGATCCTCGCCCGGCAGCCAGATCAACTTTTCGACCGCACAGTCCCTGGCGCTTGCGGCGCGCGCGGGCTCGACGAAATCAGGACCGGCCGCGATCAGCTTTGCGCCGGAGCTCTTCAGGATGAAGTTGATCTCGTCCGGATTGAGCATGAAGTTGATCGGCACCAGCACCGCGCCGATCCGGGCCACCGCGAACCGGAGCGCCGCAAAGGCGTGCGAATTGCGCGACAGCACGGCGAGGCGGTCGCCCTTCTTGACGCCGAGGCCGAGCAGACCGCGGCTGAGCCGGTTGCAGATCGCGTCCATCTCGGCAAACGTCCAGCTCACATTGCCACAGCTCACCGCAAGCCTGTCCGGCTCGCGACCCGCCGAACGGCGCAGAAGATCGCCGATGGAATGCTCGCGGGCCTTCGAGATGGTGGCTACGATGTCGCCGGTCATGTGTCCCTCCGTGTGATGTCTTTTTTTGCTGGATTTTGCTTGAAGTCTTGCGGCTTGTCTTTTCTTGCGCATGATCCTCCCGGAAAACCGCTCCACATTTTTCCGGATCATGCGCTATCTGCGTCGGACCGCTTGCGCGTGCTCCATGTACATATGCTCGACGGAACGGTCGAGCGAAGCGATCTTCTCGAAACCGCGCCGCCAATCCTGCAAGTGCCGGCGCGTCCAGAGCACGCCCGCCTCGCGGTCGCGGCGCTGGATCGCCTCGATGAGATGGCGATGCGCGGCGACGAGGCGCGGGCCGCCTTCGGCCACACCAGCGACGATCATCTCGGTGGTCGGATAGAACAATTGCGCGGCCGGCTCACGCGCGAGCTGGAGCACGCGGTTCTGCGAGGCCTTGGCAACCAGCACGTGGAATTCGGCATCGCATTCGGCAAGCATCGCGGGATCGCCGACCACGGCCTCGCTGCGCACGAGGTTATCGGCGAGCTCTGCGAGGTTCTCCTCCGTCGCCCGCTCCACCGCGCTTTCGATGCTCGCCACTTCGAGCGTCATCGAGGCCTCGTAGAGCTCGCGGAAAGTGACCTCGTGCAGCACAAGCGCGCGACTGAGACGGCTCGCGAGCTTGGTGTAGCGTGGCAGGCAGGCATGCAGCCGTCGCGAGGAATCGCGGCTGATCAGCCCGCCCTCCTCCAGCACGCGAATGCCTTCGCGAATGGTCGAACGGTTGACGCCGAACTGGCGCACCAGATCGTGCTCGGTGCCGATGGGATCGCCCGGCTTGATGCGGCCATTGACGATCTCGCGCTCGATGGCGTCGGCGACCTTCTGATAGGCGGGCGCGACATCGATCGGACGGAAGAGCGGCGCGAGAGGCAAATCTGGCTCCAATGGCGTTTGTCGGACAAACTATAGGAACGGCGGTGGGCGCGTCAAACTGCGTCATTCGTGCCGACGATGCAACAAATTGACTCCTGAGGAACCCGCCTCTAACTTTGTCGGACAAAGGGACAGCATAGTCCCGCTCAAGAGGAAACGTATCCATGAGACCTATCGCAGCATTCGTGTCTGCGGCCGGCTTGCTGTCGGCTGCCCTGATCACCCCCACCTCCGCCCAGCAGGCGCCGCTCAAGATCGGCGTGCTCTCCGACTTCTCCTCGGTCTATTCCGACATCGGAGGCCAGGGGAATGTCGAGGCCACCAAAATGGCGATCGAGGATTTTGGCGGGCAGATGTTCGGCAAGCCGATCGACATGGTCTCTGCCGATGTGCTGAACAAGCCCGACGTCGCCTCGACCATCGCGCGAAAATGGTGGGAGACCGAAGGCGTCGACATGATCATCGACCTGCCGACATCGGCCACTGCGCTCGCGGTGATGGAGCTGTCGAAGCAATACGAGAAGATCATGATCGTGACGGATGCCGCGAGCTCCGACATTACCGGAAAGTCCTGCTCGCCCTACACTGCGCACTGGACCTACGACACTTATTCCAACGCGCACACGGTCGGCAGCGCCATCGTCAAGAACGGCGGCGACAGCTGGTTCTTCCTCACCGCCGACTATGTATTCGGCCATTCGATCGAACGCGACACCGGCGACGTCGTGAGGGCCGCCGGCGGCAAGGTGCTCGGCAGCGTCAAGCATCCGCTCAACACCGCGGACTTCTCATCCTTCCTGCTCCAAGCCCAGGCCTCCAAGGCCAAGATCATCGGGCTGGCGAACGGCGGCGGCGACACCATCAACGCAATCAAGCAGGCCGGTGAATTCGGCATCGTCGCCGGCGGCCAGAACCTGGCTGCGATCGTGATGTTCATCTCCGACGTGCACAGCTTAGGGCTAAAGCTCGCGCAGGGACTGATCATCACCGAGGCCTATTACTGGGACCTCAACGACAAGACCCGCGCCTTCGGCAAGCGCTTCATGGAGCGCGTCAAGCGCATGCCGACGATGAACCAGGCAGCGACCTACAGCGCGACGCTGCATTACCTGAAGGCGGTGCAGGCCGCAGGCACAAAGGACACCAAGACGGTGATGGCCAAGATGCGCGAGCTGCCGGTGAAGGACGCCTTCACCGACAACGGCGTCTTACGCGAGGACGGCCGCATGGTGCACAGCATGTACCTGTTCCAGGTGAAGAAGCCCGAGGACTCGAAAGGGCCTTGGGACTATTACAAGCTGCTCGCCGAGGTGCCTGCCGACCAGGCCTTCCGTCCACTCAAGGACGGCGGTTGCCCGCTGGTGAAGTAATGCTTTCGCAACGACCGACCTGCATCGCCTCGCGCGGTGCAGGTCCTTTAACGCCGTCGCAAGTCGGATGGGCTGTGCCCGAATTTCCTACGAAAGACCGTGCTGAAGTACGACGAGCTGCTGAATCCCAACTGATAGGCAACTTCGGTGATCGACAGGGAGCGCAACTCGGGACGGGTCAGGACGTCGTAACAGCGCTGCAGCCGGCGATCCAAAATCCATTCGGACACCGAGACATCGGTGAGCCGAAAGAGATAATGCAGATGCCTGAGCGAGACGCCGTTGTTCTTTGCGACCTTCTCGAGCGACAGGTCCGCGTCCGTGAGGTGCGTCTCGATCCAGGCTTTGACCGAACGCAGACGGGCCTGCTGCGCGCCGGCATCCTCCGAGAATTCGTCCCGGTCGCCCATGTCGAGCGCGAGCGCCAGCACGTCCATCAGCTCACCGCCGAGCCGGGTCCTTACGGTCTCATCCAGCGGACCTCCTTGCGCCGCGAGCGTGGCGCAGAACTCGGCGGCAATCCGTCCGAGGCCCCGGCTCGTCGCCATCGTCGTGACGACAGGCAGGCGTCCGTCGCTGAAGCGCGCCGAGAATTCCTGGCGCGGAATCTCGAGGTAGAGCGATCGCACCTTGCCGATGCACTCCAGATCATAGGCCTCCGAGGCCGAGAAGATCGCGCCCATACCGGGATTCGAGAGCAGGGTCTGGCCGGCCTGGAGGACGTTGACCCGGCCCTGCTGGACGAACTCGACGTAGTAGCAATCCTTGTCGAGCTTCGCGATATGCCGCTCGCGTCGGGATATGCGCTGTTCGGACAGCAGTACGTCTGTCATCGTAACTGCGCCGAACCGCGCCTCGCGAATGAAGCCGTGGTAGTCGGATCGCTCCTCGGCATTTACGTCGACATGGACGTAGACATCGCAAATAGCGCCTTGCCACGCAGCGTAGCGCTTGGACGGCTCCAGATCGTCTGTCGAAAATACCAGGTTCATCGTCGGCCCATCCATTGCGAGGCCAGGATGAACGTCGTTTGTGCATCGCACAAGTCGGCCAGGCAAAGAGATTCTAGATGGCCGCCGTCTGCGCGCAAGACCGGTTTGCGCGGAGAAGCAAAAGCTTTGCGCTCCGGAGCAAGCCGCCTCCGGGCATGTGGCCTATGAAGAACAAAAAACGGACAACGAAATAGGCGGGAAACGTTCGCTTGCATCAGGTCAGATCAACCGCTGCACAATCTGCCGTGCCGCTTGAATGGCGGTGCCCGTGAGCAGCGCGTTGCCGATCACGACGCGGTTCACGCAACCGATCAAGGCCATCGCCGATATCGAAGCGCTGGAGCGGCGGTCTTACGATTCTCTCGTTCCTGCCCGCAATCTCCATCATCTCTTCGAAGCAACGGCGCGCCTGCATCCTGATCGGCCTGCGCTAACGGTTTTGACCAAAGGCTCGCGCGAACCGGGCGACGTCACGCTGACGCATCGGCAGTTGCTCGCGGAAATCGCCCGCGCGGCAAACCTGTTCCGGTCGCACGGGATCAACCGGAATGGCGGAACGATCGCGTTTCTCTGTCCGATCCTTCCGCAGCTATTCCCGGCGCTGCTTGGCGCCCAAATCGCGGGCGTCGCCAGCTCGATCAATTTTCTCCTGAACGAAGATGCGATTGCCGACCTGCTCGAGGCACAGAACGCAACCGTGCTGGTCGTTGCTTCCGAAGCGGCCGATCGCGCGATCTGGACCAAAGCAACTAACGTCGCGAAGCGCGTCCCGTCACTCAGAACGATTTTCGTGCTTGGCAAGGATAGCCGCTCGATTGGCCACTTTCTGAGCTTCGATGAGGCGATCGCAGGTGCGCCGGACATTCTCGAATTCCAGCCGTCGACAGACCGCCAAGCCGTATGCGCACTCTTCCACACCGGCGGAACGACCGGAAGACCGAAGCTCGTGCGCCTGACGCATGGAAACCAGATCCATGCCGCCTGGAGCTTTGCGCAGGTTCACGGATTGGACGAGCTAGATGCCGCCGTGAATGGCTTTCCGCTGTTTCACGTCGGCGGCACGATGACACTCGGTCTGTCCATTCTCGCAGCCGGCGGCCATGTCATCATTCCCTCGCCGTACGCTCTCAGAAGTCCGGATGCGATCCGCGATTATTGGCACACCGTGGAGCGCTTCCGCGCAACCATCGTCAGCGGCGTGCCGACGTCGATTGCCGCGCTTGCCGAGGTGCCGATCGGATCCTCCGATATCAGCTCGGTTCGAATGGCCCTCACCGGCGGGGCCGTGGCTCCGAAGGCCATCAGCGAGAGGTTTCAGGCGCGAACCGGGATTACCTTGTTCGAGACCTATGGCATGACGGAAACCGCAGCAGCGATCGCGTTCAATCCCGGCCGCGGGACACCCATACAGGGCAGCGTAGGATTCAGGGCGCCGTTTGCGAGGACCAGAATCGTTTCTCTGGCCGATGCCGACCTGAAGCAAGACTGCCCGCCGCTCACCAGCGGCCTCGTCCTCGTCAGCGGACCGCAGGTGTTTCCCGGATACATCGACCCCCGGCACAACAAAGGCGTGCTGACCGACGACCAATGGATCGTCACCGGCGATGTCGGATATCTAACCCCGGATCAGCGCCTGGTGCTGACCGGCCGCGAGAAAGACCTGATCGTGCGCAGCGGTCACAACATCGACCCTGCCGCAATCGAGGATGTCGCGAACGCCTTCCCCGGCGTGCAGATAAGCTCGGCCGTCGGCATGCCGGACGCCTATGCCGGCGAGGTCCCGATTCTCTTCGTGGTGCCGTCTCCGGGGCAGACGATCGATCTGCCGCAGCTGCGCGAGCATCTCGAACGCAACGTCAATGAACCTCCTGCGCGGCCGAAGCGGGTCGTGCTGCTCGAAGCGCTGCCAGTCACCGCCGTCGGGAAGATCTTCAAGCCCGCGCTTCGCGACCTCGCCGTTCGGGAGAAGGTCAGGACCGAGCTCGACCGCATCTTCAGCCCGGATACCGCGGCAAACATTCTCGTCGAGAGGGACGCCAGGCTGAACACACTCGTCCACATCTCGGTGGACTCCAATGATCAGGAACGGGCTAAGGTACTTGCCGAAAGCCTGGCGACGCTTCCGCAAACCTATCGCATAGAGACCCGATCGTCCTGACGGACCCACAGAGGCCGAAGTCGAAGAAAGGCAAAACGGGGATGAAACGCTTTCGGTTCAATCAGCAAGAGATCGTCTTCGCCGTCTTCGCGCTGCTGTTCCTCGTTTTTTCGATCTTCCTGCGCGGCTTTCTGACCGCTGACAACATGCTGACGCTGCTCCAGAACGTGGCGGTGCTCGGCATACTCGGCCTTGCCATGGCGATCGTCGTGATCGGCCGCGGCATCGACATCTCGCTGATCGCAGCCCTCGCGGTCCCGCCGGGGCTGGTGCTGCAGATGGTGCAGAACGGTCATTCGCTGCCGGCCTCGCTGCTGGCCGCAGTGCTGCTCACGATTGCCTTCGGCCTCATCAACGGCTGGCTGATTGCCTATGCGGAGGTCCCCTCGCTATTTGCGACACTCGCAACCGGCCTGCTGCTCGCCGGGCTCGGGCAGACCGCATTGTTTCAGCTCGACGTCGTGCAGTGGAGCCCCGGCATGGACGGCTTCGAGCGGCTCGGACAAGGCACCATCCTCGGCATTCCAACATCAATCGTGATGTTCGCGCTCGCCTGTATCGCAGTCTCTTTCCTGCTGCGCCAGACGCGCTGGGGAGCCTATATCTATGCAATCGGCGATAACCCTTACGCCGCGCGTGTCACCGGCATTCCCTCCCGGCCGATCATCGTGCTGCAATATGTCGTCGCCGCCCTGATCGGCTGCTTTGCCGGTCTGGTAATGGCCGCATCCGTTAATTCAATGCCGACCCGCATCTTCAACTCGACGCTCATCTACGACGTCATCCTGGTCGTCGTGCTTGGCGGCATCGGGCTATCCGGCGGCCGCGGCGGCGTGCTGAACGTCGTGATCGGCACGCTCGTGATCGGCACGATGCTCAACGGCATGACCATCATGGACATTTCCTACGCCGGACAGAATCTCATCAAGGGCGTGGTCCTGCTGCTCGCCGTCATCACGGACTCGTTCTTGAATCCGCGCAACGAAGAAACGGCACAGCAAGGCGACATCTGAACGACCCAACGAGAACGACAACTATAACCGAGGAGGAAGTAATGAAACATTTCGGCAGCCCGACAAAGGCGACCGTGGCCGCACTGGGTCTCGCGGCAATGACCGTACCGGCCCTGGCCCAACAGGGCCTGGACGAGCCGTTCCAGAGGCCGTTCAAGGAAGCGCTGGCCGGCAAGACCGTAGCCTATGTTCCGGTCGCCATGAACTTCGACCTCACCGAAGGCTGGTATGCCGGCCTGAAGAAGGAGCTCGAACCGTTCGGCGTCAAGTTCGTGATCCGCGATGCCAACTGGAATACCAACGCCGGTGCGCAGGCCGTCACGTCGCTGATCTCGGAGAAGCCGGCGGTGATCGTGGTCCAAAATCCGGACGTGCAGACCTACGCCAAGCTGCTGCAGCGCGCCGAGAACGAAGGCATCTACGTCATCCAGATCAACATGGGCTCGGCCTATCGGAGCTCGGCCTTCGTCGGCGCCAACTGGGTCGAGATCGGCGAACGCCAAACCGAAGCCGTGGTCAAGGCCTGCGAGGGCAAGTCGAACAAGATTGCTATCATCCAGGGGGCGCTGTCGGCGGCCGCGAGCGCCTATACGCTGAAAGGCGTCGAGAACGTGCTCGCCAAGCATCCCGAGATCAAGGTGGTGTCCAGCCAAGCCGCCGATTGGGACGCGGCCAAGGCCAAGGCGATCACGCAAACGGTGCTGAAGCAGAATCCCGATCTCTGCGGCATCGTCGGCTTCTGGGACGGCATGGATATCGGCACCGCGGCGGCCGTCAAGGAAGCAGGCCTCACCGGAAAGGTGTTCGTCGCCACCTCGGGCGGC
Organism: Bradyrhizobium sp. 197; assembly: GCF_023073375.1. Classification (NCBI taxonomy): domain Bacteria; kingdom Pseudomonadati; phylum Pseudomonadota; class Alphaproteobacteria; order Hyphomicrobiales; family Nitrobacteraceae; genus Bradyrhizobium; species Bradyrhizobium sp. 197. Next base: position 11,156 of record NZ_JADPJJ010000012.1, on the reverse strand, counting down.
GGCGAACGCAAGGGCGCGTGCGAGCTGGTGAAATCAGGCGCGTTCGATCTCAACATGAGCTACGACGTGCCGACGCAGGCGGCGCAGATGGCCGGCACGATTAAGTGGTTGCTGTCATCAGGCGTCAAGCCGGGCTCGATCAAGGGCTCGGAATACACGACGCTGATTCCGATCACCAAGGAGAACGCCGATAGCCAGATGGCCTGCTGGAATCTCAGCGACCTCAAGAAATAATTCCACGACACCAGACTCAAGCGTCCCGGGCCGCTTCGCGCCCGGGACGTCGCTCCAAATTTGCAAGGTCCTGGAATGCCGATGCGCGATACCCTGACGAGTCTGCGTTACCGTTACTGGCCTGATCATCTGCTCGGTGAAATTCTGTCCAAGCGATGGACCGAGACAGCCATCCCGGTGATCCTTCTCCTGATCATTGGCCTCGCGCTCAGCCGATCCATCGACAATTTCCTGTCGCCGGCGAGCCTTGCCGACACCGCGCGCCAGGCCGGAGAGATCGGTTTCATCGCGCTCGGGCTGGCGCTGGTGGTCATCGTCGGCGGCATCGATCTTTCCGTCGGTTCAATCTTCGCGCTAACAGATTTCTGCGCCCTCTATCTGCTCGACGTATTGGGCTGGCCGGTGCCGGCGGTGGTCGCCGCGACGCTGCTCTGCGGCGCGCTGCTTGGTGCCATCAATGGTGTGCTGATCGGATATCTGCGGCTACGGGCCTTCATCACCACGCTGATCACGCTGATCATCTACCGCTCGGCCTACGATCTCCTGATCCAGCGCTATTCCAACGCGATCGCGTCGTCCCTTCCCGACATTCCGTCCTGGGATTTCATCGGCGGCGGCAGTGTCTTCGGCTTTCCGACCGTGGCGCTCGTCTATATCGTGATCGCCATCTTCGGTCATATCTTCATGACGCGGTTGCGTCCGGGCTGGCACATCACCGCGATCGGCGGCTCGCGCCGTTCGGCTTACAATTCCGGCATTCCCGTCCGCCGCACCATTGCGCTCTGCTACGTCGCGAGCGGTGTGCTGACCAGCATCGGCGCGCTGTTCTTCGCGTCCCGGCTCGGCACCGTCGGCGGCGACATCGGCGTCGGACTTGAGGTGATCGTGGTGACCGCAACGGTGCTGGGCGGCATCACGCTCGGCGGCGGCAAGGGCTCGGTGGCTAAATCAGCCGTCGGGGTGCTGATCGTACTCCTGATCACCAACGGCCTGACGACCATGAACGCGCGCGGCGGCGTCAACCGGATGGCGCTCGCCGGTATCCTGCTTGTCGCTGCCATGGTCGATATCCGCTGGCAGAAGAACCGCACACGCATCATCAGCAAAGTCTATGTCGCGCCCACCTATCACGCGCTGCCACCGCCCCCACCGACCGAAATCGGGCAAGGCGGCCCGTTCGAGCAGAACGACAAGCTGCGTAACGTCGAGCTGATCGGCCTCGGACGGATCGAGGCACCCGAAGACGTCATCCTCGATCGCCACGACAATCTCTATGCGGGTTCGCGCCACGGTGACATCATCCGCTTTCTCGCACCGGACTATCAGAAGATGGAGGTGTTCGCCCATATCGGCGGCCAGCCGCTCGGCATGGCCTTCGACCGCGAGGACAACCTCTACATCTGCATCGGTGGCATGGGACTCTATCGCGTCAGGCCCGACGGAACGGTGGAAAAGGTGACCGACGAGACCAACCGCAGCATGCGCTCGGTCAACGACGACAGCCGCCTGCGGCTCGCCGACGATCTCGACATCACCGACGACGGCCTCATCTTCTTCTCGGAGGCGACTGTGCGCTACGAGATGGACGAATGGCCGATCGACGGCCTTGAGGCGCGCGGCAACGGACGCATAATTTCCTACGACACCAAGACCGGCACGACACGCACGGAGCTGCGCGGCCTCAAATTCCCGAACGGCATCTGCGTCGCCAGCGACGGCCAGTCGATCCTGTTTGCCGAAACGTTCGGCTGCTCGATCAAGCGCTATTGGTTCGCGGGACCGAAAAAGGATGCCATCGAGGTGGTGATGGACAATTTGCCGGGCTACCCTGACAACATCAACCTGGCCTCGGATGGCAATTACTGGCTGGCGCTGGTCGGCATGCGCAGCCCCTCGCTCGACCTCGCCTGGAAAATGCCTGGCTTCCGGCGACGCATGGCCAAACGCGTGCCCGTGGATGAGTGGCTGTTCCCCAACATCAACACAGGCTGCGTGGTCAAGTTCAACGAGCAGGGCAAGATCGTCGAATCGCTCTGGGATCTGCGCGGCGAAAACCATCCGATGATCACATCGATGCGCGAGCATCGCGGCTATCTCTATCTCGGCGGCATCCTCAACAACCGGATCGGCCGCTACAAGCTCGACAACGCCGATCCGAACTTTGTCCAATACGACAAGAGGTGGGGAAAGCAATCGTGATCGCGGCTGTCAGGGAGTTCGCCAACCGCTTTCTCGGGCGGGGCGACGCCACCATCACCGTGCCGTCCTTTGACGGCGCATTGAAGCCCAACCAGAAGCTGGAATCGGCGGAGATCTTGCTGACCTGCGAAGCGCCGGAGGACATCGCCACCGATGGAAGCAAGCTTTTCATTGCGGATGGTCCGCGCTTGATGCGCCTGGATGGCGTCTCGGCATCAGAGGTCCGCAGCTTCGATCGGCCTATCTCGGCCCTGTGTGCCCTTCCCGACGGCGGCCTCGCAGTCGCGCTCGGAGGGCGCGAGGTGCATCTCTACGCAAACGCTTCGGCCGAGCAGCCAGGCACGACGTTTGCCGATAGCGCGTTCAACGCCATCAACGCGCTCGCGCTCGCGGACGACAATACGCTCATTGCGACTGACGGCTCCACAACATGCGGCGTCGACGACTGGGCGCGCGACCTGATGGAGCTCAACCGGAGCGGCCGCGTGTTCAGGCTGGATCCCGGCAGCAAAGCCGTGACGCCGCTGGCGCAAGGGCTCGGCCATGCCTTCGGCGCTTGCGCGCATGGCCATGGCGTGCTGGTCAGCGAGAGCTGGCGTCACCGCCTCGTCCTGGTGGCGCCGGGCGCTGCACCGCAGACAATGCTTGCTCACCTTCCCGTCTATCCATCGCGGCTGGCGAAGGCCTCGGGCGGCGGCTACTGGCTGACGGCCTTCACCGCGCGCACCCAGCTCATCGAGTTCGTGCTGCGCGAGCCGGCCTACCGGCGACGCATGATGGCCGAAATCGATCCAGAGTACTGGGTCGCGCCGCGCCTGCGCTCCGGCCTCTCGTTCAAGGAGCCGATGCAGGGCGCGCATATCAAGACCATGGGCGTGATCAAGCCGTGGGCGCCGCCGCGCTCCTATGGGCTAGTCATCCGGCTCGACGCCGACGGCCAGCCGCTTTACTCGCTGCACAGCCGGGTCGACGGCGTCAATCACGGCGTCGTTGCGGCCATCGAGATGGGCGACGATCTCGTCCTGATCGCCAAGGGGCCGGGCCGTGTCCTGAGATTGCCCCTCGCCGGCCTTGCCGAGGAGTTTGGTTCATGAGCGACATCATGCTCTCGCTGCGCAAGGCCACAAAACTCTACGCCGGCGTGCCCGCCATCGACGGGGTCGACTTCGACCTCCGCCGCGGCGAGATTCACGCACTGGTCGGCGAGAACGGCGCCGGCAAGTCGACCCTGACCAAAGTGATGGCGGGCGTGGTGACGCTGACCTCAGGCGCCATGACGGTTGACGGCGTGGACGTCGCACCGAGGACGCCGCTGGAGGCGCGCAATCTAGGCATCGCCATGGTGTTCCAGGAGAACAGCCTGGTGCCGACCATGACGGTCGCGCAAAACCTGTTTCTCGGGCAGGAGAAGTTTTACAACCGCCTGCGCGGCATCTACATCGCCGCACAACAGTTCTTGCAATCGCTCAATTTCGACGTCACGCCGACTGCGACCGTGAGCGGCCTTGGAGCTGCCAAGAAGCAAATGGTGGAGATAGCGCGCGCGGTTCTGCATCGCGCCAAGGTCATCATCTTCGACGAGCCGACCGCATCGCTGACGCCGGAAGAGAAGAAATACTTCTTCGACCTCGTCCGTGATCTCAAGAAGCGCGGCGTCTCGATCGTCTTCATCTCGCACGCCCTCGAAGAGGCCCTGCTGCTCGCCGACCGCATCACGGTCCTGCGCGACGGCAAGCATGTCGCGACCGACGAGGCCGCAAATTTCGACCGTGCCGCGATCGTGCAGGCCATGGTCGGACGCGACCTTTCCAACACGCTCTACGGCGCAAGGAAAAGTAACGTGCGGCCGGCCGGTGCGCGCGTGCTCACGGTGCAGAATTTGAAGATGGCGCCGATGGTGAAGAACAATTCACTGTCGGTGTTCGCGGGACAGATCACCGGCGTGTTCGGCCTGGTCGGCGCGGGGCGCACCGAAACCTTCAAGATCGTCTCCGGCGTGCTCAAGCGCGACTTCTTCCACGGCGGAGAAATCCTGCTGCACGACAAGCCGGTGCGCTACCGGGTACCGGCGCCGGCGGTCAAGGCCGGCATCGCCTATGTCACCGAGGACCGCAAGGTCGAGGGCTTCTTCGAGACGTCCTCGATCGCGCGCAACATTTATCTCGGCCTGCTGTCGAAATTCCCCAAGGGCCGCATGATGCTGTCCCGGCGGGAAACCGAGACGGTCGGCAGGAGCTGGATCAAGAAACTCGGGGTGCGCGCCATCGGCGACCACGGCAAGGTGGTCGAGCTCTCCGGCGGCAATCAGCAGAAGGTCGTGATCGCAAAATCGCTGGTGCAGGAGCCGGACCTGATCATCTTCGACGAGCCGACGCGCGGCGTCGACGTCGGCGCCATCGTCGAGATCCACGAGCTGATCAACCGGCTTGCCGACGAGGGCAAGGCGGTCGTGGTCATCTCGTCCTATCTGCCCGAGATCATGGCCCTTTCCGACCGGATCCTGGTCTCACGCCAGGGCAAGGTTGTGGAGGAATTCTCCGCGCAGGACGCGACTGAGGAGAGGATCATGTACGCGGCTATCCACTGAGAGAGCTGTCTACAGCTTGTGCCCCTTCTGGCGCAGCGCCTCGATCAGGCGCTGCTTTAACTCGTCGGCAGCCTTCTGGCTGACGGCCTGGCCGATCTGCGCGCTTGCCTGCGCCAGCGCATCGGACTTCTCCAGAAACTTCTTCCCGGCCGGCTGGGCATAGAAGGCCTCGATCTGGCGCAGCTCGTCGATGCTGAAGCCTTGGGCATAGAGGGCAGCGACCTGGTCGATCATCGAGGTCAGCGCCGGGGTGTAGATCTCGGAGCCGGGTGCCGTCATCGCGTCATAGTCGCGCTCGATCTCCGGCCTGTCCTGCGCGACCACGGGCCGGAGCTTGAGCAGAAGCTGCGGCAACAGCGCGCGATATTGATCCGCGATCTTCAAGGTGACCACGAGCTTGCGCGCCGCGCTCATCGCCTCCGGCGAGGGTGCTTGGGCCGCTGCGTCACAGATCAGGAGCAGGAGGGCGCCGGCGACCGTCAACAAACGTCTGGACATGAACCTCTCCACGAGATGCAGGCTGGCGATGCTCAACGACCGGCAGTTGCCGCCGGCGCGGTCTGCAATGCGGCGTCGGCCTCCTCGACCTCCGTCACCTTCACGAACAGGTTCGGCACTCGTCTGGCCCGGTCGAGCAGCCAGGCGGCTGCGATCATGATGATGATGCCGACGGCGGAGACCGCGAGCTGCTCCCAGACGCCCTTGGTGTATTGCGTCAGGATCCAGTGCGCCGAGAACGACAGGAATACGCCCAGGCAGAAGATCGGCAGCGAATGCCGGCCACACAGGATGACGGGCCTCAGCCAGGGCCCGTGCAGCGCCCGCCATTTGCGCGAGACGAAATGCGTCACCCACATCGCCAGCGCCAGGAAATGCGTGAAGCGCAGCATGTCGAGATCGGTCTTGTCGATCGGGTAGATCGCCTTGATCATCCATTTCGGGACCAGGGCTTCGAGCGCAGGGACATGCCAGGTCATCACGATCAGCAGCGCGAAGGCGAGCCAGGCCGCGGCCAGCCCCATCGCCGCTTTCGACCACGCCCATGTCGCGACCTTGTCGATCTGGCCGATGCCGCACCAGGCCGCGAACACGAACATCAGCTGCCAGCAGAACGGGTTGAAGTACCAGGTCGTGCCGGGCGGATAGGAGGCGACGTTCCAGTCGAACCAGCGCGACAGCAGATAAAGCAGCACGGACGCCGCGAGCGTCAGGTTCGGCCGGCGCACCAGGCACCAGACGATGAAGGGCGCGGCGAACACCAGCGTGATGTAGAGCGGCAGCACGTCGAGATTGACCGGCTTGTATTTCAAGAGGATCGCCTGGCCGATCAGCTCGTCCGGATGCGACAGGAAATTGAACACGTTGAACTCGTGCTCGTACATCGGATTGTCGAAGCGGCGCGCGGTCCGGGCGATCTGCGCCGTGAACAACAGGAACAGCATGATGTGAGCGACATACATCTCGGCCGCGCGCCGCCACAGCCGCTTCAGCGCCGCGAGAAACCAGCCGCCTGCGACGATCGGGCCGTAGATCCAGCCGACCAGATAGCCGGAGATGAAGACGAAGAACTCCGCGGCGTCGCTGAAGCCGTAATTGCGCAAGGTCAGCCAGGCCACGACGTCGTGCGGGATGTGGTCGAGGAAGATCATCCACAATCCGATGCCGCGGAAGAGATCGAGCCGCAAATCGCGCTCGACCGGCGCAAGCAGCGCTGACTGGTCCCGTGTAAACATGGCCCCGCCTCGTTCGGTGGGCGTCGCGCCGTCGCGGCGCCGAAAAATCGGATGCTAAAAAACTTGAATCGAAATGTCGCCTGCCCCTGCGGCTAGGACCGACGGTAGCCGACCTTGCTGTGCGCGCAAGAGGCTTTCATCAAAGCGGGCCGCACAAGCGTGCCGTCTCTGCGTTGCACAATGGGAGACCCTTCAAAAGAAGGGCGAAAACAACCTCATGCACAGTAGCTAAACCCTTGCGTCGCCTGCCGGATTTATTTGACGCGTCGGGCAGATTTCGGCCGCGGCGGCCGATCCAACCGGGAGCAGAGTTCAGGTCAGCTCGTCGTCCCGCGCCACCATCTCGTTCAGCATCGCCTCGGCCTTGTGCTGGAGCGGCAGCGCGCCGCTCTCAGTGGCGATCGCGATGGTCGCGCGCAGGGCCGCAAGGATGGCCGCACGGGCCGCCGCATCCGACGTCGGCGTCACCACGGCCTCGCCGAACAGCGCCTCGGCTTCCAGGCCGGAAAACCCCTGCTGCCGCGCCGTGTTGCGCGCCTCGCGCAGCATGTTCTGCGCGGCCTGGATGTCGCCGAGGCGGTGGGTGGCGAGCGCAAGGTAGATCGAGCTGCGCAGCACCGCCGAGGTATAGCCGACCGCCTTCGCCTCCTCGCGCGCTTCGGTCAGCATGCCGCGCGCGCGGTCGAACAGCCCCTGCTCCAGATAGGCCATGCCGAGGTGACAGCCGAGCACCGGCACGAACAGCCGGATGCCGTGCTTTTGCGCCAGGACAAAACCGTCTTCGAGAATGGCCGCGGCCGCCGCCGGCTCGTTACGGCCGAGCTTCAGCCAGCCGCCGCTATAGGCAGCGGCGACACGGTCGTAGGGCCGGGCCGTCTCCTCCGCGATCGCCGCGGCCTCGCGCTGGAGCTGCTCGGCGGCATCGAGCTCGCCCATGACGGTGTGGGTGAAGCTCTTCATCATGCAGCAGAGAAGGAGTGTGTATTTGGGGGGAGTTCCGAAGGGCGCACTCGCTTCCGGCCCCATGAGATGGGCACGGGCGCGCGCGATAGTCCGCTCCGCCTCGCGATAGCGCCCGGCAAGAAAATAGGCCTGCCCGAGATTGTATTGCGCAAGGTTGCGCCAACCCGGGTTGCCGGACTCTTCGGCAAGACCAACGACCTCCTCGCCAAGAGTAACGGCCTCCGAAGGCGTCCCATAGAAGTTCTGCCCACCCGCCATGACCGTCTTGGCGGCAACCCTTCTGCCGACATCATCGATCTCGCTGGCCCGTTGGTCAGCTTCCTTTCCCAGATCGACCCACTCGGCAACCCGACCGGACCAGATGAACGCCATGCGCGCCTCCATCCGGAGATCAATGGCATTCGTCTCCCTCGAACTCGTTATTGGCGTCTTATCGAGTGAACTCATCGCGGTCCGGAAGTAGTCGACCGCGTCTGCATATGCCGAGCGCAAAAGACACTTCTGTGCGGCGCTTCTTCCGTAGTCGAACGCCTTGGGCCAGTCCTTGGCACGCATTGCGTGGTAACAGAGAGCGTCAGGATCATCTCTCAATATTTCGTCGCTCTCGAATGCCGCAAGAACGCGCGCATGTACGCTCTCGCGGACCTTTTCGACCATCGACTCGTAGGTCACCTGGCGAACCATCTCGTGTCGAAACTCAAGCGAGTCCGCGATGTCGCTATCGATCTTGACCAGCAGCTCGGCCCGATCGAGCGCCGCAAGGCAGTCCCGCAGGGCGTCTTCGGGCAAGTCCGAGACTCTCCGCACGACGGCTTCGCTCGATCGCGGCCCCAATGCGGCAGCGACCTGCAAAACCAGGCGCTCCTGCCTCGATACCCGATCGAGTCGCGCCGCAATCACACCTTGGATACTTGTGGGGATACCCAGCTCTTCTATAGGACGCACCAGGGCCAGATCACCCCACTGGCCGCGAAGTGTGCCGTTATCCTTCAGACCACGGCAGACCTCCTCGATGAACAGCGGAACGTTGGCCGTGTGAGAGATGATCCGGTTCTTCAAGCCTGCATTCGTCACGGACGTGCCGAGCATGTCGGCCAACATGGCCATTCCGGATTCATCGTCCAATGGCCGCATCGCGATCACTTCTGCATGACAACGCGCGATCCATTCCGGCATTCCGTTCGGCCTGCTCGTGAGGAAAACGAACAGATTCGGCACCTGCAGCGACGCTATGGCGGCAATGACCGTGTCGCTGGCTCGATCAACCCAGTGCAGATCTTCGATGAGAAGAACGGTGCCGTTATGGCGGACTACGCCTTCCAGGATTGCGCAGCTTGCCTCCGAAATCGCCCGTCCCCGCGCGTAGGGCTCCAATTCGCTCCAACGCGGATCGGAAATGGGCAAATCCAGCACCGCGTCGATTGCAAACTGATGGACCGGCGACAATTCCCTTCGAGGGTCTGTCAGGCGATCTGAGTCCTTGGAGACTGCCTCCAGGAGGGAGAGCACCAGTCGCTTCAGGGTGCTGAATGGCGCGCCCTGAAGATTTGGGCTGCACTCGACGTCGAGCAACCGCCAGCCGTCAGCCCTGAGGCCCTGCGCAAATTCGTGCGCAAGCCGCGACTTTCCAATGCCCGCATCACCCATCAGCAGAACAGTCTGCCCGCTTGTGACGACCTTTTCCGCAGCGCGCCATAGCAGCGCCCGCTCCGTCGTCCGATCGACAAACCGGGAGACGCTACGAGCGCGTCGCACCCGCCAGCTCGAAAGATCGCTCGCTCCAATGATCCGATAGACCGGCAGAGCTTCGTTGAAACCGCGCAGGGTCTTGCGGCCAAGAAAATCAAAGCGGACATGCCCGTCCGCAAGCTTCTGGCAGGCTTCGGACACGTAGATCTGGTTCGCCTCGGCTGCCGTCTCCAGCCGCGCGGCCAGATGCTGGGCGGCGCCGCCGATCTCGTAAACCTTGGAAAATTCACTGGCGACCATGTAGGCAACGACATGGCCGGAGTGCAGACCGACCCGGACCTGGAGCCCGGGATCCCCCAAACTGCCGACGCGCCGGACCAGCTCGATCGCCGCATGGCAGGCAAGGGGCGCATGGTTGTCGTCGGCGATCGGAGCGCCAAAGACGGCAGCCAGCCCGTCTCCCAGCTCCTTGCTGACGATGCCGCCAAACTGGCGTACCGCGGCCCTCATGGCCGCCAGTGCCGGCTCGAGGCGCGAGACAGCCTCCTCCGGCTCCAATTCGGCAACAAGACCTGTGGAGTCTATGACATCGGCACGAAGAATCGTCACAAACCGGCGTTCGCTGTCGGGGTCGACCCGCTGACGCACCGCGGCCCCGCATCTGGAGCACCAGCTATCGTCCGGACCGATCGCAGACTGACACGTGAAGCAATTCATTCCTGCGCCTCAAAGGTCGCGGGCATTCTGTCGACCAGAATCCGCGAGCAACTCTCGATAAGAATACCTGTCGAAAACCGCTTAGCAATCGCGCTTGCTCCTCACCGTGAGCGGGGCACGGTGCGGTTGGCGATCTGGACGAAACTCAGTCCTGAGTGGTAGCGTAAGCAAATCCCAACAAAGATGGGGCACATATTCGACGGCGCGAGGATTGGCCAAGCTGACCGGCGTCGCTGGAGTTGTACGTATTTTCGCAAAGCCAAGAACATAAAGCCAAGAACATATTGAAGGAAAAGGCGATGGGCTCAAGAACATATACCGGGGCTTCATTCAAAGATTTGATGAACGAGAATTATTTCCCGCTGGAGAACATGCAGCGGAGCGTGGACATCCTCAAGGCGTCTCCGGACATCCACCTGCCGACGCTGGAATACGGCCAATACCACCTGATTTTGACGCCGCCAGAGAGATGGCCAGATGGGAGCGCTGCGTACTGGCACAAGGAAAAGGGCCGGGCTCGCGTCGACCTCAGCACCCAGCCCAACACGATCCCCTTGTCCAGCGACGAGCCGGGCGTCATCCCCTTGACGCGATGCGATCTGCTCGATGCCTGCGTCCGGAAATGCTTCAACTCCGAGCCGCCGATCCCGATGAAGACGAAGATCGTCACGCACAAGGCGAGCGACGCCTACGCGCACCGGCATGAGATCCGGCTGGAGTGGGAGTATCGCGATGGCGAGGACAAGGCGCCGACGCTGCTCTATCTGACGATGGTTTGTCCGCACAGACCCTGATCATCGGACGCATTCGACGCGACAGAATGGCTGTCATCACCTCAAGTTTCAGCCGGAGGGGCTGGTGTTCGGGGAGGCGCCGTCGGGCCTGGTCGGGGCCGACGGGAAGGCAATTACGCAGTTCTGAGTTGCCTTGAGCTCCAATCGGGATAGGGGGACGCCTCGCGGCGTCGCCCCTCCCACACCACCGTACGTACGGGTCCGTATACGGCGGTTCGGTGGATTATGCGGGTCTCGGAG